>CAZXVW010000108.1:0-15209 GCA_964644025.1 uncultured Solibacteraceae bacterium | reverse complement strand
ACGCCGGCCTGTCACGCCGGAGGTCGCGAGTTCGAGTCTCGTCGTCCCCGCCATTCCACAAACTGGCCTGGGCCTCAGAATTGCGCGCTGGCGCTCTGCGAGGTTCCCTGCGAATTGGTCAATGTCACCGAGACCGAAGCCACAGCGTTGCTGTCGCCGTTGATCGTAAACGGCTGAACGTATTCGAACGCGCTTCCGAAAGCGGCCGACGAAGCACTCTGATACCAGGTCGAGAAGGCCTGTCCCACCTGGGTAGGAGTTACCTGCGTCGTTTGCAGGTTCGCCTGGGGCGAGGCCGTGAAATGGAACGTCGCCTGCGTAACTTCGCGAGGCGTGGAAAGCCCGATCACGTGTACCTCGAACCCCGAGCCGGTCCTCACCACCTGGACCGAGGTGATGAGGGGCGCGGCCCTGGCGATCTGAATTTGCCGCGACGGGGCCGGCGATGGCGTAACCTCCTGGCTGCCGGCCCAAAGCCGCACGGACACGGTAATGGTTCCGGCCACGCTCCCGGTCTGAACGGCAATGTCCCCGGCCGGGAAGCCCGCCTCCGTCTGGCCGGAGGGGACACTGAAATTCACGCTGCGGCCTCCGGTGGAAAATTGCACCGCCGGGTCATCGACTGGGACCACGGCATCGGGGGTGAAGGTAAGCGTCGCCTGGCCGGTGAGCGGCAACGGGTACGGCGCGGCCAGGTTAACCGCCAAGCCGAGCTGCCGGGCGGGATCCGATTGCCCGGGCAAGCCGGGAAACGAGACGCCCGTGATCGCCGGGAGCCCCACATTCAGGGTGAAGCTTCGCGATGCGCTCCCGCCGGCCACGTCGGCGACTCGCGCCTGGAAGTTGTAGGTTCCGGCCGCTGCCGGCGTACCGCTCAAAACACCCTCGGCGCTCATGGCCATCCCACCGGGCAACGCGCCGCCGGTTACCGACCACGTGTACGGTGGCGCTCCGCCGGTAGCCTGCAACGCAAATGGAGAATAGGTGGCCCCAAGCGTAGCCGCGGGCAGCGAGCTGGTGACGATTGCCAGCGCGGGCTGGTTGATGGTGAGCTGGAAGACTTTCTCGTCCACGCCCTCGGCGCTGTCGGTCACCCGCACCTGGAAAGTGTAAGCGCCGGCCCGGGTGGGCGTGCCGCTGATGGTTCCGTTCGCGGCCAGCGTCAAGCCGGGCGGCAGTGCGCCTTCAATCCGTTGCCAGGAGTAGGGCGGACTGCCCCCCGTGGCGGCCAACGTCTGCGAGTAAGCTGAGCCGACATTGCCTGCGGGCAGGGGGGATTGTGTGGTTATCCGCAGCACCGCGCCGCCGGGGTTGATGGTGATCGCGAATTGCTTGACGGTGGCCGCCTGGCGCTGATCGCGAACCCGGACGGTGAACAGGTAGCCGCCCGCTTGCGTCGGGGTACCGGAAACCACGCCCGCCGGCGACAGGGAAAGCCCAGGCGGGAGACTGGTATCCACGAGGCTCCACTGGTATGGCGGCGTCCCGCCGCTGGCGGCCAGCGGCTGCGAATACGCCACACCCACTGTCCCGTCCGGCAACGGGGAACGGGTCGTAATCGTCACGCCGGCGGTAACGGCGAGGTGATAGGTTTGGGCGGCGGTGGACTGGACGTAATCGGTCACCGTCACCTGGAAATCGTACGCGCCGGTCTGCGTCGGCACGCCGGTGATGCGGCCGTCGCCGGAAAGAGCCAGGCCTGGCGGGAGATTACCGTCGGTGACCTGCCACAGGTACGGCTGGGTGCCGCCGACGGCGGTGAAAGCGAAGAAATAGTCGGTCCCGGTGGCCGCGTCCGGCAGCGGCGATGGGGTCGTAATGGCCAGCGCCGGCCGGATGTTCAGCAAATACGACTTCTGTTCGGTGGATTGGGCGGCGTCGACGACGGACACCGTGAACTGGTAGCCACCGGCTTGGGTCGGTACGCCGATGAGCGCGCCGTCAGTGGCCAGGTTCAGACCTGGCGGCAGCGTTCCGCCGACCAGGAACCACGTATAGGGCGGGGTTCCGCCGGAGGCCTTGAACGAAACCAGGTAGTTGAGTCCCACCGTGCCGTACTGCAACGGGGAAGCGGTGGTGATAGAAAGAGGGTTCTCAGTTATGGTGAAGGTGACGATATTCGAGTCAGCTTCCAGCGAGACTGTCGTGACCCATACATCAACGGTTCCCGCCGTAGCCACGAGATCGGCGCTTACCGTAGCGACGAGCTGGGTGGTGCTCATGAAGGTCGTCGGCAACTGGATCGGTTGCTGCGCGGCTGCCGGACGCCAGTAAACCTTTGACCCGACAAAATACCCCGTAGCGCCTCCATCCGGCTGGAAACCTACGCCGTTCACTATCAAGTCGAATTGGGGGGAACCAGCGAGTACCGACGAGGGTGTGAGGCTATTGATCACTGGTGTCTGGGCGGTCGCCGACGCGCTCAAAACCAGTGCCACGGCTACGATCAGTGCGAGATTCAGCGCCTTATTCACTTCTCACCTCCGTGATTCGCGCCCGGCGCCTTCCGCGGGGGAATAACCAGCACCCGCGGCGCCGGCGTATCGCCGTCGAAGACGTGAACCGGCGATCCGGGGGCTTCTTTCAGCCGGAAGACCGCGTTGCCGGTGAGCCTCTCCAGCCCCGCCGGCGAACACCGGCAAGCGACCGAGATCGCCTCGGCGCCGTCCAGGCTCACCTCGACGACGCCGCCCGGGTCGGAATTGGCGATCACCACGCGCCGGTTGTCGCCGGAAGCGGCCACCGCGACCGGGCAGGAAACGCCGTGGGCCTCACCGGCGAGCAAACGGATGGCTGCGCTTTCGCCCGGATCCCGGACCAGGAAGACCTGGTTGGCGGCGCCGTCAGCGTAGACGGCGTCCGGGCGATTCACCAGGAAAGCCAGGCTCACCGGGGCGCCGGCGCCGGCCAGGTAGCGCCAGGCTTTTCCTGGCCGCAGCACAGCGATGGTTCTCGCGCTGCCTTCGCCGGCCGCGGCCAGCACCAGGTTGCCGGCGTCGTTCACTGCGAGGGCGCCAACCGGGCCGGGCAGAGTTTCCAGCCGAGCACGCCAGGCGACAACCGGAGCACGAGGAAGATTCCTGAGAACGGTGATAACGCCCGCCGCGGGGCTATACAGGGCCGCCGCCGCGCCCAGCGGACTCAGCGCGACGAGCCGGGTCCCGGGTGGGACGCTTTCCAGCGGCGCCACCGCGGGCGCCGCGGCGGGATCGCGCACCAGCCACAGTTGGCCCTCCTCTCCAGCGGTTCCCAAAACATAGCGTCCCGCGGCCGAGGAAGCCGTCACGCGGAAGGGCGGCAGACCGCCGATTTCCGGACCGACCGTCGCCGCGCCGGGAACGCCCAACAGCGGCGCGACGCCGGCTTTCTTTACCGAGACAAAACCCAGCACCGGCCCCCGGATCAACCGCGCCTGGATCCGGGAGAAGTCCCGGTCAACCTGCCGGACCCTGTATCCGCGCTCGGCGCGCGTCACCTGCGCCGCCAGCCCCGCTGACAGCAGCAGCCCGCACCCGGCGGCGGTGAACATAAACACCAAAGATCGTGCCTCAAGCATGGATGCTCCCTCAAACGCTCCGGCTGATTACGGTGGCCCGCCGACCGACGGCGTGCCCGGAGTGATTATCGTAGGCGAGGGCCCGGGCGCGGGCGACGTACCACCATTTTTCCCCCCAGAAGCAACGGCGACGGCGGCGGCCGCGGCGCCCCCGGCGATGGCCAGAATCGCAATCAGCTTCCCGGAGATACCCCCGGCGGCAGCCGCGGTCAGCACGGCGTTGGCCTGATGAATCGTCGTGCTCGCCGTCAGATTCTGATAAGAGGCGTTCACCTGAATTTGAAATTTTCCGGCCTGGCCGTTATGAACGAAGCCCTTCGCTACCGCGCGGCCGTTCTTGCCGGTCACCACGGTCAGGCTGCGGGCGCCGCCGGGGAAGCTGCCGCCCGGGCCGCTGCTGGGCAACAGAAACACCACTGTCGCGCCGGCCACCGGCCGGTGGTTCTCGTCCTCGACTTGCACGATCGGTTCCCGGGCCGTCCGCTGGCGAATATTGTTGATCGCACCCTCACCCTCCACGATCACGAGGTTCAGTTTCGCCGGCGCCTGCTGGGCCGCGCCGCCGATGACGGGTCCCGCCGCCACCAGATAGCAGGCCACCAGCGCTACCCAAGATCTGGCGCCAGACGCGAGATTGACTGCCGACATGGCAGACCTCCTTTCCAGAGCATCCAAAGAGTAGACCTATTATCCCTCAACATGCCGCCGGCGTAAACGGAAAAACCAGTTTTGAGCCGGCTGGGCCGCCGATCGCGGTGGGCGTGAAGTCAGCGTGTCCGGGGCGCGGAGCTAATCCACCGCCAGGGGAGCCGCTCAGCGGGGCGGCGCCGGAGCCGGGCAGAGCACGTTATCGATCAGGCGGGTATCGCCCACCCAAGCCGCGACGGCGACCCGGACCGGGCCGGTGATCTCGCTGACCGGTTGCATTTGCTCGGCATCGACGACTTCCAAGTACTCCACTCGAACCTCGGGTTCGGTGGCCAGGACGCTGCGCGCCGCCTCGATCACCGCGGCCGAATCCCGCGTTCCGGAATCGATCCGCTCGGCCGCCCGGCATAGCGCGCGGTACAGTACGGCGGCCTTTTTTCGCCCGGCCGGACTGAGGTGCTGGTTTCGCGAACTCAGGGCCAGCCCGTCGGCCTCCCGCACGATGGGCACCCCAACCACCCTCACCGGGAAATTCAAGTCGCGCACCATGCGCCGGATGACAGCCAACTGCTGTGCGTCTTTCTCCCCGAAATAGGCGCGGTCCGGCTGGACGATATTGAATAGCTTCGCCACCACGGTGGTGACGCCGCGGAAATGACCCGGGCGGAAGGCTCCGCACAAATGATCGGTGAGGCGGCTGACCTCGACATGAGTGTCCAGCGGCGCCGGGTACATTTCTTTCTCCGGTGGTGCGAAGACGATGTCCGCGCCACGCACCCGGCAGAACTCCAGGTCGGCGTCCAGCGCCCGCGGGTAGCTCTCGAAATCCGAAGCCTGATTGAACTGGATCGGGTTCACGAAGATGCTGACCACCACGAGGCCGCACTCGCGGCGGGCGGCATCAATCAGACTGCCATGGCCCTGGTGCAGCGCCCCCATGGTGGGTACAAGACCAATGGAGGCACCCCGTTGGCGATGAGCGGTCAGAGCGCGGCGGAGGTCTTCAATCGTGGTAATGAGCCGGGGTTGCATCACGTGGTTGGGAACTTTCCCTGCCGCACCTCCTCGGCGTACTGCTCGGCGGCTCGTACCATCAGCTCTCCCAGCCTGGCGTACTGTTTTACAAACGGGGGCACGAACTCGTCGAACAACCCGAAGGCGTCGTAGCTGACCAGCACCTGACCGTCGCAGTGCGGGCCGGCGCCGATGCCGATGGTGGGGATGCGCAACTGTTCGGTGACCCGCCGGGCGAGCTCGGGCGGAATGGACTCCAGCACCAGGGCGAAGACGCCGGCCTGCTCGAGTTCCGCAGCCTCCTCGACCAGCTTTTCCGCCTCCTCCCGGTGCCGGGCCCGGCGGCCGAATCCGCCCAACTGGTGAATCGACTGCGGGATCAGCCCGAGGTGCCCCATCACCGGGATTCCCACCTCGACCAGCCGCCGCGCCACCTCGAGCACAGCGCGCCCGCCCTCGATCTTCACCGCCGCCGCGCCACCTTCCTGGACCAGCCGGGCGGCATTGCGCACGGCCTCGGCGACGGTGGCCTCATAAGTCATGAACGGCATGTCGGCCACTACCAGCGCCTTGCGGGCGCCGCGGGTGACGGCTCGCGTGTGATGGATCATGGCCTCCAGCGTGACGGGAATCGTAGTCTCCTCGCCCATGATGACCATGCCGAGAGAATCGCCGACCAGGAGGATCTCGATGCCGGCTCGCTCCAGCAGCCGGGCCATGGTGGCATCGTAAGCGGTGAGCATGGCGATCTTCTCGCCGCGCTGTTTCTTTTGCTTGATGTCGGTAACCCGGATCCGCCGAGTGAGTTCAGCCATCTATCCCCCCATTGTTGCGCATCGCGGGCGGCGGCTGTCGCGAAGCGCCGGCGTCGCACAGTTGCTGCTCGACGCGCTGCATCCGGTCTTCGTCAAGACCCCGCCGCCGGGCGATCGCTAGCGTGTGCAACCCGGCGGCGCGGTACAATTCCCGCACGGTATTCGGAAGGCCCGCCAGCGCCTCCAGGTGCCGCTGAACAGTGGCGGCGTCCCCACGGAGGACCGGCCCGGTGAGCGCGCGCGCCGGGCCCATGTCGAAAACGTTGCGGCGCGTCGTCTCGACGATCGGGGCGAGCGCCGCGAGCGCCGCTCCCTGCTGGACGCCGGCGGCCTCCATCACGGTGGTCGCGGCGTCGATCAGGCTGACCAGGTAGTTGCACGCCATGACGGCGGCGGCATGGTAGAGAGGCCGCGCCGGGGCCGGGATTTGCAGCACCGCGCCGCCCAGTAACCGGGCGATGCGCGCGGCCCACTCCGCGGCCGGCCCTTCCGCGGTGATTCCCCAGGCGATGCCCCGCAGCGCCGTCATTCCCTTTTCGGCGTTCGGGATGGTTTGCAGCGGGTGCAGTACGCCGCAGGAAACGCCGCGCTGCGGGAGCGGGGCCAGCACCGCCGGACCCAGCGCGCCGCAGGTATGGAGTGCCACGCCGCGCATTCCAGCCGCAGCCAGCATCCCAGCCACCGCGGGGATGGCCTCGTCGGAAACCGCGATGAGGATACGGGAAGCCATTCCGGGAAGGGCGGAGTAGGCGGCCGCGGCGACGTCACCGCCTACAAACGCCGCGCCCCGGCGGGCATGGCCGGGATCGCGGCTCGCGATCGCAACTACCGGCTCACCGGCCTCCCGAAGCAGGCGCCCAAGAGCGGGGCCGAGTCTACCCGCTCCGGCGATGCCGATCGGTCCATTGCCTGGATCGCCCATCAGCGTTCATCGTAACGCGGATACCGGCTCGGGATCCGGCGGGCCCCGTCGAAAGACGCCAGCCCGATGCGCCGGCCGTGATCCTTACTATACTTTGGGTATGCGTTCCAACAAGACCGCGCTGAAGCTTTTCCTGGCGCTGTTGGCCGTCGCGGCGACGGTGGTGGTTTCTCAGGAGACTGAACTGTTCCCCGTGCTGAAGTCCGATGTGCTGATGGGCCGGCAGCAAGGCGGCTTCTACCTGGTGGCCACGAACCAGTTGCTTCGTCCCTGGGGTGTTCAGAAGTTGATTCGCGGGCGGCCGGTGGACCTGGCGCTCGATTCCGGCGAGCGGCTGCTGGCAGTACTGAATTCCCGGGGAGTGGAATTGCTGCACGCTTCCAACGGCGTCCAGTATGGCGAGGTCTCCTCCCGCACGACTTCCTACACCGGCATCGCTTTCCGGCCGGGCGACCGGGAGCTCTGGTTGAGCGAGGCCACCCGGAGCGGCCCGGATAGCATCCTGGTGGTGAAGCTGACCGAGCTCGGCAAGCCGGCAGGAACTCAGCGGATCGAGCTGGCCGGGCATCCGGTACCGGCTGGCATCGCTTTTTCCAGCGACGGGGCGCGCGCGTGGGTGGCGCTCAACCGGAGCAACACCGTAGCCGTGGTCGACGCGGACCGGAAGCGCATTGAGAAAGAGATCCCGGTCGGTGTGGCCCCGTTCGCCGTGGTGGCCGCCTCCGGGAAAGGACCGGTCTTCGTGAGCAACCGGGGCGGGCGGCGTCCTGCCGCGGGCGACACCGTGGCGCCCAGCGCCGGCGTCGATGTGGTGGTGGATCCGGAGACGGGAACCACCGCCAGCGGAAGCGTGAGCGTGATCGACTCGCAGACCTATGCGGTCCGGGAGGTGGCGGTCGAGCGCGCTCCGGCGGGTATGGCGTTAAGCCCGGACGAGAAGACGCTTGCCGTAACCAATGCTCATTCCGATACGGTGTCGCTGATCGACACCGGCACCTTTGTCCGGAAAGACGTGCCGATCCCGGCCTCGCCGGAGGGGGTGATCGGCAGCCAGCCGAACGCGGCCGCGTTCGCTCCCGGCGGCAAGTCCCTTTACGTAGCCTGCGGCGGCAACAACGCGGTGGCCGTTCTGCAGCGGGACGGCAGCCGGTGGCGCCTGGCCGGCTCCATTCCGACCGGCTGGTTTCCTTCGGCGATCGCGGTGGACCGGGAGGGGACGGTTCACGTGGTGAACATCAAAGGCGTCGGCAACACCGCCGACGAGAAGGGCACGTTCAACTCGAAGGCCTACGAAGGTTCCCTGATGACATTCCACGCCCCGGCCGCGGCCCAGCTCGCGGCCGGCACGCGGGAGGTGCAGGCGGCCAACAGCCCGCGCCTCGAACCGGCGGGCGGAGTGGAGAATCTGGACTCGCTGGGTATCAAGTATGTCTTCTTCATCATCAAGGAGAACCGCACCTACGACCAGGTGTTCGGAGACATCCCGCGCGGCAACCGGGATCCGAAGCTGGTGATGTACGGGCGGGACGTGACGCCGAATCATCACGCGCTCGCCGAGCAGTACGTGCTGCTGGATAACTTTTACGCCAGCGGCGCCATCAGCTTCGAGGGTCACCAGTGGCTCATGCAGGGCTTCGTCAGCGACTACGTGGAGCGTTCGCTCATCTCCGCTCCCCGCGGCTACGCCTGGAACATGGCCGACGCGTTCACCGTCTCGCCGGAAGGGTTCTTCTGGCAAGGCGCGCGGCGTCCACTCACCGTGCGCGTCTACGGCGAGTTTTCGTTACCGGCGCGGTTCGACCCGAAAACCCAGGCGCTGGTCGACATTGATAAAAGCGACCTGATGCACTGGGTCAAGTACTGGCAACTGTACCAGGAAGGAAGATGGCGGGACGCCGTCGGCAGCCGCAGCGGCGTGCCGGTTCTCGCTCCGCTGCTGTGCGCCCGCTACCCGGTCAACGCCATGAACATCACCGATCAGCTTCGGGCGGAGGTCTTCATCGAGGAGCTGGCCAGCCGGGAAAAGAGCGGGAAGATGGAGAACCTGAACGTGATCACGCTCACCAGTGATCACACCGTGGGCACCCGCCCCGGCTGGCCCACGCCCCGGGCGATGGTGGCCGACAACGACCTGGCGCTGGGACGCATCGTAGAAGCCATCACCAAGAGCCGCTTCTGGCCTCACAGCCTGATTCTGGTGGTTGAGGATGACGCGCAAAACGGGGTGGATCACATTGACGGCCACCGCACGGTGGCCCTGGCCATCGGCCCCCACATTCGCCGGGGCGTACTGGACTCGAACCATTACAACCACACCAGCATGGTCCGCACTATTCAGGAGATCTTCCGCATTCCACCGCGCACACGGTTCCTGAAGAGCGCCCGGGCGATGACGAGCATCTTTACGCCGGAAACCGACCTGACGCCGTACCGGTGCCTGCGGCCAAAGGTGAAGCTGGATGAGCTGAACCCGCCGCTCAAGGCGTTGCGGGGCAAGCAACGCCGGGCGGCCCGGCAGTCCATGGCGATGAATTTCACCGACGTGGACGATGCTCCGCAGCAACTGCTGAACCGGATCCTGTGGTGGGATAGCAAGGGGTTTGATACGCCATACCCAAATGTCCCCGGCGCCGGGGAAGCTGACGATGAGGCGCCGGAAGGATCAGAGTAAACCATGCTCATCGCATTGCTGATTCTGGCGGCCATGGCCGACTGGGTGCCGGCTCGCTGGAGTTCGGCCGATCCGGCGTCGCTGGAGCTCGTCCGGGGCACGCCCATCAACTGTCTTCTGCTGGAGCGGGCTCACTGGTCCAGGAATTTCAACGAGACGGCGAAGGAACACGGAATCGCAACCCTGGGAGTGATCCGGCGCGGCGAGGACGCGGCTGGGGCGCCAGCCGAGGCGCAGGCCGCCGGTTTCACGGGGATCGTGCTGGAAGGTTCCTTCGACGACAGCTCCCGCGCGGGGCTGCGGCGGCGGGCGAAGGCGGCCGGGCTGGCGGTGGTGGAATTGCCGCCGCGCATCAAGATGAACCTTCACAGCGACGCCCCGATCCTCGGCACCTGCCAGGGACTGTGGCCCGGCATCCATACACTGGAGGACGGGACGGCGAAAGCCGCCCCGACAGGCGCGCCATGGATCGAAACGAACACCGGGTTCCTGCGGTTTGTGCGCGCCAGCTCCAGTGCCACGGTCTGGATGGGCAATTACCCCCCGGAAGGCCGGGTGATTCCGCTGGCTCAGTATTTCCAGGCGATCGGCGACGCGGCCATGGTCGGCGCGCGCTGGATCGTGGCCCTTGACAAGGACTTCAACCGCCGCCTGCTGGAGGGGGAACCGAAAGCGCGGGCGGCGTTCGGCCAAATCACGACGCACCTGAAGTTCTGGGAGGACCACCGCGGGTGGAGCTTGTTGAGGCCCCGCGGTGAACTGGCCATTGTCGAAGACGTTGCCAGCGGGGCGCTGCTGTCGAACGGGATCGTGGACATGCTGACCGCCCGTCACACGCCGCTGCGCGTCATCCCTTCCGAAAAGCTCAGTGCGGAAACCCTTGCGGGAGCGCGCATGGCGCTGGACATCAACCCAGCGGCGCTTTCGCCGAAACAGCGGGAACTGCTCAAGCAGGTCGCGCGCGCCGGGGGCACGCTACTCACCGCGCCGCCGGGATGGTCATTTCCGCCGCAGCGGAAAGACCAGGTCACCGTTGATGAGAAGGATGTCGAGAAACTGGACGATATCTGGCGCGCGGTCAACTCCATCGTCGGCCGGCAGAACCTGGGGGTGCGCCTGTTCAACGTGGCCAGCCTGCGCTCCGAACTCGTCTCCGCAGCAGGGGGAAACCCCACTGTCCTCCACCTGGTGAACTACTCTGATTACCCGGTGGAAAACGTCACCGTCCGCCTCCGCGACAAGTTCCAGAAGGCCCGGCTGTACGCCCCGGGGCAACCCGTCCAGGACCTGAAGATTTACGAAAACGGTGAGATCGACCTGGACCGGATCGGCGCCTGCGCGATGCTGGTGCTCGAGTGAGCCCGCGGGGGGCGGAACCGGAGGACAGAGCGGTACGCTCAGTGCCGGACACCGCTGACGGGGCCCTCATTAGCAGGCGGATCAACGGCCGCCTCACCGGATCTTCCGTAGCCAGAGGCTGCCGCCTTCATTGCCGGCACAGCGCGGCGCCTTCTCCCGGATGAGCCGGGCGTGCTTCCGGCCCAGGTAATTATTGAACAGGACGACCTCAAAGGCGTCGTTGTACTGCAGGAAAGCCCGGAGGGCATACGCCTCATTCCAGGACCGCTTTTCCCGCTGGATCCACGCGGGCGGGTACTCGAACGGATAAAAGATGTCATGGACGTGAACCATCACGCCGGCGCGCAACGCGGGAAGAATTCGAAACAGGTAGTCGTTCACGTCGCTGCCGGTTTTGAGAACGTGGGAAGAGTCGAGGAAGAGGATGTCGCCGCCGGTGAGCGCGGCGAACGGCGCCGTCGGAACATCCTGGAGAGGCTGGCGGCGAATGCACCGGCGGTAGGGGTCGCCGCCGGCGAGCAGGGCGTCGAGCGTTTCCGGATGGGGGTCGACGAAGGTCAGCTCGGCCGAGGCGTCCAGAAAGCGATCGTTGGTGTCCATGATCAGGCAGGAGGAGAAGCCCACGCCGATCTCGATGACGCGGCGCGGGCGCAGCTCGCACAGCATGGCGAACAGCATCACCGCGTCGGCCCCGGAAAAAGCGGGGTTGTCGAACCAGTAACGAAAGCTGGGTTCCTTGCGTTCGGGGAAGGGGAAGCGTCCACTATGGCGGGCAAGGCGCTGGAACCAGGCGAGGATGTTTGCCTCCTCGCAACGGATGGCTTCGAGTGTCTCGTCAGCGCCTTCGGCGACCCGGGCGCAGGCGCGGCGGACGTGAGGGTCTTCCGGATTGACGATAGGCGAATAGAAGTGGCCCGGCGGGACGCCGAGCAGACCGGTCATCCGGTCATAGTCGGCGCGGAGCCTTTCCAGGTGGTTCTTGAGCTGGTCGCGCTCGCTCTCCAGAGCGTCGCGTTGAGAGCGGAGCGTTTCCACCTCCCGCCGGAGGGCCTGCTCGCGCTCGAGGGACTCGCTGAGGTTGGCGGCCGCGAGCGCGGCGTGACGGGAGAGCTCATCGCGCTCCCGCTCCAGGGTGTCTCGCTGCCGGAGCAGTTCGGACCTGTCGGCGGCCCAGGCCCGTTCCCGCCGCCGGTGCGCGCCGGCTTCGTCGGAGAGCCGGCGGGCGTGCTCGGAGAGTTCATCACGCTCCCGCTCGAGCGCGTCCCGCTGAGAAAGCAACGTTTCCCGCTCGCGCAGCAGCGACTCGTAGGCCGCGGAAAGTTGCTGGAAGGAAGGCATCCGCCAGGTGAAGCGGTCGAAAAACTGCAGGAGCCGAGATGACAAAACACACCGTCCTTCTCTTCTATTGTGCAGCAAGGCGGAGGGCTTGCCCGGCGGGATGAATCACCGGCCGTCTTTTTCAGAAGGGGCAGGGCTGCTGACCGGGCTGGAAAGGTGACGGCGCATGGCTTCCAGGGACCGGGACATCGCGGAGCCGACGGTCCAGTCCGGCAAGTCTGGGTGAGGGCCCGGCTCGGGGCCGTGCGGGAAGATCTGGCGGAACAGGGAAAGCAGTTCCACGTCGCGCCAGCCGCGGCGAGCTTCCTCCTCCATGATTTGGAACGCCTTCTCCGGGGTGTGGGCTGGCTTGTACGGGCGAGCGGAGGTGAGCGCGTCGTAGATATCGGCGATCTGGAGGATGCGAGCCAGCAGCGGGATGTCTTCGCCGGCGAGACCGTCCGGATAGCCGCTTCCGTCCCAGCGCTCGTGGTGATGGCGGATGATCGGAAGCACCGGCGCGAACGTTTTCATCGGGCGACAGATCTCCTCGCCCACGACGGTGTGGGATTGCATCACTTCCCACTCCTGCCGGCTCAGAGATCCTTCCTTGAACAAAATGGCATCCGGCACGGCAACTTTGCCGATGTCATGGAGATAGCCTCCCCGGTGCAGCGCCAGCAACTGGTCTTCGGGAAGGCCGAGGGCCTGTCCCAGCAGGACGCTGTACTGGGAAAGCCGCTGGCAATGGCCACTGGTGTACTTGTCCCGAGCCTCCACGGCCTGGGCCAGCGCGAAGAGAATCGTCTCGGCCTCTTCGAGCGAATCAATCGTCTCCTTCTGCCGCAACATGGCGCGGATCCGGGTACGCACCACGCTGGGCTGCAGCGGCCGGGTGAGAAACTCATCGGCGCCGGCGGCAATGGCCTGGACCTCATGGTGGCTGCCGCCGACATCGGTGATCATCAGGATCGGAACCAGTTGTGTCCTGCGGTTGGCCTTGATCCTCCGGCAAAGCTCGGCTCCATCGATCTCCGGCATTACCAGGTCGATAATGATGAGATCGACATCTTCGCGTTCGAGAATCGCCAGAGCTTCCGAAGGACGGCAGGCTTCCAGCAGGCGGTAGGGGGCCGCCTTGAGCACACCCCGAAGCACCCTCCGGCTGATATCATCGCCGTCGACGATCAGAATGGTAGAAGGCTGTTTCGCGCCCCCGGCCGTGGGGGTCCAGAGCAACGGCGAGCGCGCGGAGGCCTCGTGAGCGGGCGACCGATCCGATACCGCTAGCTTCTGTGTTGCCATGGCTGGTCCGAGCCTTAAACGCGCAACTCTCCTTGAGAGTGATCGACCGAAGCGGGTATAAGGTTTAGAGGGGTTCCGGCGAGGCAGCCCGCCAGCCGGTGCGCTCCTGGCGGGCGAATTCCCCGGGCGCTCACGGAAGAGGAGAATTTTCCGGATGAAAAAGATGATCGTGGCAGGATTGCTGGCAGCGGCGACCATGGCCGCGGGGCCGCTCACGCGTGGCGAGCGGGACAGGGCGATGAGTTCTCTCCACGCCACCCGAAAAATGTTCCTGGACGCCATCAGTGGGCTTTCCGGCGCCCAATGGAAATTCAAGCCCGCTCCGGACCGCTGGTCGATTGCTGAGTGTGCCGAGCACATTACGCTCAGCGAAGACTCGCTGTTTCAACTCATTACCGGGAAGATTCTGGCCGGGCCCGCGACTCCGGAGAAAAACACCGCCAGGCACAGGGCGCTGGATGAGGATGTGCTCCGGGTGATGGCAGAGCGCAGCATCAAGGCCGAGGCTCCATCCTCATTGGAGCCGGCCGGTAAATGGAACAACAGAGAAGCACTGATTGCCGAGTTCAAGAAACTCCGTGACCGCACCATCGCCTACGTGCGGGACACCGACGACGAGTTGCGAGACCACTTCATGAAGGGCCCGAACTCAATGGACCTGGACGCTTACCAGTGGCTTTTGCTGATCTCCGCTCACACCGAACGGCACGTCAGGCAGATTCGCGAGATTCAGTCCCTGCCCGGTTACCCCGGCAATTAGGGCGACCTGAGCCCGGCGGAGACGCCTTGCGGGGAGGGCAACGGTTTCACCCTGAGCGCCTTCATGATGTCAGCGACGTAATCAATAGTCTCCGGAATCGGGGGAAGCCCTTCGTAGAAGTCAACACGGGAGGGGCCCGCATTATAGGCGCCGAGAGCCAGGGCCAGGTCGCCACTGTAGCGAGCGAGCAGTTTTCCCAGGTAGCGGGCGCCGGCGTCGATGTTCTGCTTTGGATCGAACAGGTTCCGCACGCCGAGCGCAGCGGCGGTCTGTGGCATCAATTGCATCAACCCTTGCGCTCCTTTTCTGGACACAGCGCACGGCTGAAAGGCGGATTCCCGGTTGATGACGGCGCGCAGCAAGTCCGGCGTGTAGCCTTCTCTTTCAGCGACCTGCTCGATGTAGTCCTCGAGTTGGGATGGCGGGATCGGCGCACAGTCCTCCGCAGCAGCGGTTGCCACTGAGCCGGCTGGAGTCTCGGACACGGACAGGGCCGGAGATATCGGAACGAGGGTCCCCGGCAAGGGATCCGGCCAGGGGACCGTAAAAAACGATCCCTCGACGGGTTTCGCCGCGTTCACCTGCCGCCGGACGGATTCCCTTTGTGTCCGCACGGATGCTTCCATGGCAGCACGGGCCTTTTGGTAGGGATCCGCCGGTTTCTCAGCCGCGGCGGCGCTCAATGATATAAGGATCAGGACGGGCGCTGTCAGTCTCACCGATAGTCTGGATCGGCGGAAACGAGGCCGGCCTGCATATGCCTGTAAATTCCGGGGGGGATTCGAAGAGGCCATCCCGGCGCCCCGTGAAAGACTGCGTCGTTCGGCGCAACCCGGCAGAGG
>CAZXVW010000107.1:0-15336 GCA_964644025.1 uncultured Solibacteraceae bacterium | reverse complement strand
AAGCGGCTGGTAAATCCCACCATCGTGCATTTCTCGCGGCTGCTGGCCGCCTGAGGTGCCGTGGGCGTAAGTGTTTGACCCTGAAGTGTGCCACGGCTGTCGGCGCTGGCGTTTCTGAAATCTAGGCCTGCTGGAGACTGGAGACTTGACAGAACTGAAAAAAGGTGTATTCTGGAAATGGATCTGAACGCCGGCACATCCGGCCAGTAGGATCCACCCGAGGGCGAAAGCCCTCTTTTTTGTTGCCTACAAAAAGACAATCCCGTATGGATCCGTAGAAGAAGCATGGCGGCACAGAATCGGGGATAGGCGAAAAAAGTAGTTGTGCCCCGCCTTTTTGCGGATGTAGCTGCTTGGGGTGAGATGCTGGTAAAGAAGAAACGCCGCGGTATCTGCGGCCTGAACAAAATACGAGTCTCGGGAGTCTCGGAAATTTGGATCTTCCACCAGGGAGGTGAGGGGTAGGTTTCGATATCCGTCGCCGAACGTTTCTGTCTGATGGGGGACCGGGTTGAACCTGCGCAGGCGGCGAACCAGGTGGGTCAACTTCTTATCTTCCGTGTGATCGCACACGATGAGCCCTGTCTCGGTTGCCTTCTTGGGCCCGGGGAAGTTCCGCCTGGTGATTGTGTTTTCGAATCTTTGGATAAGCGTCTTCCAGGCCATTTCGAACACTTCGTAGTCTGGAGGCTTTTCCTTCTTGTCGATCACCACATTGATCACATTCAAATCTTGCAGTTGGGACAAGAAGTCCGCAAACTCTCGGATCATTGCCAATCGGTCGTGTCTCTTGATCCTGACGAGTTCTCCAGGGTGATTGATAAAAGCGGAAGCATGAAATTCCTCCCGGAGGTGGAGGCCGAACTTGTTCCGCATGACTCTCCGGAACGAGATCAACCGGTCCAGGGAAGCCTTCCAGCGGAGTTCGTGGAGAACCAGACCGGTCAGAACGTAATAGCGGGTCGGGGAATTCAGCAAGCCGCTGTCACCGCTCTCATCGACATACATCAGATACATCAATCCGTCTCCGGGGGCGTGGAATCACGCCTGGGATAATATCACACCACTACTTGCCGGGAATCCGACGGCCGGTTGCCCGGTTATTTGGCTTGACGGGTGAACGTTCAAGCCTCACAAGGAGAACTCGGGCGCTCGGCTGACACCATCAGTGCCGGTGGATTTACACTCAGAGTATCCGCGCCCGACTTTTTGCACCCCGCGGGCGTCTGTTATGGTGACACCGAAGGAATGGAGCTCCAGTCTTGATCTTTCGGGAGGTTGAGGACCGCGACCTCGTAGGCAAGGCGTGCCGGGGAGACGTGGAGGCTTACAACCTGCTCGTATCCCGTTGGGAGAAGCGCGTCTATAACTACCTGCTTCGCCTGGTCGCCGACCGCGAGGACGCACTGGATCTGAGCCAGGAGGTGTTCCTGAAGGCTTACCAGGGCCTGAGGAAGCTGGAGGATCCGTCCCGGTTCGCCCCCTGGCTGTTCCGGATCGCGCACAACGAGGCGTTTTCGCTGCTCCGCCGGAAACGGCCCGAGGTCGAAGGGATCCCGGAGCCGGCGCGGCCGGTTTCGGGTCCAGGAATGCTGCCCATGGAAACCTCCCTGGCGGTGGCCGGCGCGCTGAAACGGCTGACGGCGGAGCAGCGGGAGGCCGTGGTGCTGAAGATGTACCAGGGATTCAAGTTCGACGAGATCGCCCGGATTCTTGATTGTCCGGTTTCGACGATCAAATCCAGGGTGTACACGGCGCTCGACCTTCTGAAGCAGACACTGGCTCCAGTGAACATGCGGGGTGAGAAATGAGTTGTTCGGACTTTGACGTGAAAGGCTACTTGCTGGGCGAACTGGCCGCTGCGGACCGTGAGCGGGTCGCAGGGCATCTGGCCGGGTGTCAGCAGTGCCGGGAAGAGCTGGAACGGCTGCAGGTGACGCGGGCGGCGTTGCTCAGTGTGCGGGATGAGGAGATCCCGAAGCGCATTGCCTTCGTTTCCGACAAGATCTTTGAGCCGAACTGGTGGCAAAGGTTCTGGCGGTCCGGGCCGCGCCTGGGTTTCGCCTCGGCGGCGATGTTGTCCCTCGCGATCCTGGTGCATGCTTTCTGGCAACCGGCTCCGGCGCCGCGCGCCTCTCTGGATCAGGCGGTTGTGGAGCAGGTGGTGAAAAAGGAGGTCGCCAGCCGGGTGGAGGCCGCCGTGCGAGAGGCGGTGGCGGCCAGTGAGCGGCGCCAGGCCGAGCAGACCGCCAGGCTGCTGGCCGCCGCCGAAAAACGTTACGAAATGGAACGCCGGGAAGACCTGCTCACCGTGCAGGAGAATTTCGAAGTTCTCCGGAAACGGATGAACGTGATGTACCTGGCCAGCGCGTACCGGGGAGGTGAATGATGAAGCGCGGGAGCCTGGCCGCGGCGCTGGTGGCGGCGCTGGCGTGGGCGGCTGTGGCAGCGAGGCCGGTGGTCACCCGGGAGGCGCTGGCCGCGCTGGAAAAGAAATTCGACCACCGCATCCAGAGTTACAGCCTCAACGATCCGTTCGAGCTGTTGGGGAACACTCGCGGCGTGTACCTGCCAGATTACGGGGTGGTTTTTACGTCGGAGGTGAACCTGGTGGCCTCGGCGGTCGTCACTCCTTTCCGCCCGGCATTCACGCCGGAGCAGATTCAGCAACTCCGGCAGAAGAAGCTGAAGCGGCTTGAGGATTTGAAGCGCATCATGCGGGCCATGATGGTGGATTCAGCCACTGCGTTGCGAGGCGTGCCGCGCGAGCAGCGCATCGCGGTGGGGGTGTCCTTGTTCCGGTTTCACTGGGAGGATTCCCGCGGGCTGCCGGCGCAGATCCTGATGGAGGCCCGGCGCCGGGCCTTGCTGGACTTCGAAGCCGGGAAACTGGATTCGGCCGGGCTCGAGGCCGCCATTCGCGTCCAGGAGTTCTAGGCCATGCGCTTGGGAGAGATGCTCATCGAGCGGCGGCTGATCACGCCGGAGGACCTCGACAAGGCGCTTGAGATCCAGAAGGAACGAGACGAGAAGATCGGCAAGATCCTGGTGGACCTGGGATTCGTGGCCCAGCGCGACGTGATGGCCGCGCTGGCCGAGCAGTTGTCGGTGCCGCTGGTCTCGGTGGAGTCCCCGCTGCCGGTGACGCCGGAAACCGAGGGCCTCTCGCCCAAGTTCTTGCGGCAGTTCCGGTGCATTCCGGTGGCCATGCAGGATTCCATGCTCACCGTGGCGATGGCCGATCCGCTGGATTTCGAGACGATCGCCGTGGTGGAGAACGTCACCGGGATGAAGGTGCAGCCGGCGCTGGCCCCGGACCAGGAGATCCTGGACGCCATCGACAAGTTCTACGGGGAATCGGAAACCCCGGAATCGGTCAGCCTGGAGGAAGGCGGCGCGCAGCACACCGAGGATCTCGAACAACTGCGCGACATGGCGAGCGAGGCGCCCGTCATCCGTCTGGTGAACGCCATGATCGCCCAGGCGGTGGAAAAACGCGCCAGCGACATTCACCTGGAGCCGTTCGAAAAGGAGTTCCGCGTCCGCTATCGGATTGACGGCATCCTGTATCCCCAGGACCCGCCGCCGAAGGAATTGCGGGCGGCCGTGATATCCCGCGTCAAGCTGATGGCCCGGCTCAACATCGCTGAGCGCCGGCTGCCGCAGGACGGCCGCATCAAGATCAAGACGCTCGGCCGGGAAGTGGACCTCCGCGTCTCCACGCTCCCCACGCTGTACGGCGAGAGCGTGGTGATGCGCCTGCTGGACCGGTCGCAATCCGAGTTCTATGACCTGTACCGGCTCGGTTTTGACAAGCAGATGCTGGAGCGCATGGAACACTTCACTTCGCTGCCGCATGGGATTTTCCTGGTCACCGGGCCGACCGGTTCCGGCAAGTCGACGACGTTGTACTCGGCCCTGAAGCGCATCAACCAGACCGACAAGAAGATCATTACCATCGAGGATCCGGTCGAGTACCAGATGGAGGGCATCAACCAGATCCACGTAAACACGCAGATCGGGCTGACCTTCGCCGCCGGGTTGCGGCACATTGTCCGCCAGGACCCGGACGTCATCATGGTCGGTGAAATCCGCGACCGCGAGACGGCCGACATCGCCATCCGCGCGGCCCTGACCGGCCACTTCGTCTATTCCACGCTGCACACCAACGACGCCCCGAGCGCCATCACGCGGCTGACCGACATGGGCGTGGAGAACTACCTGATCACCTCTTCGGTGGTGGCCGTGCTGGCCCAGCGGCTGGTGCGCGTGATTTGCCCCTCTTGCAAGCGGGAGGACGGGCCGCGCATCGCCCCCGACGGCGAAACGGTTCAGACGTACCGTGGCGCCGGCTGTGAACGGTGCTTTGGCACGGGCTACACCGGGCGGGTCGGGATTTTCGAGATGATGGAATTGAATGACGAGATTCGCAAGCTGATCATGGCGAATGCCGACGCGGCCGAGATCACCGAGGCAGCCCGCCGGAACGGCATGCGGAATCTGCGGGAGGACGGTTGGCTGAAAGTGCGCTCCGGCGTGACGACCGCCGACGAGGTGATGCGCGTCACGCAGGAGTTTTAACGGCTCGCCCGGCCCGGCCGGACCGGGTTCGGCGGGCAACGAGCAGGGAGAGATGGGGAGTTTCTATTTCAAGGCTGTGGCGCCCGACGGCAAGGTCCGAACCGGTACGCTGACGGCGCCCACGGAAAAATCGGTGGCGCTGGAGCTGCGGAAACAGGGATTGACCCCCGTATACGTGGGCCAGCAACCCGGCGGATCGCCGCGCTTCCGGCTTCCCGCGCTGGGCGGCGGGGGCCGCCGCCGCGACGTGTTGCTGTTCACCCAGGAGCTTTCGACGCTGCTCAATGCCGGGGTGCCCGTGGACCGCGCGCTCTCCATTGCCAGCGAATTGACGGAGAGGCCGGCTTTCCGCAGCGTGCTCGGCGATGTGATCCGCGTGCTGAAGGGCGGCAAGCCGCTGGCCGATAGCCTGGCGGGCCATCCCGAGTACTTCTCGGACCTGTATATCAACATGGTCCGGGCCGGCGAGGCGAGCGGGTCGTTGGCCTCGGTGTTCGAACGCCTGGCCGAGTTCGAGCAGACGCGGGATGAATTGCGGAACTACATCATCTCCTCCATGATTTATCCCGCCCTGTTGACGCTGGTCGGGTTGGCTTCGATCCTGGTGCTGATGTACTTCGTGGTGCCCCGGTTCGCCGCGGTATTCGAAAACTCCCGGATGGAGATGCCGCTGCCCACCAAGATCCTGCTCGAGTCGAGCCGTTTCGTCCAGCTTTACGGCTGGATCGGCATCCTGGCGGCCATTCTGGGCGCCGTCGGCCTGCGAATGTACATCCAGACCGCGACCGGCCGTCTGCAGTGGGACGCTTTCCGGCTCCGGATTCCGCTGCTCGGCGAGGCGCTGCGGAAAGCCGAGACGGCGCGGTTCGCCAGCGCAATGTCCACCCTGGTGGCTCACAGCGTGCCGCTGGTCCAGGCGATTGGGATCGCGGGGGCGATCCTTCGGAACCGGAAAATCGCCGGGTCGCTGGAGTCCGTGGCGCAGGGGGTCAAGCGGGGTGAAGGGATTGCCGGACCGCTCCGGCGAACCGGGCAGTTCCCGCCGTTGGCCGGCCACCTACTGACCGTCGGGGAGGAGACCGGCCGGCTGGATCAGATGTTCGGCCGCATGGCGGCCATCTACGAAACCGATACCCGGGCCTCCATCAAGCGGTTCACCTCGCTGTTCGAGCCGCTGGTGATCCTTGTGATGGGCGTGATGGTGGGCCTTCTCGTGTTAAGTATTCTGCTGGCCATCACCAGCATTAATGATGTGGCGGTATAAGTGATGAACAACAAGAGACTTCGCGGACAAGCCGGCGTCACGCTGATCGAGATGCTGGTCGTGGTGACCATCATCGCGATCTTCGCGGCGCTGGTGGCGCCCCGCATGCTCCAGAAGAGCGATACGGCTCGCATTACGGCGGCGCGGGCGCAAATCAACTCCTTCATGACCGCGCTGGGTGCCTACAAGCTGGATACCGGACTCTATCCGACCACCGAACAGGGCTTGCAGGCCTTGCGCACCAAGCCTGAAGGCGTCAACCAGTGGCAGGGTCCTTACCTGCCCCAGGAGATCCCGACCGATCCCTGGGGTAACGCGTACGTCTACCGCTTCCCCGCTGAGAACGGTGGCCTCGAGCCGGAGATCATCAGCTATGGAGCCGACGGCAAACCGGGCGGGGAAGGGATCGCGGCCGACATTGTGAGCTGGAAGAGCAAGTAGCGCGGCTCATCCCGCGCCGGCGAAGGACCGGAGAGACGCCGATGTCCGCACAGCGAGGCGTAACCCTTATCGAGTTGCTGATTGTGGTCACCCTGATCGGGTTGCTGGCCGGGATTGTCTTCCCGTCGGTAACCGCCGGCATCGACTCGTTGCGGCTCGCCTCGGCGACGGATTCGATTGTGAGCTTTTTAAACGGTGCGCTGAACCGCGCCGAACGGCTCCAGGAGGTTGTTGAAGTGGAGATCTTCCCCGCCCGGAACATGCTTCGGATGCGAACGGCCCGGCCGGGGTTCGAACGCACGCTCGCGTTGCCCGACGGGGTGACGATTCGCCGCGTCCTGCCCGAGATCCCCGCCGAAGCTGAGGCGTCGCGTCGGTTTTTGGTGTACCCGGGCGGCACGGTGCCGCGCTTCGGCCTGGAGATTATGAACCGGAGGGGGGTGGCCCGCGTTGTCCGGGTGAACCCCATCACCGGCGTGCCCGAGGTGGAACGGTGAAAACACATCGACGAGGGTGCGGTTTCACGCTGCTCGAGGTTCTGGTCGCCACCGTCATCATGGCTTTCGCCGTGGTGGGATTGCTGGCCAACCTGTCCACTTCCTTGCAAAACGCGGCCCGGCTGACCGACTACGACAGGGTGCGGCTGATGGCCCGCCGCACGATGGATGACCTGCTTACGCGCCCGAACCTGCCCAAGCTCACCGAGATCGGCGGCGAGTGGGATCCCGCGATCGTGGGCGTTGAGGGCGGCTGGCGGGCCCGGGTGACCCCTTTCGAGCGTGCGCCGAACGCGGGTCCCGGACAACTCGGGCTGGACCGGATCCAGTTGGAGGTCTGGTGGCTCAGCGCCGGGCAGCGCCGGACCTTTACCCTGGAAACCTTCCGCGCCGGGGTGCTCCAGCCCGCGGATATGAATTACGCACCGGTCAAGCCATGAAAGCGGGATCGAAAGCCGGCGTTACGCTGATGGAACTGCTGATCGCGATCTCCCTGGTCAGCCTGCTGTTCGTGGGCATTCTCATGGCGCTGCGGGTGGGCATGAACGCCATGGACAAGGCCAACGCGCGCTTGATGAACAATCGCCGCGTCATCGGCGCCGGGCGGGCGTTGGAGCAGCAGATCGCCGGGATGATCGTCACCATGGCGGACTGCCGTTCCGGGCCGGGCGCGGGGCCTGTCAAGCGGCCGTTTTTCGAGGGGCGGCCGCAATCCATGCGTTTCGTCTCCAGTTATTCGTTGGCCGAGGCTTCGCGGGGATATCCGCGGATTCTCGAGTACCAGGTGATCCCCGGTGAGAACAACGAGGGAGTCCGCCTGGTAGTGAATGAGCTGCTTTACACCGGCCCGGCCTCCACTGGCCGGCTGTGCCTCGGGCCCGATCCCGGCGGAGCGGGCACCTTGTTCCGGCCGATCGAAATCGGGCCGCAGTCGTTTGTGCTGGCCGACAAGCTCGCCTTCTGCCGTTTCCTGTACCAGGAGCCGGCCCCGCCGCCCCGCCGCAAAGTCTGGGTGCCGGTGTGGACGCGCCCGGAGTTCCCTCTGGCGATCCGCGTGGAAATGGCGCCATTGGCCGCGGATGCGGCGCAGTTGCCCCTGGTGAGTTTCACGGCCCCGGTGCGGGTGAACAAAAACCCGGCTTTCGCCTATGTGGATTGAGCACGCGGCTTCCGGACCAGCAACGCCCCGGCTCCGGGCCGGCGGGCGTCACGGCAGCGCGTTGCTGGCGGTGCTCTGGTTGACGGCGGCCCTCTCTGCGATTGCTTTCTCGGTAGCCAATACGGTCCGGGGGGAGACCGAACGCACAGCGACCGCGGTCGAGGGTCTCCGAACCTATTACCTAGCCACCGGCGCGATCGACCGGGCCATCTGCTACATGCTTTGGGGCCCCAATTACCGCAATCCGGATGGTTCCCCCCGTTATTGGGCGGCGGGCATTCCGCGGCTCTACCTCCCATTTCCTACCGGCGACGCTATCGTCGAGATTATTCCGGAAGCCTCCAAGCTGAATGTGAACACCGCCTCCGAGCAAGAGCTGTTCGCCTTGCTGGTGGCCGTCGGAGCGGAACCGGCGCGCGCCCGGGACATTGCCCGGGGCATCATCGATTGGCGGTCCTCCCGCGCGGCTCCGGGCTTCGGCCCCTTCGATCAGTATTATCTCAGCCGCGTTCCGTCTTTTCTGCCGCGCCACGCGTCCATTGAAGAGATAGAAGAGGTGTTGCTGGTGAGAGGCATGACGCCGGAGTTGTTCTACGGCAGCTATGTGCGGGGCCCCGGAGGCCGCCTGGTGCGGCGGAGCGGGCTGAAGGATTGCCTCTCGGTCTACGGTTCCCGCGACCGCTTCGACGTGAATTCGGTGGATCCGGCGTTGATGCTCTCGCTCGGGATCCCGCCCGCTGCTGTGAACGAGATCGTAAAGATGAGACAGCGCGTTCCGATTTTGAAAAATCAACTGAACCAGGTTCGCGCTCTAGCCGGGCCGGGCGGAGGAAAACTGACTGTCGGGGGCGGCTCCATTTACACCTTGCGGTCCACCGCCCGCTACCGTTTGCAGAACGGGAAGCTTTCCGAGCTGAGACGCTCGGTGGCGGCCACGGTGAAATTCTTTGGCTATGGAATCAATCCGCCTTATCAGATTCTCCGGTGGTACGACCAGGCGCCAGCCAGCTCTATTGAATGGCCATGATTGCGAGTGATCTCAGGAAATGGCTGTCGATTGGGACGGGAGTCGGGATAGAAATCCACGGCGACGACCTCTCGGTCGTGGTGGCGCGGGTCCGCCCCCGGCAGGTCCGGGTATTGGCGGCCGCCACGATTCCCCGTTTTCGGCAGCGCCCGGCCAGCGAGTGGGGCGCCGAGTACGCCGGTATTCTGAAAGCGGCTGGCGGCAGCCATCTGGCGGCCACGGTACTGTTGCCGCGGGACGAGGTGATTGTTCGTCACCTGGCCCTACCCGGCGTGGCTGACCGGGACCTCGAAGCGGCCGTTCGCCTGCAGATTGACACCCTCCACCCGTATCCAGAAGAGGAAGTTGTTTACGATTGGTCCCGCGTCGGGCCCGGTCCAGCGGTCATGGTGGGCATCGCCCGGCGCGAGACGATCGAGCGATATGCCTTGCTGTTTGCCGAGGCCGGGATGCGGGTGGCTTCTTTTACCTTCTCCGCCGCCGTGCTGTACGCCGCTCTCCGCTTTCGTTCAGCGGCGCCCCGGGACGGTTTTCTGGTTCTGGCGGCGCGGGGCGGCAGGCTCGAGGCCTACGGCGAGAGCCCGGCCCGGTCCTTTCTTTCGGTCACCTTCGATCTGCCCGTCGAGCGGGCGCGTTCCTACGCGGCGGCTGAACTGCGGTTGGATCCGGACACCGCGGCTGTCCCGCTCGGCGACCTGCTGCCGGTGCCGGAGTCCGCTCCCGCGGCCTGGGATCGGGATGCCTCGCTGTTCGGTTTCGCCACAGCGCTGGCCGGCGCCGCCGCCTGGCCCGCGCTGGCGGTGAACCTGCTGCCGCCCGCGCAACGCACTCGGAGTTCACGGGCTGTTTACGCACCCACCGTGGCGCTGGCTGTGTTGCTGGCCGGTGTCCTGGCCGTTCTCGCCGCTTACGGGGGCGTCGAGGACCGCCGGTATCTGGCCGAGTTGCGGAACGAGATTGCGGCTTATACCCCGGAGGCGGCGAAGGTGCGGGAAGTGGACGCCGCCATTCAGCGGCTCCAGGCCCGGCGGCGCTTGCTCGAACAGTTCCAGCTTCGCACCAAGGCGGACTTGGACGCGTTGCGGGAACTGACGACGCTGCTGGAGCCGCCGGCGTGGTTGAGGAACCTGCAATTGACCCGGAACGCGGTGACGCTCAGCGGCGAGGCGCCAGAGGCGGCGCCATTGCTGGAGATCATTGACAACTCTCCCTTGTTCCGCAACTCCGAATTCACCGCTCCAATCTCAAAGGTTGCCGGGGGGGAGAGCTTCTCCATTCGCACGATCCGGGAGGCGGGCGGCCGGGGAGGTGCGCGATGACGATTTCCCGCCGTGACAGGCGAGCGCTGGTGGCGCTGGCGGTGGCGCTGGCGGTGGCCGTCGTCGTCCGGCTTTGGCCGCAGGGCACCGCCCCGCGAGTCGTCGCCCCCGGCAATACCGTACCGGCGGCCGAGCAACGTCTCGCCCGGGTGCGCGAGCTGGCCGCGCAACTGCCGGCCAAGCAGAAGCAACTCCAGCGACTGCAGGCGGATTTGAAGAAATGGGAACAGCACCTGATCCAAAGTGACACCGGCCAGCAGGCACAGGCCCAGTTACTGCAGGTGCTTCGCGAGGTGGGTGCCCGGCAGGAGCCCCCTCTTGATTTTCGCTCGGTCAACCTCGGCCAGATCCGCCCGCTGGGTCAGAGCAAGGATTACGGGGAGGCGCTCGTCGCGGTCACCTTCGATTGCGCAATCGAGCAACTCGTGAACCTGCTCGCGGATCTGACCGCCCAGCCGCAAGCCATCGTCACCGAGGAGATTCGCATCCTCGCTGGTAACGAAAAGCAAAAGACGCTGCGGGTTCGCCTGACGCTGGCCGGGCTGGTGCCCGCCAAGCTCGTGCCGCGGCGGAAAGGATTGGCAACGCTGTGAGCCGGAGACTGTTGGCGTTGAACTTTGCTCTGGTGGTGCTGCTCGCCGCCGCCGGGTGGCGGCTGTGGCAGAAGCGTGGTGAGGCGCTGGCCCGGGAGAACGCTATGCTGCACCGCCCCCTGAAGCCGGCCCCGGTGCCGGCCCCGGCTCCGGTGGAACCTCCCAAGCCGGTGGTGGCGGCCGACTACTTCACGGTGGCCGAAAAACTTCTGTTTGCCCGCGATCGGAACCCTACAGTGGTGCTGGAAGCCACGCCTCCGAAGCCGCTGCCGCCGCTGCCGGTCGCCCACGGCGTTCTGGATATCGGCAGCGGACCAACGGTGATCCTTTCCAAGGGCCCGAAAGATGCCCAGCGCGGTTACCGGGTTGGGGACTGGTTCGGAGATTTTCTAATTGAAAGGATCACCGCCGATGAGCTCGTCCTGAACTGGGAAGGGAAGCGCATCCGCCGGTCTCTGGCCGAGCTGAGACCGCCGGAGGAGGCGCAACCGGCCCCGGCCAAGACGGCTGCCGCGACGCCGAAACCGCCGGCTCCGGCCGGGCAAAGCAAGGTCCTGGCGGCGGACGCCGCCAAGCCGGGTCCCGCCGAGGCCGAGATGGGCGGCGGAATTCGCGCCTGCCGTCCCGGGGATACCTCGCCCCCGGGAACCATCGTCGGGGGTTACAAGAAGTTCGTCACCGAGACCCCGTTTGGGAAGGTGTGCCGCTGGGAGCCGGTCAAGTGAAATCCCGCGCGAGGGAAGGGAGCGCATGGTAATGAGAGTCTTGCGATTGACGCTTTTGATGGTGGCGGTGGCCCTGTTCGCCGCCGGCGACAAGAAGGAGGCCCCCGCCAAGGCTGGCAAGGGGCAGCCGCTTACCCTGCCGGCCGAGGCGGTCAAGATCAAGCCGTTCACTTACCGCTACAAAGATCCCGCCGGGAAGGTCTGGATCTATCGCCGCACTCCGTTCGGCCTGGTCCGGTATGAGGAGAAAACCGGTGACGCCAAGGCAACTCGCAAGCCGGAGAAGGATACCGGCGGGTGGAAGGCCTTCGACGAAGGCGACCAGGTTCGCTTCGAGCGCCAGGGCCCGTTCGGCACTTACACCTGGAGGCGCAAGAAAGGCGAACTGACCGAACAAGAGCGGCAAGCCTGGGAGAAGACGCGCCGGCGAAAGACACCGGCGAGCAAGGCCAAGCAGGAGTAGAGACCAGCATGAGAAAATCATGGATCGTCCTCAGTTGCGTGATTTTGCTTTTGGCCGCGCTGGGCAGCGCCCAGGTGCGGCCCCCGGCGCCGCCGCCCGGCTTCGGGCCGCGGCCAGGAGCGCAACCAAAGCCTTCCCCGGCAAAACAGCAGCCCGCGCAGCCGGCCAAACCGAAAGCGGAGCCGGCCAAGCCAGCGCCGGGGGTTGCGCCGGCCCCCCCCGCCAAGCCCGAAGCACAGCAGGCTCAGCCTGAGCCCGGCGAGCCTCCGGCCGCCAAGCCGGAGGCCCAGGCGGAAACAGCGCCCGCGCAGCCGGCCCCGGCGCCGCCGAGCACCCCGACCGGCGTCCTGAACCTGGAGAACGCTTCGTTGACGGAGGTGATCGATGCTCTGTGCCGGCAACTGAAGATTAACTACGTGCTGGATCCCAGGGTAAAGGGCGGCGTGATCCTGAACACGTACGGAGAAACCAAGAACATCGACACGCGTTCGCTGCTCGACATCATTCTCCGGATCAACGGCGCGGCCATGGTGAAGGTGGGTGATATCTACCGGATCGTGCCCCTGGCCGATGCATCGCGCTTGCCCATCCCGCCAGTGGTGAACCCGAAGCAAATCCCCGAGGACGACCAGATCATGCTGAACCTGGTCTTTCTCAAATACGTCACCGTGGAGGAGCTTTCCAAGCTGCTCGAGCCGTTCATCGGCGAGGGGGCCGGCACCTGGGCCTATCCCCCGGCCAACCTGCTGCTGATTCTCGACAGCCGCCGGAACATGAGACGGACCATGGAGCTGATCAGCTTGTTTGACAGCGACACGCTGGCCCGCGAGCGAGTGAGAATCTTTGAAACCAAGCATGGACGCCCCTCGGACCTGGCCAACGAACTCCAAACGGTGCTGAAGTCGATCTCTTTGAGCAAGGAGGCCAGCCCCATCAAGTTCCTCCCGATCGACCGGCTGAACCTGATCATCGCCGTGGCCCCGAACCCCGGTGCTTTCGAGGAGGTGCAGAAGTGGCTGGAGAAACTCGACCAGCCGGTCAAGGTGACCGCGGGTACGGTGGACAACTATGTCTACCGCGTCAAGTATCGCCGGGCCGAGGGACTGGCCGCCGCGATCATGCAGCTTTACGGCGGCTACGGCTACGGGGGCTACGGGATGGGTGGTCTCGGCTCCATGTCCGGATTGTTCTCCGGCGCCGCCTCCGGCTTCGGGAATCGTTACGTGGGCGGCGGCTACGGCGGCTACGGAGGAGGTTACGGTGGCTATGGCGGCTACGGCGGCTATGGGGGAGGCTACGGCGGCTACGGCGGCGGCTTCAGCGCCTACAGCTACGGCAGCCCCAATCTCGGCGGATCACGAATGTTCCCCACCAATGCCAGCCAGCAACAGCAACAGGAGGCCGCTGGTGAGCAGACCCGGTTGCCGGCGACCTTCGCTTCACCCAACATGACCGGATCTTACCTGGGCTACGGGGGCTACGGCGGCTACGGGCAGCGGGGAAGAATCCCCATGGTGATTCCCAACCCCCTGGACAATACCCTGCTCATCCAGGGCACGCCCCAGGAATACCGGCAGATTCTCAACCTGCTCGATAAGCTCGATACCCCACCGCGGCAAGTGCTGATCGACGCCAAGATCTTCGAGGTGCAGTTGACTGGCGCCTTCGCTTCCGGCGTCTCCGCTTACTTGCAGAAGCTCGGCGCGGAAGGCAATGTCACCGTGCCCGGCCGGCTGGCGCTGGGCAACATCAGTTCCGCCGGCGTGAATCTGTCCGTGGGCGCCCTGGTGGGGCATAGCCGGGAGTTGCTCGCGTTCTTGGAGGCGAAGGAAAACGCCACCCGCGCCAAGGTGATTTCGGCGCCGAGCATCATCGCCACCGACAGCATCCCGGCCTCGATCAACGTCGGCACCGAGGTGCCGACGCTCACCGCCCAGGCGGTCACCCCGATCCAAAGCGGCGGCAGTTCGCTGTTTACCAATAGCATCCGGAATCGCAACAGCGGTGTGACTCTGGACATCCTGGCCCGCGTGAACGACAGCGGAATTGTCACGATGATCATCGACCAGGAAGTCAGCGCCCCGCAGCCGCCTCCGGTCGGCGGTATCCAGTCACCCTCCTTTTCCAAACGAACCGTGCAGACGCAAGTCACCGTCCATGACGGCGACACCATCGCCATTGGCGGCATCATCAGCGAAACCGCCACCCAGAGCAGCGCTGGAGTGCCTGTCTTGCACCGGCTGCCGATTCTCGGTTACCTCTTCGGCGCGAAGTCCACGAATAAGGAGCGGACCGAACTCGTGGTTTTCATCACGCCCCGGGTCATTTACGATACGGCCCAGATCACCGAAGCTACCGAGGAGCTCAAGTCGCGGTTCCGGAAGCTCCGCAAGGTGCTCAGGGAAGGCGGCATGCAGTAGCTTGGGGGGCGCGGGTGAGGTCAATCGCTCCCCGCCCGTCCCAGCCAGGCTAAGGCTGTCCCGCCTTGCGGCCGATAAAAAAATAGGCTGTCCCGGCGATCAAGGGTTGACTTGCGGGTAGCAGACGTGGTTTAATTGCGGGCTGGTGGGTTTTTGCCGCTGGCGCGCGAAGTTCGATCAGGGCAACAAATGTGCTTGACTTGGCTTCGCGTTAGTGTTATGAATAATTTGACTGCGTCCAGCGGCACGAGCGGCATTCATTGTATCGAGAGATGAATCCCGCGAGCACAAATGTGAAGAGAACGAGACAAAGAGGTCGAACTCAATTTGAGCTGGCAGTTTCACGAATTCGATCCTTTCTCCGTGAGGTGGAGCTAACCGGCGGCGCCGTCACGGATATGACTTGAGGCTCAGGTTGAAAGAGAACTTCCATCAATTCAATTTCAGATTCCACAAGGAGAAGGAAATGGTAACTTTTCGGAAAAGTTTACTGCTGATGGCTGTCCTTGCATTGCTAGCTACAATGGCGAGTGCGGGGGTGGCGATTGCGCAGACCACTCCGGCGTTTCAGTGCACCGCAAACGCCGGCGTACCCCCCCTCGTCCGGGCTGAAGGCCTGGCCGAGCTGGTCGGCGACGTGGTGCTGAACTGCACGGGTGGGACCCCGACATTGGCCGGACAACCGGTCCCGTTGGTCAACTTCCGGGTGTTCCTGAACACCAACGTGACCAGTTGGCTGGTGAACAGCCCGGTCAGTGAGGCGTTCCTCATGATCGACGACCCGCCTCCCGCCCAGCAGAGGCTGGGCACTGGCGGTGACGTCATCTACGGCGTCGGCGCCGAGCCT
>CAZXVW010000106.1:0-15340 GCA_964644025.1 uncultured Solibacteraceae bacterium | reverse complement strand
AGCGTCACCACGGGAACCCCCATCCACAGCGCCTCGCAGGTGGTCGTGGTGCCGTGGTAGGGAAATGTGTCCAGCGCCAGGTCCACCCGGGCATAGGCTTCCAGGTGAGAGCGAACGGTGGGCACGTAAGCGAGCAGCTCCAGCCGTTCGGCAGAAACGCCATGGTGCGCAAACCGCTCGATGAGACGCCGCCGGGCGCTCTCCTCGGCCAGGGGGCGGGCCTTGATCAGCAGCCGGGCTTCCGGAAGCCGTGTCAGGATAGCCGCCCACGCTGCCACGCTCAGCTCGGAGACCTTGAGAAGGTTATTGAGGGAGCCGAAAGTCACGCGGCCGGCCGCGAGCGCCGGCAGCGGCCCCACCTCCGGCGCTTCCGCCGGCGGCAGGTAACAGCAAAACCCGCGCGACAGCCGCACAAGCTCCTCGGAATGAAACCGGTCGGTCTCGCCCGGCGGGTCCGCCCACTCATCGGTAATCCGGTAGTCCATCGCCGCGAGTCCGGTCGTGTCCGGATAACCAAGCCAGGTGAGCTGCACCGGCGCCGGCTTGCGGGCAAACACGAGCAAGCGGTTGCCGGCGGTATGCCCGGCCAGGTCCACCAGGATGTCGATGCGATCGGCGCGGATCCGGGCGGACACCTCCTCGTCGGAAAGCCCCACGATCGGACACCAATGCTCGGCGTGCTTCTCCAGCCGCCGGGTCACATCATCCGGGCGCACAACATCGGAATAGACGAAGATCTCCACTTCGCGCCGGTCGTGCCGCGCCAGTATTGGTTCCAGGAAATAGGCGACCGGGTGCCGCCGCAGATCGGCCGAGACGTATCCGACGCGCAGGCGGCGCTCCGGGTCGGGGGAGTTAGCGTGAGGCTGGATCTCATGCGCCACCGCCGCCGCGCGGACCGCGGCCCAGCGCTCGGACTCTCGCCAGATCGCCTCGGCATCCCAGCCGGGATCGTAATGCATGGCCAGCAGCACGTCCGCCTGGCCCGGCGCCCCAGCCGCATCCAGCGCAATCGCGCGGCGAATGCTTTCGCGCGCCTTCTCACCGTAGCCCTGATAGGTGTAAACCCTGGCCAGGTTCTCGTGAGCTTCAACCAGCGAGGCATCCGCCTGCAGGGCCTGCTCGTAACAGGCTGCCGCTTCTTCCATCCGCCACTGCCGTTCCCAGATAACGCCCAGGTTGCAGTAAAGCCGGGCTACCGGGCCCGCACCCAGTTCCAGGGCATGCTCCAGGCACCGGGCGGCTTCCTCGTAGCGGCCAAGCCGCCGGTAGACATCGCCGAGGTTGGCATGGGCGGCGCCCCAGCGGGGCCGCAGGGCGACGGCCCGCTCGAAACAGGACGCGGCGTCCTCCAGCCGTTCCATTCGCCGGTACACGTTGCCCAGGTTGTTGTAGGCCTCCCCGTGTTGCGGATGAATCCTCACCGCCTGCTCGAAACATTCCGCCGCTTCCTGAAAACGTCCCTGCCGGCGGCGGGTGTTGCCCAGGTTGTAGTAGGCGTCCGCGCACCGGTTGTCCATGGCCAGTGCGCGCCGGTAGCAAGCCGCCGATTCCTCCAGCCGGCCCATCTGCTGGAAGACATTGCCGCGGATGACGTGATATTGGGAACTGTTTGCGTCCAGCGCCAGCGCCTGCTCTATCTGCCGCAGTGCCAGCGGCAGGTTCCCTTGCTGGAATGCGCTCAAGCTGGCCTGGGCCCGGCGGCGGCCCTCCCGGCGCCGTCGCTTGGGCTTCGGCCGTGCGACGCCCATACACTCTTCCATCGGCAGAAGGCCAAGGCAGCCTTATGGAGAAAACGGGGGACACCGGCGGACCGTGGGCGCGGAGGGCTTCGCGGCGCGAATCACCGGCACAGCACTGCGGATGGAACATGTTGCGACCGGAGTTGTCCGGAGTAAGGAAACGACTGGTGGAAGGACAGACGAGCGCAGTCTCCATTACCCCCGAAAAGCCGGCTTATCACTATCAAACGACGAGGACTTGCCATGCAAACGTCTCCACGCAGGGAACAGGTCAATTGCCCGGGGACGTGAAGTCCACCGGGGAGCGGCTGCTGGGGCGTAGTTTCGCTCGCGATGAAGAGATCAGCATCGTGGCCGGGCCTCCCCAAAGGGTTCCGTCCGCCGAAGATCGGTTTCAAGTCGCGCGAAAGCCGGAAGCGCTGTTCAACCGCCGCGCTGAAGCTGGAAAGGGTCCTTGATTACGAGCGCGTCCACTCAGTCGCCAAGCTCGCCGGCGAACAGATAGCCGGATCGCTAAACCACCTCCGGGTCACCCAGATCCCCGAGAGGGTCTTTTCTTGCGCGGCTCCGCGCGTGGTTCCATCCGAGCCGGAAGAGGAGCCCACCGTTCATGCCGCCGTGCTCGGCAGGGCGAATCCTTTGTACCCACTGAATCGGCACTTTGGTCACCATGCCGTGGGCCACCATGGGAGCCGGCGTGGTGTGATTGTAGTTAGCGACGTGGATCTTCTCCGCCTGTTTGGCGGCCCCCAGCGGCAACCGGTGCCTCCGGCGCGACGAGCCGGCCGCAAACGCAACATTTCGTTGTCACCACAATTCCCAGCTTACAAGGAGACCTTTCGGAGACGCAGCGCGTTGCTGATGACCGACACGGAACTGAACGTCATGGCCGCGCTGGCAATGATCGGGCTGAGCAGCAGTCCGAACCAGGGGTACAGGACGCCGGCGGCGAGAGGAATTCCCAGCGTGTTGTAAAGGAACGCCCAGACCAGGTTCTGCCGGATGTTGCGCATGGTGGCGCGGCTCAGTTTGATGGCTTTCACGATGCCGCGGAGGTCGCCCTTAACCAGCGTGACGCCGGCGCTTTCCATGGCCACGTCGGCGCCGGTTCCCATGGCGATGCCGACGTCGGCCTGGGCGAGCGCGGGCGCGTCGTTAATACCGTCACCGGCCATCGCCACCCGGCGGCCCTGGTGCTGAAGTTCCTTGACGACTTCGCTTTTCCGGTCGGGTAACACTTCCCCCCGAACGTCGTCAAGGTGGAGTTCCCGCCCCACGGCCTCGGCCGTTTTTTGATTGTCGCCGGTGGCCATGACGACGCGAATGCCTTCCCCGTGGAGCGTGGCGATGGCTTCGCGGGTCGATTCCTTGATCGGGTCCGCGATACCAATCAGCCCGGCCACCTCGCCGTTGGCCACGACAAAGATAACGGTCTGCCCCTGGCTGCGGAGTTCAGCAGCAACAGCCGCAAACCCACCGGCGTGGATGCTGTTCTTCTCCAGGAGTCTTTCGTTGCCGAGCGCCACCGGCACGTCGCCGAGAAAACCCTCGACACCCTCGCCGGTGACCGATTGAAAGTCACTGACCTGGGCCAGAGCCAAGTCGCGCTGCCGCGCCGCCTCGAGGATGGCGCCGGCCAGCGGATGCTCACTGCCGCGTTCCAGGCTGGCCGCCCAACCGAGCACTTCCTGTTCGGTATACCCACGGCGGGCTTTCACGCTCACCACCTTAGGCTTGCCCTCGGTCAGGGTCCCGGTCTTGTCCACGACCAGGGTGTCGACTTTTTCGAGTGTCTCCAGCGCTTCGGCGTTCTTGATCAGAACGCCGGCCATCGCGCCCCGGCCGGTGCCGACCATGATCGAAACCGGGGTGGCCAGCCCCAGCGCGCACGGGCAGGCGACAATCAGCACCGCCACGGCGTTCACCAGCGCGTGGGCCATCCGGGGTTCGGGGCCCCAGATACCCCAAACGGCGAAAGTCGCCACCGCGACCAGCACCACCGCCGGGACGAAGTAGGAGGAGACCACATCCGCCAGGCGCTGAATGGGCGCCCGGCTGCGCTGCGCCTCGCTGACCATCTGGACGATCCGCGCCAGCAGCGTGTCCGCGCCGACCCGCTCGGCCTTCATCACGAAGCCGCCGGTTCCGTTCACCGTGCCGCCGGTAACCCGGTCGCCGGGACCTTTCTCAACCGGCAGCGGTTCGCCGGTCACCATGGATTCATCGACGGAACTGCGGCCCTCTACGATGATGCCGTCCACCGGGATTTTCTCGCCCGGCCGGACGCGCAAGTGATGACCCGGCTGCACTTCCTCCAGGGGGACATCCCGCTCGTTCCCGTCTTCCTCCACCAGCCGGGCCGTGTTCGGGGCGAGCCCCAACAGCGCCTTGATGGCGCTGCTGGTCTGGCTGCGGGCGCGCAGCTCCAGCACCTGCCCGAGCAGGACCAGAGTCGTGATGGTGGCGGCGGCTTCGAAATAGACATCCGGATAGCCGCCGGCGCCGCGGAACGAAGCGGGAAAGATGCCCGGCAACAGCATAGCGACCACGCTATAGAAATAGGCCGTGCCGGTTCCCATCGCGATCAGCGTAAACATGTTCAGGCTGCGGCTGACCAGTGACGCCCAGGCGCGCACAAAGAACGGCCAGCCGCCCCAGAGAACCACCGGCGTGGCCAGCGCGAATTGGACCCAGGCCACCGGCCGGCCGGGGGCACCGGCCAGGGGATTGCCCGGGATCCATTCCATCATCGTGGTCAGCAGCACGGGGATGGTCAAGATGAGGCTGATCCAGAACCGCCGCTTCATATCGCGAAGCTCGGGGTTCTCTTCTCCGACGGCGGCGACGGTCCGCGGCTCCAGCGCCATCCCGCAAATCGGGCAGGCACCCGCTTCGAGCCGGACAACCTCGGAGTGCATCGGGCAAGTGTATTCGGTCTTACCTCTCTCTGCGACCGGTGTTTCCATTTCCAGCGCCATTCCGCATTTCGGGCAGGGCCCCGGCCTGTCCCGCTTCACCTCCGGGTGCATTGGGCAAGTCCAGACGGCGTTGCTCACAGCGGTTGCCACGGCCGGAGCTTTGATCTCACGTGCGGGCTGCTCCAGCCCCACCAGGGCCGGAGCACCGGCCCAGGCGGCCGGGTTTTCCTGAAATTTCGCCAGGCAGTGTCCGCTGCAAAAATAGTAACGCCGGCCCTCGTAATCGAGATGCCCGGCCGCCGTATTCACTGTAACTGTCATCCCGCATACCGGGTCCTTGGCCACGATGGGGGACTGGCCGCCGTGACCGCCTTCGTCATCGTGGCGAGTGCCGCTTTCTTGATTCATGAAACATTCCTCCAGGACGTCTTCCTTGCCCGTCTGGCTCCGGCGGCCTACCGGAGCTCGTTCATTCGCCTTGCCGGGCGCCGCTTCCGGCCAGCGGCAGATGCGTGGTCTGCAACTGGTACATCTTCAGTTTCAGCTCGCGATAGAATGCCGCATCCAGCGGCCGCTTCAACTCAAACTGATACACCCGCGTGCGGCTGAACTCCCGCCGGTTATTGTCGTATACGTGAAGCGCAAGCTGGTAAGGATTCATCGACCAGACGGAGTTGACATCCCGTGCCAGCAGCCACTGGCGGGCGTCTTTCTTGTGAGCGGTCACGTAGTAAATGGCATCGCGAGTGAATTCGAGCGTTCCTTCGCAGCCGCCGAAGGTGTGGAGGTGCTTCACCGGAACCCGGTAGAGAACCTTGGCCGGCTCGCGGACCACCCGGTTGGTCACCGGCCGTCCCAGGTGCCGGCTGATGCGTTCGAACAGGGCGTCGGTGAGCTTTCCGTCGGTGATCACAAAGCGGTAGGAGCGGTCCCGGCCCAGGTAACGCTTCTGGTCCTCGTAGGTGAGAATATTGAACTCCGTTTCGCTGATGCGGTCGAAGTACTGGATATCAAGCCAGCTCCACTTCCGGCTGTTCTTTTGCTTCTTGGCGGTGAAGACGATCCCGCCGTCGGTGATCTCGACCGTGCCCTTACCATCCCGCCAGGCGGTTTTCCGGTGGATGACCGGGAAGGTCTCGGCCGAAAGAAATTGCGCGGCGATCAGAAACAAGATTGCGGATCTCATGGTGTCTCCTTCAGATGGTGGAACCCGGTGAACTTGCCGCCCTGGGGGAGCTTATGGCTTCGCCACAGGTAGAAGACGATCGGGAAGATGATCAGCTCCATGAGGGCGGAAGTGACGACGCCTCCCACCATAGGGGCGGCGATCCGTTTCATGACGTCGGCGCCGGTGCCGTGGCTCCACATAATCGGCAGCAGGCCGGCGATAATCACGCACACGGTCATTACCTTCGGCCGGACCCGTTTGACGGCGCCCTCGTAAACCGCATCCGCCAGGTCCAGCCGGGTCTTGAGCGCTCCCCGTTTCAGGAAGTTCTCGTACGCCACATCGAGATAGAGCAGCATCACGACGCCGGTTTCGGCGCTGATTCCGGCGAGTGCGATCACCCCCACCCAAACGGCGATACTCAGGTTGTAGTTCAGCAAGTAGAGCAACCAGACCGAGCCGACGACGGCGAACGGAAGGGCGAGGAAGACGATTCCGGTCTTGACCACAGATTCGGTGTTGATGTAGATGATGACGAAGATGATGAGGATCGTGAGCGGGATCACGTACATCAGCCGCTGCTGGGCGCGCTGCATGTATTCGTACTGGCCGCTCCAGCCGATGGTGTAGCCAGCCGGGATTTTGACCTGTCCCTCGACCGCTTTTTGAGCCCGCTCCACGTAAGTGCCGACGTCGATTCCGCGCAGATCCACGTAGATCCAGGCATTGGGCCGCGCGTTCTCGCTCTTGATGGAAGGCGGTCCGATGACGTAACGCATGTCGACGAGCTGGCCGAGCGGGATGTGCTGGCCGGAAGGCGTAGACACCAGGACTGCGCGGAGGGCGGGCAGGTTGTCCCGGAGCTCGCGGCTGTAGCGGAGATTGACGGGATAGCGCTCCAGTCCTTCGACCGTGGTGGTGAGATTCATGCCGCCGATCGCGGTCTGGATAACATCTTCGACGTCGCCGACGGTCAAACCGTAACGGGCGATTTCCTCTCTCTTGATATCGAGGTCGAGGTAATTGCCTCCCATGACGCGCTCGGCGTAGACGCTCAGGGTTCCGGGAACATTTCGCACAACGGACTCGATCTGTTTTCCGAGCTGCTCAAGCACCCGGAGATCGGGACCGGCGACTTTAATGCCCACTGGGGTTTTGATGCCCGTCGAGAGCATGTCGATGCGGGTCTTAATGGGCATCGTCCAGGCGTTGGTTACGCCGGGGATTTGGATGGCCGCATTCATCTCATCGGTGAGTTTGTCAGGGGTCATGCCGGGGCGCCACTCACTTTCCGGCTTGAGCGTAATGGTGGTTTCGATCATCGACAGGGGCGCCGGGTCGGTAGCCGTCTCGGCGCGGCCGATCTTGCCGAAGACGTGGTCAACCTCGGGGAACGTCTTGATGATTTTGTCGGTCTGCTGCAAGATCTCCCTGGCCTTGGTAATCGAGATGCCGGGCAAGGTGGTGGGCATGTAAAGCAGATCGCCTTCCCATAGCGGCGGCATGAACTCGGAGCCGAGGCGCCGGAACGGAATCACCGTTACCGCCACGATCAGAACCGACGCCGCCAGCACCGGCCATTTGAAGCGCAAGACGAATTCGAGCAGCGGATGGTACAGCCAGATCAGAAACCGGTTGATCGGGTTCTTCCGCTCGGGTGGAATCTTGCCCCGGATCCAGTAACCCATCAACACCGGCACCAGGGTGATCGAGAGCAGCGCCGCGGCGGCCATGGCATAAGTCTTGGTGAAAGCCAAGGGCTTGAAGAGACGGCCTTCCTGGGCTTCGAGGGTGAAGACGGGCATGAACGAGACGGTAATCACCAGCAGCGAATAGAACAAGGCCGGGCCGACCTCGGTGGCGGCGTCAGCGATGATACGCCAGTGAGGCTTTTTACCGGCGTCGCGTTCGAGGTGCTTGTGGGCGTTTTCGATCATGATGATCGCAGCGTCGACCATGGCGCCGATGGCGATCGCAATCCCTCCGAGCGACATAATATTGGCCGTCAGCCCTTGCTGCAGCATGATGATGAACGAAATCAAGATGGCTACGGGGAGGGTGATAATGGCCACCAATGCGCTGCGGAAATGAAGCAGGAAGATGATGCAAACGACGGCGACGACGATGCTCTCCTCGAGAAGCTTTTCTTTCAGCGTGTCGATGGCGCGCTCGATCAGGGTTTCGCGGTCGTAGGCGACCTCGATCTTGACGCCCTCGGGCAAGCCTTTCTGAAGGGAAGCCAGTTTTGCCTTGACGTCGCGGATGACCTGGCGGACGTTGGCGCCGTAACGGACGACAACGATGCCGCCAACGGTTTCCCCCTCGCCGTTCCAGTCGGCGAGGCCGCGGCGGATTTCCGGACCGTAGCCGACGCGGGCGATATCACTGAGCAGGATAGGGGTGCCGTTGCCGTCGACGCCGACGGCGATGTTGCGAACGTCGTCGAGGGATTCAATGTAGCCGAGCCCGCGGATCATGAATTCCTTTTCGGCGACCTCCAGCAGGCGGCCGCCGACATCGTTATTGCTGCGCTGGACGGCGGCGCGGATTTTCGAGATCGGGATGTTGTAAGCGCGCAGCTTGTTCGGGTCCACGGTGATCTGGTACTGCCGAACGAAGCCGCCGATGCTCGCCACCTCGGAAACGCCGGGGACGCTGGTGAGTTCATACTTGAGGTACCAGTCCTGCAGGGTACGTAGTTCGGCCAGGTCATGACGGTCGGAGGTGAGCGCATAGATGAAGGCCCAGCCGACGCCGGTGGCATCCGGCCCCAGTGACGGAGTGACGCCTTTCGGGAGCCGCCCGGCGACGTAATTCAAGTACTCCAGCACCCGGCTGCGGGCCCAGTACATATCGGTGCCGTCCTCAAAGATGATGTAGACGAAGGAGAAGCCGAAGAACGAGTAGCCGCGGACCACCTTCGCATAGGGGACGGCGAGCATCTGGGTGGTCAACGGATAGGTGATCTGATCCTCGACGATTTGCGGGGCCTGACCCGGATACTCGGTGTAGATGATGACCTGCACGTCGGAGAGATCGGGAATGGCGTCGAGCGGCGTCTTCTGGAGCGAGTAGATGCCGCCGAAGATAAGGAAGACCGTCGTCAACAAGACCAGGAACCGGTTCTGGATCGACCATTCGATGACCCTGGCGAACATGGGTCCTCCCTACTGCTGGGGTTTTCCTTCGGCGGCTGGGGCGGCGGCCGGCTCGCTCTTGGCGGAGCGGGCGGCCAGTATCTTTTGAACCGCTTCCTTGAGGTTGCTTTCCGAGTCGATGAGGAACTGGGAGGAGGTGACGACAACCTCGCCGGGACGAAGCCCCTGGCGGACTTCGGTAAAGCCGTCCCCGGTGATCCCCAGCTTTACTTCCCGCGGTTCGAAGACGCCTTTGTCCTTCTCGACGATCACGATGTTGCGTTCGCCGGTGTGGATGATGGCCTCCTCGGGAATCTTCACCGCTCCGGCGACCGCCGGCGGACGGATCTCGACATTGGCATACATCTCGGGCCGGAGCCGGAGGCTAGGGTTCGGGATTTCGACAAACGCTTTCAAAGTCCGGGTCTTCCGGTCCAAGGCAGGATCGAGGTAAATGATCTTGCCTGACCAGCGCCGCCCGGGGAACGCATCGACGGTGATCCGCGCCCGCTGGCCGAGCCGGACGTGCTGGAGCTGGTACTCGTAGATCTGGATCTCGGCCCAGACGGTGGAAAGGTCAGCGATCCTGAAGACATTCATGCCCGGAGTGAGTTGCATCCCTTCGATGGCGCGGTCCATTTTCGAGACCACGATGCCGGAAACAGGCGAATAGAGCTTGAGGGTGCGGCTGGGCTTGCGGATCCGGCGGAGTGCTTCAATCTGATTTGCAGTGATGTCCCAGTAGCGCAGCCGTTCCCGGGCCGCCTCGAGCAGAGAGCGGGCGCGATCGACAGCGTCGGGTTGCGCGCCGTTCCTCTCCAGCCGGCTGACGTAGTCGAGGGCGGCAAGGTATTCCTGCTGCGTGGTGACGAGCTGGGGGCTGTAGATTTCAAACAGGAGCTGGTTCTTCTTGACTGGTTCCCCGATGTAGTTGACGTAGGCCTTCTCGATCCAGCCTTCGAACTTGGTGTTGACGGAGGCGATGTTTTTCTCGTTGTAAGTAAGGACTCCAACGGTACGAATCTCAGTGGGGATCGCGCCCTTTTCGACGACCGCCGTGCGGACCGCGAAATTCTGCAAGAACCCGGGGTCGACGCGAATGCCGGTGGCGGTGGGTTGCTCGTCTTCGTAAACCGGGACCAGGTCCATCCCCATCGGCGACTTGCCCGGCTTGTCGGAAATGTAGTTCGGGTCCATCGGGGCGCGCCAGTAAAGGATCTTGCGCTCTTTCTCACCGCCGGTGGAGGAGGCCGCCCCAGGGCTGGCGGCGGTTTCCTGTTTGAGCGGCACCAGTTTCATACCACAAATGGGGCAGTTGCCGGGATGGTCTTGAATGACCTGGGGATGCATCCCGCAGGTCCACAACTGGTTTGCTTGCTGGCCCGTGCTTTCAGCCGGGTGAGAGCGAAGTCCGTTGGCGAATCGCTGCGCCCAGCCCCAGTGGGCCGGGTTCCAGATCACCAGGGTCGGCACCGCCGCGCCCATCAGGAAAACCGACAGAATCAGAAAAATGAGACTGCCCTTCGACTTCATCACTTAACCTCCGGGAACGGCGCTCCGACGGCGCGTTCCATTTCCGCCAGGGATTTCATGTAGCTGCTCCTGAACTGCGCCAGGGAGAGGCGGACGTTGAGCAGCACCCGCTCGCTGTCCAGCAGATCGAGCACCCCCAGGCTGCCGGTCGAATAAGCTGCTTCCGCGCTCCGCAGCGCCTGCTCGGCTTGCGGCAGCAGCGTATTCTCAAACAGTGATATCTGCTCCTCGAGCGTCTGAATCTGAAAGCCGATGGTCCGCACCGCGGCCTCGACCGAGTTCACCATGCCCCGGTAACCTTCCCGGGAAGCGATCTGATCCTGGGCCGCTTCCAGTACCCCGGCGTCATATTTCCGCCGCCGGATCGGGATGTTGACGCCCGCGGTGATCGCCCACACGTTCTTTCCGTTCTGGTCCGGCCGGTTCAGCAACCCGGCCGGGTCGCGGCGGCCCAGCACGTTCACGAAGCTGGCGCCCAGCGTGAAGTCCGGCCAGTAATTGCGCCGGGCGAGCTGGATGCGCTTTTCGTCTCTTTCAATCCCCAGCAGCGCGGCGATCACTTCCGGCCGGCTCTGCTTCCCGATGGCGGATAGTCTGTCGTAGTCGATCCCGACTTTGCTGTGTTTGGGCAGCGTCACTTTCCCGATCGGGGAACGCGCCGGCCGATCCAGTAGCCGGTTGAGAACAGCTTCCGCGTTCACCTGCTGGATCCGGAGTTCTTTGAGGCGATTCTGGTCGCGGGTGATCTCCGCCTGAAGCTTGACCACCGCCTGCTGCAAGCCCACCCCCTGCGAATATCGCGCCTCGGCCAGCGTCTCATAGTGCGCGAGTAACGACAGGTCCTGGTTCGTAATCGCGATCGCCCGGTCGATGTAAGCCAGGCTGTAGTAGGCGGCCTTCACCTGACGGACGAGCTCGTCCCGCTGCGCCTCGTAACGTTCCCGCGCGATGGCCGCTTCCTTCGCCGCGATTTTTTCCCTATCGGAAAGCTTGCCGAACCAGGGGAACTTTTGCGAAAGCGACATCATCGTCACTTGCGGTCCGGCGCGGGTTTCCGGCGTTCGCAGATACTGGGTGATGGTGAGCACCGGGTCCGGCAGGGCGCTCACCTGGGGCATCTTCTGCCGCGAGGCCTGGTAGCGGGCAAACGACTGCCGGACGGCCGGATTCCGCTCCAGCGCCTGCTCGATGTAATGGCGTAGCTGCGGATCGCCGTTCGCGTTGTAGGATTCCGCGTAGGCAGACAGCCCGAGCGTGGCCAGCAAGAGAACGCGCAAAATCATTACGCTCGGTAGCAGGCACGCCGGGGTCCTTTTTGCACAAGCGGCTTTACCGTCCTGTTACCGAACGACCTGCAGGCGGCGCCGGCAAGAGATTTAAACGCGCACTCTCTTCGAGGCGCCTGATATCAGGCGCGTGGTGCCTGATTTCGGGCACCTGTAGGCTCGGCTCCGGCGGATCCGGTGGCGGCACCAGGTTTCGAAGTCTGACCTGCGGCCGCCACGTCACCCCGGGCGAGCCTCGATAGCGGGATTTAGGGCAGGGGCTTGCCTTCTTTGTAGCTACCGGCGATATTCCCGGCCATGTCGTTGTTGCGGAGTGTGACGGCGCCTGCGCCGGTCACCTTGTAGACGCCGTAACGCTGGGTGCGGCCTTTCGAGCGCGTCTCGCCAACCCGGTTGTTTTCGATCACGATGCCGGTAGCGTGAGGGGCGACGTAGAAACCGGCGCCCGTTTCGGCGTTGCCGTTATCCACGATGGTGTTCCGGCGGAACGTGTTCCGGTGGCCGCTGTTAGCGAAGGTTTCTGGGCGGAAGTAGACGCCGTAGCGCCCGTTGTAGCGCACGGTGTTGTTCACGAACAGGTTGTCGGTATCCTTGTGACCGATCGAAATCCCGTAGTCGCCGTTTCGTTCGATGAGGTTGTTGGAGAAAGTGCCGTGGCGCACGCGCCAGCACAGGAACAGCCCGACGCGTCCGTTGTCGTGGATGCGGCACCCCTCGACCAGCGGGCGGTCGCTGCCCGTGCCGGGGTGCACGCCCAGGCCGGTGTTGCCATAGGATTCGCAGTTGAGGACGCGGACCCCGCTGGTGATCTGGAACGAAATGCCGTCGCCGTGATAGTTACGGGCGATGCAGTTGCGCACGGTGACGTTGCGGACCAGCTTCAAGTAAATCGCGCCGCCGCGGCAGCCGTCCAGGTATGCGTTCTCGTCCTTGTTCCCGTCCGCGACCAGGCCGTCGAGGACGACGTTTTCCGCCCTGAGAACAGCAATGATCGGGAACGTGTTTTGCAGGCGGGCATGGTTCGGCACCACGGTATAATTCTGGATCGTCATCGGGTTGATGTGGAGGATGTTTCCCTCGATAGCGGTGATCGTGGTGACGCTGACGTTCCAGCCGCGGGCATTGTTGTCGGAAAGCACGCTCACGCCCATCCCGGCGCGGAATCGCTCGGGGTTCTCTGGGGTGAGCTGGAAGATCCCGTAGCCGGCATCCACCGCCAGCGGGCTCTCGACTCCGGCACCTTTCTTCAGGATCGTCTTTCCAGGCGTTCCGCGCACGGTGACGCCGGAGGGTACAAAGAGGCTGTTCTCCATCGTATAGGTGCCCGGGCCAATCACCAGTGTATCGCCGGGGCGGACCATGTCGGCCGCTTTTTGCAAGGCGGCGCTGTCGCTGCCGATAATGTCCGCCGTGCCTGACTGGGCCACGGTGATGGTGCGGGGACCTTCTTTTGCCGCCCGGCTGCAGCCGGAGGCAAGCAGCGCAGCACCCAGCGCACCTGCCGCCGCCGCAAACAGAATCGTTCTTTTCATGAGATACCTCTTGAAATGCCATTGCCGGCAAAAACTTCTTTGTACCTCCCATGAGCGGCTACCGGCCAGGAAGATGCCATCCCCGGCGGGTAACCAATCCTCACTGCAACTTCAGAAAGCTCACGCACACCGGGCTGCCGAGCGACAGGGTCTGCCCGGCGGGTGTCAGTTTCCCGGTAGCCGGATCGATCCGGAAGACAACGATGTTGTTCCCTTTCTGATTGGTAACCACCAACCAGGAACCGGTGGGATCGATACAGAAATTCCGCGGCCAGGACCCTTGAGTGGCAACCTGATCTACCGGAGAGAGCTTTCCTGTCGCGGGATCGACGGTGAACCAGACGATCGTGTCGTGGCCCCGGTTGGATCCGTACACGAACTTGCCCGACGGCGCCACCGCGATCTCAGCCGGGTAGTTGACGCCATGGTAACCGTCGGGCAGCGTCGAAACCGTCTGGAGGGGTTGCAACGTTCCGTGCCCGGCGTCATAGGCAAACGCCACGACGGTGGAACCCAATTCAGTGATTGCGTAAACGTAATGTCCGGTTGGATCGAAAGCCAGGTGGCGCGGGCCCGAGCCCGGGTCCAGCTTCACGTACGGAGAATCATTGGGTGTAAGCGATCCGCTCGCAGCGTCGAAACGATAGCTGAGAATCTGGTCCAGGCCGAGATCCGCCGCCAGGAGGAAGCGATTGTCGGGAGAAAAGAGCACCTGGTGGGCGTGCGGGCTCTTCTGGCGCTTCGGATTCACGCTCGAGCCTTCGTGTTGCACAAACGCGGTCACCTTCTTCAGCGAGCCGTTCGCTTCAAGCGAGTAGACGACCACGCTGCCGCTGCCATAGTTAGCCGCCGCGACGTAGTGACCCGTATGGTCAACAGCCAGGTGGCAGGGTGCGCTGCCCCGGGAGCTGACCGTGTTCAGCAGGGTGAGTTTTCCGGTCGCCGGCTGGATCGCGAAGGCGCTGAGCGTACCTTCCGGGGAGTCTTCGCCGACAGCGTAGAGAAAGCGCCGGTTGGGGTGGATGGCCAGGAACGAGGGATTCGAGGCTGAGGCAGCGAGCGCCAGCGGGCTGAATTCGCCGGTTGCTGGGTCGAACCGGCTCACGTAGATGCCCTTGCTGGTCCCCCTGGTATAGGTTCCGAAGTAAGCCAGGCGCCCGGGCCTTGGAGCGGGTTTCTCGCGGGAACAGCCGGGTGCCGAAGCCAGCAGCAGCAGCGCGAAAACGCCGCTAAGAACGATGGGAGTGTTGAAGGTCATTGGAACGATGTCCCTATGAAATCGCATTCGGCTCCCCATTGCAACCCGGCGTCCAGCCGCCGGATTCCGTGTGCATATCAAGGAGAGGCAAAACCCGCAGAGCTGATCCACCGACGATGCGCATGAGCATGGCGTTGCGGGATTTCTATCGCTGGCCCGGTACGGGCAGCAGGACGGTGAATGTCATTCCCCGGTCCGGGTTTCTTTCCACTTTGATCACTCCACCGTGCTGCACGATGATCTGGTGGGCGACGGAAAGGCCGAGGCCGGTCCCAGCCCGCTTGGTGGTGTAGAAAGGATCGAAGATCTTTTCGATCCCTTCCGGACCGATGCCCGTCCCCTGGTCGGTGACGCGAATGGCGAACTTCGTATCGTGGCGGCGGGTGCTCAGGACGATCCTTCCGCCCTCGGGCATCGCCTGGATGGCGTTCAGCGTCAGGTTCAGGATCACCTGGTGGAGTTGCTGCGGGTCCCCTTCGATCACCGGAGGGTCCTTCCCGATCTCCACCTCGATCGTGACGCCGCTTCGCTCGGCCGTATGAGAAGCGAGGCTGACCACTGAGTGGAGTACTCGCTCCACATCCACCGCCTGGACGCTGGGCCGGCGGGGTCTGGCGAAGTCGAGCAGGTTCGTCAGCAGCCGGTTCAGGCGCCCGGACTCGTTCTTGATGATGCCCAGAAACTCGCGCCGCCTCTCGGGCGAATCAGGTCCCCGGTCGAGAATGTCGACCGCTCCCTCGATGCTGGCCAGCGGGTTGCGAATCTC
>CAZXVW010000105.1:0-15367 GCA_964644025.1 uncultured Solibacteraceae bacterium | reverse complement strand
CAGTCGAAGCCCCCTTCAACCCCCGGCGCCACCTTACGGGCGGATTACGGCCGCGCCACCAAATGGGTCTGGGCAGCGGCGGGCGTTCGCCTTACAATAAAGGCAGACTCCGGCGCATCCCGGCCCACAGGCCGGCGCCGGCTGGCATCCATGGAGGAACAGGCCATGATGATGACGCAACAGCGAGTCCCGCCCGTTTCGGACCGGTTGATGAGCGGGCCGCAACTGGCGAAGCTGGGCGTTCAGATTCTGAACCGGTACGACCTCGAGCTCCAATGTCTCACTTGCGGTGAGAGATGGTCGCCGCGTCCGCATCCGGACGGGCGGCTTCCGCGGGGGTACTGGAAGTGCCCGAACCGGTGTAACTGGTAACAGGCGGGTTGAGCGGAGGCATATCCGCGCCAGGCAGGACGGCCGGGGCGCCGCCCGGCGAGGGCAACGTGCGCGGCCGGGCGGTTGCCAGCACCCGGGAGCGGGGGAGCTGGGAAGTAACGCTCCATCCCCGGATGACGATGCCGATAATGCAGGCGTGGCTCAGCAGGCCCATGGCGAGCAGGGTCTCAAACCCGGCGCCGGCGGCCGCGCCCGCGGCGATGACGAACAGACGGAGGTCGCGGCGCTTAAGGCGGTTCAGCAGGTCGTTCGGGTAGGAGAATCCACAGCGGAGGATGAACTCCTTGGTTACGTAGCTGGCCAGGGTGAAGCCCCAGGCGGCGAGAAAGCCGGCCATCCAGACCCATGCGGCCGGCTCGGCGCTCGCGTAACTATAAGTGATGGCCAGCGCCACGAGGATATCGGCGTAACGGTCCAGCATAGTATCCAGCCAGGCGCCGCGGGGTGAAGCGAGATGTTTCAGGCGGGCGATTTCCCCGTCGCAGCCGTCGACGATGGAGCCGAACTGGACAAGCACGGCGCCGGCCAGGATGGCCGCACCCGCCCCCAGCGCCAGTAGCGCCGCGCCGATCGCGCACAGCAGGAAACTGGCTACGGTGACGTGGTTCGGAGTGGCCGGGGTCGAGGCCAGCACGGCTGAAATCCGGGTGGAAACCGGGCGGTTGATGTATTGCGCGATGAATCCATCTTCATTGCCCTTGCCCAATCCCGCGAGCAACCGGCGCCGGGCCTCCCGATGGGTTGCGGGAGTGTCGACGTCGACCCACCGGCTGCCGGTGACGTCGGCGGCCCGCAGCCGGCCTTGCCGGGCCAGCCAGTTCATTGCCTCCGACAGGGTGGCCGCCCGGGTTTGCTCGAGCGCGGTAAACAACGCGGTGGTGCACAGGAAGACACCGGTGTCGGCGGCGTCCCAGCGCTCCAGGTTCTTGCCGATTTCGAGGATCCGCTGGCCGGAGAGGACGACCTTGGTGACATCTTTCGGATCCGGTACCGCCTGCTTATTGCGATCAACGGCCAGACAGACCTCACCCTGACGAAGCGGTGCCTGCAAGAGGCGATCCAGCAGCGCCGCCTCGACGGCGTGGTCAGCCATCATCAGCAGGAAGGGGCCGCGGCCGGCTTTCTGCGCCGCTGCCCGGGCGCTGGCGCCGTTGCCGACGGGCCAGTCTGGGGCGATGACATATTCGACCTGATAGCCGCGGCGCGCCGCGACCGCTTCCAGGTGGTTGCGGACCTCGCCGGCCCGGTAGCCCAGCACGACAACGAACTTGCGAACGCCGGCTTCGGCACAGGTGACCATCGCCCGTTCAATCAGGGACAGTCCGAGCAGACGAACTAGCGGTTTCGGCGTTCCGCGGCGCCGGCTGCTCAGGCGCGAGCCTCTCCCGGCGGCGAGAATGACCGCGAGCTCGGGCACGCCCAGGGGGACGCCGGGCGCGCTGGCGCTCAATTCCGACTTCATGCCAGAGCGCTAAGGATGCGATTGGCTGGAAGCGGCCGGCGCCACCGTGTTAACGCGCGGGTCCCCACCGCAGCGTGGACCTGGCGCCTGGCCGGGAGTCATACGGAAACGGATGTGCTTCCTCTCCGCGCCATCAGGATTCCCGCCTCCCGGTGGCGGGAAGCTAACGCAGTCGAGGAAGACCGGTATTGCCTTCATTCGGTAGCTCCTCCTGATGAACTGGTAAAACAGACTCCGGGATGATGGCTGAGCCTGTACCTTGATTGTAATACGGATTTGCTTGATCTTGAAGACTTTTTTCGCCACGTGCCCGCTTCAGGTATGCGGGCAGCTTCTCGGTTTATAATCAAACCGGAGTCCGACGAAGTAACAGGAGCTTGTCATGCCAATTACCCGTCGCAATTTTCTTCAGGCCGGCGCGGCGCTGGCCGCCGCCCCGAAATCCTCTTTCGCCGCCAATGACCGCGTCCAGATCGGCGTGATCGGCACCGGCGCCCGCTCGCAGGAACTGATGCAGGCGCTGGTCACGTTGCCGGGCAATGAAATTGTGGGCGTGGTGGACGCTTACGCGGGCCGCGTCCAGCGCACCCTGGAGCGCCTCCACGGCCGTCCGAAGGTCTTCAAAAACTACCACGAGCTTCTCGCCCAGCCCTCGATTGACGCCGTGGTGGTGGCCACGCCGGATCACTGGCACCGGCGCATGGTGCTGGACGCTGTCGGCGCCGGCAAGGACGTCTACTGCGAGAAGCCGCTCACTTACGCGTCCTCGGAAGGACCGGAAATCATCAGGGCGGCGAACAAATCGGGCCGGATCGTGCAAGTGGGCAGCCAGGGGATGAGCAGCCAGATCCAGCGCAAGGCGAAGCAGATGATCCAGGCTGGGGACCTGGGGCAGGTAACGCTGATCCGCGCGACCTTCAACCGCAACACGGCCTCCGGAGCCTGGATTTACCCAATTCCGCCGGACGCCTCTCCGGAGACGGTGAACTGGGAGATGTTTCTGGGTCCCGCCCCGAAGAGGCCGTTCAGCCTCGAGCGCTTCTTCCGCTGGCGCTGCTACCGGGATTACTCGGGCGGCATCGCCACGGACCTGTTCGTCCACCTCTGCACGACGATCCACTTTCTGATGAATGCGAAGGTTCCGGCCAAGGCGATCGCCCTGGGGGAGCTGTACCGGTGGAAGAAGAGCCGGGACGTTCCCGACACGCTGAATGCGGTGCTCGAATACCGGGAAGGCTTCGTGGTGAACCTCAGCGCCACCTTCAACAACCAGGCGAGCGCTGAGGGGAGCTTCCAGTTCCTCGGCACCGAGGGCACCATCAACCTCGGGCGCGGGCTCAGCTTCTACCCGGAACACCCGGTGGAGGACAACCGGTGGATCGTGGAGAGCTGGCCCCAGGAGCTGGAGAAGGCTTACTATCAAGATCCCAAGGTGCGCCAGACCGAGCTGGTGAACACCCGCCCGCCGGCGATCGTGGAAGGCCCCCGGCAGTTCCGCGAGGAAGGGCAGAACAGCACGATCGCCCACCTCCGGCACTTCCTGGAGTCGGTGCGGAGCCGGAAGCCGTATTGGGAAGATGCCGCGGCCGGCCACCACGCAGCGGCTTGCGCTCACATGATCAACCGTTCGGCCGAGCAGCAGCGGCTGGTGGAGTGGGATTTCGCCCGCGACGACATCAAAGCGTAGCCGTGAGCCGGGCCGGGCGGCGTGCCGCTACGGGCCCAGGCGAACCGGTTCGGCGGCCGGGTAGTAGAGGGCGTTGAAGAACACTTTGAACGTCCCGTGGGTCTGGGCCCGATGCTGGCAGCGGAAGCCGATGAGGATGATCCTGCCCTTGCCGTAGGCCAGGTCGACGGCCGCCGCCTTGCCGGCGATGTGCTTCTCCCCGATCAGCCACCCGCTTTTCAATACGTCGCGGTCCTGGTAGACGATGGGTGCGGTGGTGCGGTTGTTCTGCACGGTGGGGAGGATGGCGAACACCGGGTTAGCCCAGTTGAGGACGAGCGCTTCCGCCGGCATGCCGTAGGCGAGCGGATGGGTGAGGTCGAATCGGGCGCGGAGGGTGGAACCCGGGCAGAAGTATTCGGTGTTCGGCAGACCTTCGACCACGTTTCTTACCGGGACGCCAAGCTGCTTCCAAGCCAGCCCGGTGGCGCCGCCGAGCAGCACCAGGCCGCCCCCGCCGCGGGTGAACTCGCGGATGCGGCGGATGGCCTCCTTGTCGAGTCCCTTGCGGTACTCGGGCGGGAGAAAGACCTTCGGATATTCCGGTTCCTCTTTGGTTTCCTGTTCCTGATGATTTGCTTCCTCGCGGCCCATCAGCGTGGCGAGAGAGTCATGCGGGATTAACAGGACATCCAGCTTGTCCAGCGCGCCGTTGTGGATGTCGTCGACCGTAACGCGCTGGTAGGGGAATTCCCACTGGTCCAGCAGAAAGCGGCTCCAGCCCTCGTCCATGTTGCCGCCCCGGTAGCGCCGGTACAGGCCGAGATGAAGCGGGCGCAGCTTCCAGGCCGGGCCGGACGGCGCGGTTTTCAGAGCCAGGAACCGCAGGCCGAATTCCCGAGCCAGCTTTTCGATCTGGGGCCGCGCGGCGGGTCCCGACGGGATCCACAGCGCTCCCGGCGCGAGCTTCCGCCCGCCGGCAGTGAACGCCTCGCGAAGCCAATACACATCGCCTCCGTTGGCCAGCAGCCGGTTGGTAGCGCGGAAGGCATCGTTGTCCTCGTGCGAGAGGAGCCAGCCGGCGGCGCCGGTTCCTTCCACGGCCCCGTTGGGCTTGGGGACGGCGGTGAGCAGGCGCGTTTTGATGGTGAAGTGATCGCGGACCGGCGTGGCGATGACGCCCATGTGCTCGGCGAGCACGAAATTCGCCATGTCGTAGGGTGGCAGGATGCTGCCGTCGGCCTTCCGCGTGACGGCGTTGTCCGGGTAGCGGGCCTCGGCCAGCAGCGAGCGGGCCAGTACTCCGTTCGGCTGGGCCAGGAAGACAACGTAGTCGCCGGCCCGATAGAGCTGGTTCCCGGCGAGGAAGTCGGCCGCGGCCTGGTGCACCTCGATGCCGTTCCGCAGAAGGATGCCGATGAACTTGGCCACCGTCAGCGGGTCATGCTGGGCGGCGCGGATCAGGAAAGCCCACGGCGCGTCCTGGCCGGCGCGCGCGATGGTCCGCCGGGCCTTCCGCACCATGTCGCGCAGGAGCGTGTCGCGGTAGCGCGCGGCGGTGTCCAGGAGCGCGTACGTGCTCACTTCCTGCTGGTGGACGATATCCCGCAAGCGCCACCAGCCGCCCGGCCAGGGGTGCGGAAACACCTGCATCGGGCCGTAGATGGAATGGCTGCGGCCGGGGGCTCGCAACTGGTGGCGATGTATGAGAATCGGCCAAGCCATGCGGGCGCTGGCCGACTCGGTCAACATGCCGGCGATGTTGTGGTGGTTGGTCACCATGTGGAAGGAGGGGAACCACCAGCCGGTGTACGGGGCGCCGGCCACCACGCCGCGAACGCCGGCCCTCTCCAGCGCAATCTCCATGCCCGCGCCGACCAGTTCGTGTTCCATCCAGATGAGCGGGTCGACGTTGGGGTTGATCGGGTCGTGGTAGGGCGGCACGTAGAGGCGGGCGCCCCAACTGCCCATCTGGTGAATATCGAGGTAGAGCTGGGGGATCCATTCCTTGTAGACCACCTGGGCAAACAGGCGCGACTCCCTCAGGTTGAGCATGTAGGCGTCCCGGTTGTTGTCGTGACCGGCGTAGTGGTGGTAGAGGTCCGGATAGGAAGATCCCTCGTACTTCGTCCCGCGCGTTTTATTGACCCAGTCCACGATCATCTGTTCGCCGTCGGGGTTGAAACAGGCAAACAGCAGGAACACCACCTGGTCGAGAATGCGGAGAGTTGCCGCATCGTTCGCCGTGGCCAAGCGCCAGGCGAGCCGGGAGGCCATCTGAGCGGCGGCCAGTTCGGTGGCGTGCAGGCCGCCGGTGACGGCCACGACGCTCCGGCCTTCCTTCACCAGGCGATTGATTTCTTTGTCGGACAGGCCGCGCGGGTCCGCCAGGCGGCGGCTGATCTCGGCCAGCCGGGACGAGCGGGCCAGGTTCTTGGGCGAGGATATGGTGAGCAGCAGGAACGCTTTGTCCAGTGTCGTCCGGCCGAGTTCGCGGATCTGTATGCGGTCCGAGGCCCGGGCGAGCTTGTGGTAGTAGCCCACCAGCGCGTCCCAGGAGGCCAGTTTCCCGTCGGTGCCCGGCTCGAAGCCGAATTCCTGGGCCGGGCTGGGAATGGGCTGAGCGCGACCGGGGCCCGCCGCCAGCAGCAAGGCGGCCAGCAGGGGGGAGAGGAGCTTAGGAAGACGGTTTGTCATGGAGAGATGATATACGCTTGCTGGCGTCCTGCTCAAGGCGGGCAACGCACCCAATCTCAAGCACCCCGGGGGTAGCAGCCGAGCACCCGCTGGAAGTCGGTCAGTTCCGCCAGATGCTGTAAAGCGTTGCGGACGCGCTCCTCGTCCACCCGCCCGTGCAGATCGACGTAGAAAAGGTAATCCCATGGCTTGCCGCGCAAGGGCCGGGACTCGATCTTGGAGAGATTGATATCGCGGAGGGCGAAAACCGCCAGCACTCGGAACAGCGCCCCGGGGACATTGCGGGTGGAGAGGACCAGCGAGGTTTTGTAGCCCTTCTTGCCAGCGGGTGGCAGCGTGCGGGCGGCCCGTTTCCGGCGCAGGAGGAAGAAGCGGGTGAAGTTGCCCTGGTCGTCCTCGATCGAGCGTTTCAGGATCCGGGCGCCGTAAATCCTGGCGGCGACGGCCGAGGCGATGGCGGCGGCGCCGGCGGGTTTTTCCTCCACCAGCATCTTCACGCTGCCCGCCGTGTCGTAGAAGGAAACCGGTTCGAGCTTCGGGTGGGCGGCGAAGAAACGGAGGCACTGGTTGAGGGCGACCGGGTGGGAGAAAACGCGGCGGACCTGGCTGAAACTCACGCCGGGCAGCGCGATGAGGTTATGAACGATGCGGACGTTGGTTTCGCCCACGATCGGCAGGCCGAACTCGAGCAGGTGGTCATAGTTTTCATGGACGGAGCCGTGAAGCGTGTTCTCGATCGGAATGACGGCGGCGTCCACCTTGCCGGAGGCGAGGCTCCGAAAGACCTGGTCGAACCTTTGGCAGGGGACCACGGTGACCTCCGGCCCCAGCAGTTGATGAACAGCCACCTGGCTGAACGCGCCCGGTTCGCCTTGAAAAGCTACCGTTTCGATTCGTTTCTCTTTCATGCTCCCTCCCATCGTCTGGCTTCCGGATCGGGCAGGCCCAACAAGTCCAGCACGCGGTCCACGCTATGATCCACCAGCTCCATCACGGTCTGCGGCCGGTGGTAGAAGGCCGGGATCGGAGGCGCCAGAATCGCGCCCATCTCGGCCAGCGCCACCATGGTCCGCAAATGGCCCAAGTGGAGCGGGGTTTCCCGGATCATGAGGATGAGCCGCCGCCGCTCTTTCAGGGTGACATCGGCGGCGCGCAGCAACAGGTTGGAAGTGACGCCGTGGGCGATGGCGGACATGCTGCGGACCGAGCACGGGGCAATGACCATGGCGTCGACCGGGCAGGAGCCGCTGGCCAAGGGGGATGCGAGGTCTTCCGGCTGGTAGCAGAAATTGGCCAGAGCCTGGAAATCAGCCGCCCGCTTGCCGGTTTCGAGCGCGGCGATGCGCTCGGCGGCGCGGGTGAGGATCAAGTGGACCTCAACTTGTTGATTCCGCCGGAGTTTTTCGAGCAACCGGAACCCGTATACAGAACCGCTGGCGCCAGATACACCCACCACAATTTTCAAAATTTGCCTCCCGGGGCGATTCTTTGTTCTGAAATCAGAACAGAGTTCGGCCGTCCAGGTTGCCGGCGCGCCCGCCGGTGGTTATAATTCAGTCACAGGAAGCGCTGACCCGTGTCGAGGAGCGGACCGCCTGGCTGTTCCTGTCCACCGGGAGAAATCATACCATGGAGGAAGCCGGACGAAAACTCAAGCGGGCACGGGAACGGCTCGACTTGCGTTACCGGGACGTCGAGCAAGCCAGCCTCCGGATTGCGGAACGGCACAAGAGCGATGAGTTCGCGATCGCGCTGAGCCGGCTGGCGGACATCGAGAACAAGGGCACGGTCCCCAGAAATTACCGCCTGTACTCGCTATGTGCCATCTACCGGCTGGATCCGTTTGAAGTCCTCCAATGGTACGGGGTGGATCTGAGCCAGTTACCGGCCGACGCCGCCAGCGTGCCGCTGGAGACGACCCACGCGCTGGGTTTTTCCTCCAGCGATTACGGGGTCATCCAGGTGCCCCTTTCGTTGGATCCGGGACTGGACATGAGGAAAACGACTTACCTGAGCCGGATGATCCAGCGCTGGGGCACACTCCCGTTGATGTTGCTGAACGGTCTTGATCTGAAGAACTACCGGTATGGGTTCGTCGGGACGGAGGACTGGTCGATGTATCCGTTGCTGCATCCCGGCTCCCTGGTGCTGGTGGACGAGACGAAGCGCAAAATCGCCGGCTCCGGCTGGGCGAGTGAGCTGGAGCGGCCGATTTACTTCCTTGAGCACCGGGAGGGATACGTGTGCGGCTGGTGCAGCCTGAGCGAAGGCCGGCTGATCGTGTTGCCGCACCCGGCATCCCAGCGCAGCCCCCAGGTGTTTTCCTATCCCAGCGAGATCGACCTCATCGGGCAGGTGACTGGAGTGGCTATGCGTCTGGATCAGGGGAAGCGACGCCGTATTCGTTCTTGAGCAGTTCCAGCAGGGTCTCCAGATCGGAAAGGTAAAGCTGGCGTTCGGCGCGCGGTGCCGCGTCCGGGATCAGGTGGCGGTACGGAGTCAGCCGCAGCCACGCCTCAACGATAGTCCGCTTATCGGTTCCCAGCGTGGACAAATACAGATCCAGGTCGGCCTTTTGTTCCTCCAGGTTGAAGCAGAGCCACTCGGCGAACGTGGTGGCGTGGCTCTCGCGCAGAGTGCGGTCGGATTCCTTCTCTCCGAACATCAGGGCGAAGCCGTGATGCTCATAGGTGTTCGTGTTGGAGTTGCGCAGCGAGGAGAGGTAAACGAGCCGGCCGAACACGGTGGGAATCTGCGAGAGTGTGTGACGCCACAGATCGGCGGCGGCTTTGCGGTCCAGGACTCGGTCCCAAGTCACCTTCCTCATTCGCGCCGTCCCCTCCTTGGCTGCCTTCCGATGTAAACAAGACCACTCAATACTTCATAGGACATCTTACTATATCCGGCGGGCAGAAGGTAGTAGTTGTTCTGTTTTCCGAAAACTTCTGAAAATTGCGCCCAGATCCTCCGCGCCGCCGCTAGCCTGTTAGGTGTCGCACCCACGACAACATCTGAACAAGTTTCTGTCAAGGAGATACCAATCATGAAGAAGGCTGTGTTGGTCCTGTTTCTGGCTCTTCAGTTCGCTGGTGCCATCGGAATTGCCACTGCGGAACTGCCCTGGCCGGGTTGCTTCCCCTGCAGGGTGACCGTTGCCGGCCGCTAATCAGTTGACCAGGTTTTGAACCGAGGCATTCGGCGGGCGCCATGAGGCGAACTACGGGGTCCAGGTGGGATGATAAACTGATACTCTGTGGTTTTGGAGGGCGCTTTAGTTCCCGGGACGGTAGAACGGTCCGTTTGGCTACTGAATTGCACCGCGGAAGCTGTCTTGTTGTTGCGGCTTTGGCGCACGGGCCTGTGGAAAACCTACCGTTTCTTTTCCCTTTATCTTTTCGTTGACCTGGCGCGGACAATCGTTGCGTTGTTTCTGGAACCGGGAACCAACGCCTACGGACTATTGTACGTGACCTCGGTGCCGGCAGACCGTGTCTGCGCGGTGCTGGCCGTTCTGGAGGTCTATGGCTTGGTGCTCCGCAAGTACGCCGGCATTGGGACATTAGGCCGGTGGGCGATCAGCGGAGCACTAATTCTTTCCGGTGTGATTTCGCTGGTGTCCCTGTACCCGGACGTGGGCCGGGAGGGGACACTGTATCCCATTCTGGTTTTTGTCCATGCCCTGGAGCGGGCTATCAGCTCGGCTCTTTTGCTTTTCTTGCTTCTGATCACCGCCTTCCTCGTCTGGTTCCCGATACCGCTGGGCCGGAATGTGGTGGTTCACACGTTGGTCTTCGGGGCCTATTTTTCAGCCAATGCGCTGTTGCTGCTGCTCCGCAATCTCGTCGGCGCCAATCTGCTCCGGGTTCTCAGCACAATCAATCTCGGCGTGGCGACTGCCTGCCTGATTGCCTGGTTAATATTCCTTAGTCCGGCGGGAGAAGCAGCGGTGCTGGTTTTCGGCAGCCGGTGGCGGAAAGTGGACAGCGAGCGGCTGGTCCGGCAGTTGGACGCCATCAACTCGAGCCTGATGCGCGCGGTGCGCAAGTAATGCATTCCCAATAGGCCTCTTATTGCCGGAACTATAGTTTCAGAAATTACTTGCATTTCATCCGATTATCGGTTATGCTGCAGGCAGAGAGTACACCAAGGAGGAAAGTGGAGAATGAGTGTTGTTGTGGGTGCGAGCATTGTAGGTGTACTGCTGCTGGCGGCGCTGGCCGTGCTCGTTTGGGGACTGGTGTCATCCACCAAGGTTCGCGGCGTTGACCCGGACTGGTTGAAACGGTTTTCAGTGGCCTCCTATCGCCCGATGGAGCGACTCCTGTCTGAGGATGATATTCGATTCTTGCGATCCCAACCTGGCTACGTGCCTGGCATGGAGAAGGCTTTTCGCGCCCGGCGCCGGAAAATCTTCCGGTTGTACCTGGCGAAGCTGCGCCGGGATTTCGGGCGGCTGCACCTTGCCTTGCGGCTGATGGTATTGCACGCTCCGCAGGACAACCCGGAACTGGCGAAGACTCTGGTGAAGCAGAAATTCGTGTTTCTCGCCGGTCTCCTGGCGGTTCACGTCCGGCTTTCGCTCTACGCGCTGGGGCTGGGCTGGGGCGGCGTCGACGCAAGCGGCTTGGTGCGTATTCTGGATACGATGCGCGCCGAGTTGCAGAACTTGATGCTGGCGCCAGCGCCGGTTGCGGCGAGTTAAGAAAAATCCGCAGCACATCTGGCGGGGGGATGGCCGCTGGTCGCGCCCGGGCGCGTCGCACGGGACGGTCAAGTGTGTGCCATCTCCCACGGCAAATGAGGGTAGCATTGTTCAACACGCCGAAGGGGCCCAGGCCGCCTCAGAGTTTCTTCAGAAGTTGTTTGGCCTGGGAGAGTTCTGGGAACCGCTTCTCGGCCTCGTGGAATTCCTTCGTGTGAACCCGCCGCCGGGCACCGTTGTATTGGGCCGGGTAGCGGAGGTGAAGCATCTCGTGATAGAGAATGTAGTCCACGAGGAGCCGCGGCACATCCGGCCGGTCCAGGATGCTGCTGATCACGATGGCGTTATGGGCCGGGTCGTAGTGGCCGAGCGTAGTTCGTGAAGGCCGCCGGCTCCAGCCGAGCGCCGGCCGGGCCATCAGGCCGTCGAAGAACCGCAAGTTCAGCGCCTCGAACAGCTCCTCCAGATCATAGTGTTTCCCTTTCGGGTTGTTAAGCGGCTTACGTCCCCGGGTTTGCCGCACCAACTCCAGGGTCCGCCGGACATCCCGGCGATTCAGATAGAGCCGGTAGCGGTGGTTGTAACGGGCCGGAATCGATTTCCCGAAGAGCTTGGAAAGCAGAATGAAGGCCAGCGCTTCCCGGACCGCGGCGGGCGCGCCCTCGAATAGGTCTGAGATCCGGACGGTGATGCGTTTCCCATTCATTCGGATGAAGCTGTTGGCGTTGGCGAAGCGGCAGTACTCGATTTCGAAGGCCGGCAGCGCGGCCCGTGGTCTCAGGGCCCGGTAGACGCGGGCGTACAGTTGTTCAGGGGTCTCCGGCGGCGGAGCGCCACGGACTTGCATTCCACTCATAATTAACATATCAAGGAAGTTTGCAGTCTGATTCCCAACACACCAGGAGGCTACTTGCGCAAAGTGAAGATTAGTGCGCTCGGCTGCTACACGCCGCCGCGCGTGCTGACGAACCGGGACCTGGAAAAGATGGTCCAGACCAATGACGAGTGGATCGTGAACCGGACCGGCATCCGCGAACGTCATATCGCCGATCCGGCCACGGCCACCTCCGACATGGCCGTCGAGGCGGCGAAACAGGCGCTGGAAAGCCGCGGGATCAGTCCCGCTGGCGTTGAGGTCGTCATCGTGTGCACGGTGACGCCGGACATGTTATTTCCCTCGACCGCCTGCCTGGTTCAGGACCGGCTGGGGATCCCCGGCGCCTGGGGCTTCGACCTGATCGCCGCCTGTTCCAGCTTCGTCTACGGTCTTACCACCGGCGCCAACCTGGTGGAAGCGGGCAGCCACGACAAGGTGCTGGTGATCGGCGCTGACACCATGTCCCGGATCGTCAACTACGAGGACCGGACCACGTGCGTGCTCTTCGGTGACGGGGCCGGCGCCATGCTGATCGAGCCGGCCGGCGACGAGGAGACGGGTTTCATCGGGTTCAACAACCACATTGACGGTTCCGGCGCGCCGTACCTGAACATGCCGGCCGGAGGCAGCCGGATGCCCGCCAGTGCCGAGACGGTCAGCAAGGGTCTCCATTACATTCACCAGGATGGCCAGCAGGTCTTCAAGTACGCCGTCCGGAAGATGTATGAGAAATGCCGGGACCTTCTTCAGGCGCACGGCCTGGGGCCGGAGGACGTGGGGGCTTTCATTCCCCACCAGGCGAACAAGCGGATCATCACCGCGACGGCGGAACGGCTTGGGATACCTCCCGAGCGGGTGATCATCAACATCGGCGAGTACGGCAACACGACCTCGGCCACCATACCGCTGGCCACGCGGGACGCCATCCGGGATGGACGGCTGAAGAAGGGCGACATCGTGCTGTTCGCTGCGGTGGGCGCCGGCTACACGGTGGGCGTGAACCTCTGGCGCTGGGAGTTCTGAGCCGCCGGCAGCGCTGTTCGGGCTGGCGGAACGCAGGCCCGGGTTCCCGGGTGAAGTTTTCAGGCCTCCTCGTACAGCATGGCGTTGAATTTCATGCCAGTGAGTGTTTCCTCGATTTTCGGCCAGAGGCGCTGGTGCTCGCTGGTGGCGACCCACTGCAGGCGCTGCTGCTCGGTCTGGAAGCTGATGATGAGTTTGTAGTTGGCCTTCGTCGGGGGTTCCCCGGCCACGGGTTTGCGGAACTTGAGCAGCTTCACATCCACGAAACCCGGCTGGCGGCGCATGGCCGGCGCGAAGGCGCCGTGGAAGGTTTCGAGCATCTGGCGCTCCCGCGCCGGGCCTACTTCCAGGTCGCAATGAAGCTGGATCGGCCGCCGGCTGGCGGCGAGAGACCGCGCGCCGCCGGCGCTGATGGCCGCCATGGCTTTCAGACAGGTTCTTCGCCTCATCCCGGCAATTGTAGTCGATCCGCCCCGCGGTGCGCTCAGTCCCGGGCGTAGAATGCCTCGGCGGCTTCCCGTCCGCTTGCCGGGGGCTGATATCCCTCGGCCCTCAGGGCTTTTTCGAGCGAGGCCAGCAGCAGCAGGACGTTCTCCCGGGTGGAGCCAGCGCCCATGATGCCGATCCGGAAAACCTTGCCGGCCAGCGGGCCGAAGCCGCCGAAGATCTCGATGCCGTCCTCGGCCAGCATGCGCTGCCGGATCCTGGCATCCTCGACGCCGGCGGGCACGCAGGGAGTGTTGAGCGACCAGAGCCGGTGGGGCGCGGCGACGTGCATCCGCATCCCCATGGCCTCGATGCCGGCCACGAACGCTTTATGATTGGTCTCATGCCGCTGCCAGCGGGCTTCCAGCCCCTCTTCGTGAATGACCACCAGCGCCTCGCGGAGGGCGTAGAACATCGAGATGGGAGCCGTATGATGGTAGCGATGCGCGCCGCCGAAATACTCGTCGAGCAAGCGCAAGTCCAGGTACCAGGAGCGATTTGCGGATTCGCGCTTCCGCAGCCGCTCCATCGCGCGGGCCGAGACGGTGATCGGAGCCAGCCCGGGCGGGCAGGACAGGCCCTTTTGCGTGCAACTGTAAGCGATGTCGATGCCGTTTTCATCCACCCGGACTGGTACGGCGCCAAGCGAGGTCACGCAATCGGCGATGACCAGCGCGCCGGCTTCGTGAGCCGCCTCGCAGATGGCTTTGCCTTCCTGGTAAGCGCCGGTGGAAGTTTCAGCCTGCACGTAGGCGACGGCGCCGGGCTTTTCCCGGAGGATGAATTCCCGCGCCTCCTCGCCGGTGAAGACCTCGCCCCAGGGCTTTTCCAGGCGGACAATCTCGGCTCCCTGGCGCCGCGCCATCTCCGTGATCCGGTCGCAGAAGTATCCGTTGGCCAGCACGGCGAATTTCGTGCCGGGTTCGACGAAGTTGGTGACGGCCGCTTCCATGCCGGAGCTGCCTGTGCCGGACAGGGCCATGGTGAACTCGTTGCGGGTCCCAAAGACCTCCCGCAACAGTTCATGGATGTCGCGGACCACTTCGAAAAAGTACGGATCCAGGTGGCCGACGATCCGTTTCCCGATGGCTTCGTAGACGCGCGGCTCCACCGGGCTGGGCCCCGGGCCCATCAGGAGCCGCCTGGGCGGATTCAAGACAGAGTATGATTCCGGCATAGAGATAGTCTTGTAGAAAGAGACGGTGGGAGTCAACCGGAGAGAAACCTCGTCGCTGCCGATCGACACCCTGGTGCCGGAAATCCTGGCGCGCCTGCGCGAGGGCCGGAACCTGGTGATCGAGGCGCCGCCCGGGGCGGGGAAGACGACGCGGGTGCCGCCGGCGCTGCTGGAGCTGGGCTGCGGGGAAGTGCTGGTACTGGAGCCGCGGCGCATCGCGGCCCGGATGGCTGCGCGGCGGGTGGCCGCCGAACGGGGAGAGCAGCCTGGCGAGACAGTGGGCTACCAGGTGCGTTTTGAATCGGTGGGCGGGCCGCGAACGCGGTTGCGGTACCTTACCGAAGGGGTGCTGACGCGCCGTTTGATTTCCGATCCAATGCTCGAGCGGGCCGGCGTGGTGGTGCTGGACGAGTTTCACGAGCGCCACCTGGAGGCCGACGTGGCGCTGGCGCTGCTCCGGCGACTCCAGTTGAGGAAGCGCCCGGAATTGCGAATCGTGGTGATGTCGGCGACGCTCGAAACCGCGCCGGTGGCCCGGTTCCTGGGCGGTTGCCCCACGCTGCAGAGCCGAGGCCGGCTTCATCCGCTCTCGATCCGGTATACGCCGCACTCAGCGCGGCCGCTGGCGGAGCAGACAGCCGCCGCGGCGGCGGATCTAACCGCGGAGGGCGTCGATGGCGACATCCTGGTTTTCGTCCCGGGGGCGGCCGAGATCCGCCAGGCGGCCGAGGCCTGCGCCGTGGTTGCCCGGCGGACCGGTCTCGATATCGTCCCGCTGCACGGCGATCTTCCAGCTGCTGAACAGGACCGGGCCGTACTGCCAGGTCCCCGGCCGAAGTTGATTCTTTCGACGAACGTCGCGGAAAGCTCCATCACCATCGAGG
>CAZXVW010000104.1:0-15401 GCA_964644025.1 uncultured Solibacteraceae bacterium | reverse complement strand
GCCGAGTAGATGGTCATGTTCGGGTTCCCCTCCTTGCCGGCGATGGAGGCGATGTTGACGATGCGGCCGTAACGACGCTGGCGCATGAGGCCGATCACGGCGCGGCAGCAGTAAAACACGCCCGTCATGTTGACGCGAATGAGCTTTTCCCAGTCCTCGTCGGTTTGTTCCCACAACGGCGCTGCCCGGCCGACGATGCCGGCGTTGTTCACCCAGGCGTCGATGCGCCCGGTGAGCGAGATGACCTCGGCGACGGCCTTCTCCACCGACTCCCGGGAGGCGATGTCGATCCGGAGCGGAAAAGCGCGGCCGTTGGAGACCGCGGCGATCGAGCGGGCCACCGCCGTGGCGCCTTCCAGGTCGATGTCGGCCACGGCCACCCGGGCGCCGGCACCGGCCAGCCGCCGGGCAATCGCCTCGCCGATGCCGGTGGCGGCGCCGGTAACGGCTGCCGTCTGCCCGGTCAGGTCGAAGTAGCTCATACCGCCATCTGCTTCTGCCCGCTACGTCTCCGCGGTCTCCTGTTCGGCAACCACGTGAACGCCGATCTCCACCGAGACATCGCGGTGGAGCCGGATAGGCACCTTGTATTCTCCCAGTTGCTTGATGGGATCCTCCAGATGAATCTTGCGGTGATCGATGGAAAAATTCTGCTTTTCGAGCGCATCGGCGATGTTACGGGCCGTCACCGAGCCGAAAAGCTGCTCCTGGTCGCCGGCCTTGTGGGCGATGGTGACGGTGACGTTGTCCAGCAGCTTGGCCAGCTCCTGGGCGTCACTGACCGCCTTGACCTCGCGGCGCAAGTGCGCCTGGCGCTCCTGTTCGACGATCTTCTTGTTCGCCTCGGTGGCCACGACGGCCAGGCGCTTCGGCAGCAGGTAGTTCCGCGCGTAGCCCTTGGCCACCTCGACCACCTGGCCTCTCGTCCCGAGTTTGTCAATGTCCTTCCTGAGAATCACTTCCATTGCTGTTCCTTTCCACACCGCCCTCACACGGTGGCGGCGAACGGCAACAGGGCAATGTTGCGGGCCCGCTTGATGGAGGTGGTCAGCCGCCGCTGATGTACCGTACAGACACCGGAAACGCGCCGGGGGATGATCTTGCCGCGCTCGGAAATGAATGCCGAAAGCAACTTGACGTCCTTGTAATCGATGTCGTCGATCTTCTCGACGCAAAACCGGCATACTTTTCGCCGCCGGAAATACTGCCGGCGGGTAACGACCGCCTTGTCAGTGCCGGTCGGACGTTGCGACGCGCTGATGGGCCGGCCGCCCTTGGTTTCCGCCATGGTCACTTACCTCCTGAACTTTCTTTCTCCTCCGTCTCCTCCGCCGGCGCCGGTGCGCCCGGAACTGGCGCCGCCGGTTCGGCCGGAGCGGCCCGGGACGGCGCCGGGGCCGGCTTGGGCCGCCGCGCGGCCCGTTTCTCGCGGATCTTCTTCCGCTTCTCCAGCCATTTCAATTTCTCGTCAATCCGCACGGTGAGATACTTCAGCACCAGTTCCTCGACACGCAGCCGCCGCTCCAGTTCCCGGATCGTTTCCGCCCCTGCGGAAAACTGCACGAGGACGTAGTAGCCCTCCTCGCGCTTGTTGATGCGATAGGCCAGTTTGCGGATGCCCCATTTGTCCACTTTGTCAATGGTGCCGCCGGCCTCGCGGACAAACTCTTCGATCTGCCCGATCACACCGTCGATCTGTTCCTCGGTGGCCTTCGGATCGACAATGAACAATTCTTCGTAAATTCTCATTCTTCCTCTTCTTCACTCTTGGCGCCGCGCGGGCGGCGATTGAACCGGGTCATGGCCTTCCACACGCCTTCGGCGACCACTGATTCGACCGCCGCCGCGGCGTAGTCGACAAGTTCCTCCAGCTCCTTCTTCTGTGCCCGCCGGAAGCGCGTGAGCACGAACTTGGCCCCGTCCGAGACGGGGTGGCCGGGATGGATTCCCAGGCGCACCCGGATGAACCCTGTGGTCCCCAGGCTCTGGATCACCGACTCGACGCCCCGGTGGCCGCCCGAGGAACCTTTCGAGCGGATCCGGAGCGCGGTCCAGGGCAAAGCCAGGTCATCGTAAACCAGCACCAGGTTCCGCGCCGTCATCGAATTGCTCTCCAGCAGGGCCCTCACGGCCGGGCCGCTCAGATTCATAAACGTCTGCGGCTTGGCCAGTACCACCTGGGCCGAGGCGAACGCGCCCGTTCCGGCGACGGCCTGGGCTTCGGTCCGGCTCATCCGGATGCCGTTCCTGTGCGCCAACCGGTCAACGACCAGGAATCCGAGGTTGTGCGGCGTATTCGCGTACGCACGCCCCGGATTGCCGAGGCCCGCCACGAGGAACCGCCGCGGCGTCTCGCCGCGCCCGGCTGTCGTGCGCTCACCGTCGCTGTCGAGCATTCCACCGCCGTTTCCGAAACCTGCTTCGCCGCGGGCCACCGCCCGTCACCGGGAGCATTATCCTTTCTTCTCATCCTCCGCCTTCGGAGCACCTGTCTCGGCCTCGCCCTCGGCGGCGGCCTCCTCGGCGGCGGGCGTCTCCGAGGTGCGCAAGGCGATCACGTGACAGATCACCGTATCCGCCGGGGTTTTCAGCCTGATCTTGTCACCAAGCGGTATATCCCCCGCCCGGAGGTTCTGTCCAATCCTCAGAGGCTGCACATCGACGACGAAATGTTCCGGAATATCATCCGGCAGGCACTCAATCTCGATCTCGCGGGTAACAACCTCCATGAGGCCGCCTTGCTGCTTCACCCCCACCGGGTCGCCCTCGGTGTGAACGGGAACGCTGACCGAGACCGGCTGGGTCATGTCGATCCGCTTCAGATCCACGTGCAGCAGTGTGTCCTTGACCGGGTCGTGCTGCCAGTCAACGATCATGGCCGGGCAGGTTTCCTCGCCATTGACCTCGACGTTAAAGATCGTGTTATGCCCGGTGTCGCTGAACAAAATCCGGTTCACTTGTCTCGGCTCCAGTGAAACGGCCCTGCTGCCTTTGCCGGCGCCGTATAGCACCCCGGGAACGCGGCCGGCGGCGCGGAGCCGCCGTGCTTCATTCTTGCCGCGCTCGCTGCGCGGCTCGGCGGCGATTGTGATGTCTTTTCTCATTCCTGCTCCTTCAACCGGAACCCGCCGGGAAAGCCCGCGGCGCCGGGCCCCGGTCCTGATTCAGACAAATAGCGTGCTGACGGAAGTTTCCTCGTGAATCGATTGGATTGCCTTGGCCAACAGCGGCGCCACCGAGAGAACCGTGAACCGTCCGCTCCGCCGGGCCTCCTCCCGCAACGGGATGGAGTTGGTCACCACGACTTCGGCGACCTCGGAGGCGACGATCCTCTCCACGGCCGGCCCGGACAACACTGCGTGAGTGGCGAAGGCGCAGACACGGCGCGCCCCCTCGGCGAGCAAAGCCTCGACGCCCTTCACCAGGGTGCCGGCGGTGTCGATCAGGTCGTCGACGATGAGACAGTCCTGTCCCTTCACCTCGCCGATGATGTGAAGCACCTCGGCGATATTGACGTCCTCGCGGCGCTTGTCAATAATGGCCAGCGGGGCCTGGAGCCGCTTCGCCAAGGCCCGCGCGCGTTCCACGCCTCCCGCGTCAGGTGAAACCACGGTCAGCCCGTCGTAACGCGACCTGAGGTAGTCCAGCGCCACTGGGGTGGCAAACAAGTGGTCCACCGGAATATCGAAAAAGCCCTGGATTTGCGCGGCGTGCAGGTCCAGCGCCAGGATGCGGTCGGCGCCGGCCCGCTCCAGCAGCGAGGCCACCAGCTTCGCCGAGATCGGTACCCGCGGCCGGTCCTTGCGGTCCTGCCGGGCGTAGCCGTAATAGGGCAGCACGGCCGTAATCCGGTCCGCCGAGGCGCGCTTCAGCGCGTCAATCATGAGCAACAGTTCCATCAAGTTGGTATCCACCGGCGTGCAGGTGGATTGAACGGCGAAGACGTCCGAACCGCGGACGTTCTCCTGAATCTGCACGTACGCTTCACCGTCGGAGAACCGCTTGATGGAGGCCGCGCCCAGTCCGCAACCGAGACAAGAACAGACCTCCTCGGCCAAGGCGGGATTGGCATTCCCCGTAAAGACTTGAAAATGATCAAACGTCATCGAGCGTACCGGCTTCGGGGCGGCCATGTCTGATCTCGCAGGTGCCCCAGGAGGCTGCGCCACCACATCCGGCGGTAGCGGCTCCGGCTCACCAGGTAAAAAGGTTCCGTTTGTTGATCCGGAAAACTCCGGCGTGCCCGTTGCCGTTTCTCCCGGTTCCGGAAGATTCCGAAGACCGCGGAACCAGAGCCACTCAGCATCGCCGGCCGCGCGCCCAGCCGGCGAAGCTTTCGCTGAATGGCGGATAGGCGAACGCCTCAAAGTCGTTTTCGCCCGCCTCCGCCGAAGTTTCCGTAAACACTCCCTGCCCCACAAACCATAAAAGGGACTGGAAAGTACCTATCTTATTAGACCCTGGAGCCGATGTCAATCGAGCGTCGAGCGCGGCGTAGGCCTCGCGGGTGGAGATGCGCAGCGGCGGAATCACCAGCAGTCCCGGCCCGGCACGCTCCTCCGGCAGCGGAGCGATTTCGGTGCCCCGGCCGATTCCCAGCGCCGTGCCTCCCAGAAGAAAAAACGGGACGTCGCTTCCCAGCTCCGCCCCGATGGCCACCAGCTCCGCCGGCGGCACCCGCCAGCCGGCCAGCACCGGCAGGCCCAGCAAAACCGCGGCCGCGTCACTGGAGCCGCCGCCCAGACCCGAGCCCATCGGGATACGCTTGCGAAGCCGAAACCAGACTCGGCCTCCCCGGCCCGTCGCCTCCATCAGCCGGCGGGCCGCGCGCACCACCAGGTTGTCCGGGATCTCGATATTCGACTCCAGCTCGACGGTCGAGCGGCGGGATGGAGTGTAGGCCACCTCCAGCGTGTCGGCCAGCGAAATCGTCTGGAAGATGGTGCGCAGTTCATGGTAGCCGTCCGGCCGCCGGCCAAGCACTTTCAGGCTGAGATTGATTTTCGCCAGCGCGCGCAGGCGGGCGCGCCGGACTTCGGTGCTCATTTGTCGTAGTGGAGCAATGTATGCACGCTGTAGCCGGTCAGCTTGTCCCGGCCGCGGAGAAAATCAAGCTCGATCACGAATGCCAGCCCGGCCACCGTTCCGCCCAACTCCTCAACCAGCCGTGTCACCGCCGCCGCCGTGCCACCCGTGGCCAGCAGGTCATCTACGATCAAGACCCGGGTCCCGGTGGTGATGGCGTCCCGGTGCACTTCGAGGGCATCGGTGCCGTACTCGAGAGCGTATTCAACCCGCTGGGTAGCCGCGGGGAGCTTGCCGGGCTTGCGAACGGGCACGAATCCTTTCCCCAGGGTGTTCGCCAGCACGGGCCCGAAGATGAAGCCACGGGACTCGATGCCGAGAACCAGATCGAAATCGACGCCGTCGACCTGCTTTCTCAACGCCTCATTGACCGCCCGCAGCCCGGCGGCATCCTTGAGCAGCGTCGTGATGTCGTAGAAAAGAATGCCCGGCTTGGGAAAATCCGGGACTTCGCGGATGAGTCTCTTGAGGTCTTCCATCGGATCTTGCGTTCAAAAACCCCTGTATTGTAACATCCCGGCTCCCGGCGGCGAAGGCCGCCAGTCCGCCAGTGATAAACTAAAAAACGACTTTCGCTTCCATTCACGCAAGATTTATCAGGCCATGAAGGATTCCAACTCCAGGGCATTGTTCGCGCGGGCGCAGGCCGCGATTCCGGGTGGAGTGAATTCCCCGGTCCGGGCGTTCCGCAGCGTGGGCGGGACCCCGCCGTTCCTGGTGCGGGGCGACGGCTCCCGCGTCTGGGACGCCGACGGCAACGAGTACATCGATTACGTGGGAAGCTGGGGCCCGCTGCTGCTCGGCCACCGGCATCCAGCCGTCATCGAGGCCCTCCGGGCGGCGCTGGAGACCGGCACGAGCTTCGGCGCCCCGACCGAGCGGGAAATCGAGCTGGCCGAGCTGATCCGCGAGGCGGTTCCTTCCATTGAGATGGTGCGGCTGGTCAACTCGGGCACCGAGGCCACCATGAGCGCACTGCGGCTGGCGCGCGGGTTCACCGGCCGCGACCTCACGGTGAAATTCGAAGGCTGCTATCACGGGCACGTGGATTCGCTGCTCGTCAAGGCTGGCTCCGGAGTGGCCACGCTCGGAATCCCGGACACGGCCGGCGTGCCGGCGAGTTTCGCCGGCACGACCATCGCGCTGCCGTTCAACTCCATCAGCGCGGTGCGGGAAACCTTCCGCGCCCGGGGCCGGGAAATCGCCGCCGTCATCGTCGAGCCGGTCGGCGGCAACATGGGCTGCGTGCCTCCGGCGCCCGGCTTCCTCGAGTGTTTGCGGGAAGAGACGGCCCGGCATGGCGCGCTGCTGATTTTCGACGAGGTCATGACCGGCTTCCGGGTGGCCTTCGGCGGCGCCCAGCAGCTTTACGGCATCCGTCCGGATCTCACCACGCTCGGCAAGGTGATCGGCGGTGGGCTGCCCATCGGAGCTTACGGCGGCCGGGCCGACATCATGTCCCAGGTGGCGCCATCCGGGCCTATCTATCAGGCGGGCACGCTCTCGGGCAACCCGCTGGCCGTCTCGGCCGGGCTGGCCGTGCTTGGTGAACTGAAACGCCGGCCGGAAATCTATGAGCAACTGGAGCAGCGCACGGCGCAACTCACGGCGGAGCCGCCGGCCGGGGTCACCGTGAATCGTGTCGGTTCCATGTTCACCTTTTTCTTCACCGCGCAGCCGGTGGCCGACTACGCCTCAGTGAAGACCTGCGACACGGAAGCTTTCGCCCGCTTCCACCGGGCGATGCTCGAGCAGGGCATCTACCTGGCGCCCTCGCAGTTCGAAGCCGGCTTCGTCTCGGCGGCCCACACCGGGCAAGACATTGCTAGAACAGTGGAAGCTGCCCGCCGCGCCTTCGCTTCCGCATTGCCCTGAGAAGCTTCCGGCCCGAATACAGACTCACTGCGGCAAAGAAAAGCAGGCTGGCCAGGATCACCATGAGTCTGCGTTCCGGCGATAGCGTGCGCGGCCGCAGCCCGGCCGCCTCGCCAAAGCTGAGCGCCACCCGGAGCTTCACGGCGGCTGCACCACGGCGCCGGCCCCGGTTGTCGAGGATGACCTGGTAGTCGCCGGGCATCGACGCGGGAAACCGGAACTCACCTTCCCGCCGTCTCGAAAGCAGCCGGAGGTACTGGCCGGGCGCCCCCCGGCGCCCGCTGGCGGCGTCGCCCGGACCGAGCAGCGCCACGCTGATCTCAGAAGGCCCGCCGACGACGGCGAACGACACCTCGATCACCGCCGCCTGCTGCTGGAGACTGAGATTCACGGCCTGAACGCCGCCGGGCGGCACCCGGACCACCTCGTCCACCACGGGAAAGCTGGCGGCCGCCGCCAGCACGAGCGCCAGCGCGATCATTGCCCCTCCCGGTAGACAATTTCGCCTCCCACCACGGTCATCAGCACGCGGGTGCTCAGGATCTCGCGCGGGGCCGCCTTCATGATGTCGCGGGAAAGCATGACAAAATCGGCCAGCTTGCCCGGAGTGAGGGAGCCTTTCCGGTTCTCTTCGAAGGAGGCCCACGCGCCATCCAGTGTCCAGCTCTTCAGGGCTTCGGCGCGGCTCATGCGCTGATCGGGCATCCAGCCGCCTTCGGGGCGGCCCTGGCGGTCCTGGCGCGTGATGGCGGCGTAGAAGCCCCACAGGGGATTCGGGTTTTCGACGGGAAAATCCGACCCGTTCGGAATCCGGAGCCCCAGGGAAAGGAAACGCCGCCAGGCATAGGCTCCCTGAATGCGGCGCGGACCCAGCCGCTTTTTGGCCCAGCGCATGTCGCTGGTGGCATGCGTGGCCTGCATGGAAGGGACAATGGAGTATTTGGAGAACAGCTCGAAATCCTCGGGTGAAACGATCTGGGCGTGCTCGATGCGGAAGCGGCGGTCATTCGGGCCGCCGAGCACCGCACCGTAGGCCTCCAGAACCACGCGGTTGGCGCGGTCGCCGATGGCGTGCGTGTTGACCTGGAAACCGTGCTCGAGGGCGGCTCGGGCCACCCGCTCGATCCGGTCGCGGCTGAGCATCAGCAATCCGCGGTTGCCGGCGTCATCCGAGTACGGTTCCTTCAGAGCCGCGCCGCGCGATCCCAGCGCGCCGTCGGCGATCAGTTTGATGGAGCGAACCGTGAGGTAATCGCCGAACTCGGGCCCGCGCTGCAGGTACTGCCGCCACAGCGCGCCGTCGCCGCCGATCATCGCGTAGATCCGCAGCGGGAGGCGGTGCTGCGCGATGAGTTCCCGGTAGGCCGCCAGCACGGTGTCCGATACGCCGGCGTCATGAACGCCGGTCAGGCCGAGCCGGACGCACTCCCGCGCCGCGCGCGCCAGTTGTTCCCGGACCTGGTCTTGAGACGGCGGCGGAATCTTCGCCCGCACCAGCTCCTGCGCGCGGTCGATCAGGATCCCGGTGGGCCGGCCGGAACCGTCGCGGAGGATTCGGCCGCCGGGCGGATCCGGGGTCGCCGCCGTGATCCCGGCCAGTGCGAGAGCCCGCTGGTTCACCCAGGCCGCGTGCCCGTCCACCCGTGAAAGCAAAACCGGATGATCCGGCGAGGCGCGCGAAAGCTCGCCGGCGTCGGGGAAGGCGGTGCCGGGCCAGCGCGTCTGGTCCCAGCCGCGTCCCCGGATCCAGGTCCCCGCAGGCAGCGAAGCAGCCGCCCGCCGTACCATGGCAATCACTTCGCCGGTCGACCGGGTCCGGCGAAGATCGAGGATCTCGAGGCTGTCACCCAGGCTGGCCATATGGGCGTGGGAATCGATGAAGCCCGGTACAACGGTAGCGCCGTGCGCGTCCACGCATTTCGTGTTCGGCCCGATGTGCTCGCTCACATCGTCACCCACGGCGAGAAGCCGGTGGCCACGAACCGCCAGCGCCCTGGCCCGTGGCTGGGCCGCATCGACGGTGTAAATGTTTGCGTTGGTGACGACCATGTCTGCGGCAGGCGCTTCCGCTAACCCCCAAAACAAAAGTAAAATAGCAAACATGGATGACAGTATTGCATACCTCTCACGCCGGGTCGGCTCCTGGGAAGTGCCGGCCTGGAAGACCATTCTCTCTGTCATTTCAGCGGTTTCGCTCGCAGGGGTGATGCTGGCAGCCGGCATCTGGAAAATCACCGACCCGATCGCGGCGGCCACGCGCATGCACCAGGCGCTGGTTCCCGCCGCCCTGAGCATCCCGGCGGCCCTGGCCTTCGGCATCTCGGAAACGCTGTCCGGCGTGATGCTGTTGGTGCCGCGGTTTCGCCGGTGGGGCGCCTGGCTGGCCGGGCTCCTGCTGGTTGCTTTCCTGTTTTACATCGGCTTCAACTACAGCCGGCTCGTCGGCGACGAATGTAACTGCTTCCCGTGGATCAAGCGCGCCGTCGGCCCCGCCTTCTTTGTCGGCGACGCCGTGATGCTGTTGATGGCCGTGTTCGCCGGCATCTGGAGCCGCCGCCCGTACGGGGTCAAAAGCGCCGCCCTGGTGCTGGCCGCCGTGGGAGTGTTCGCCGGCGTGTCCCTGGGCGTGGCTCTCACACAACCCGCGGGCGTCCGCGCCCCTGATTCCATTCTGGTGGACGGCAAGCCGTTTCCTCTTCGGGAAGGCCGCGTGTTCCTCTACTTCTTTGACCCGGAGTGCACGCACTGCCTGTTCAGCGCCCAGGAGATGTCGGAATATCACTGGCGCGACGTTCACATCATTATGGTGCCCACCGAACGCAAGCAGCTCGCCGGCCAGTTCGTCGAAGCCAGCGGATGGCAGAAGCCGATTTCGAGTGACTCGGAGAAACTCCGGCAGGTGTTCCACTTCGGCGATCCGCCTTACGCAGTGGCGCTCGAGAATGGCCGCCAGGTGGGCACCGTGAACATTTTCGAAGACGGCCAACCGAAAGCAATCCTGCAAGCGCTCGGCTTCGTCGATTAACGGGGTTTCGGACCCGAAAGGCGGCGGAAGTCAGCGAGGCCGGATAAAAAAACCGCCCCCGGCCGGGCCGGAGGCGGGTAAATTGGCCAGGTGCGGAACCAGGGAGGAATTCTACTGGCGCCGTTTCAGCGTCGGCCGCTCGTCCTCGTCCTTCGCCTTGGGAAGTTCCTTACCCTCGGAGTCCACCCGGCCGGAGCCGCGCTTGCGGAGCCGCGGCCGTCCTTCGTCCTCTTCTTTGCCCACGCGGTGGCGATTCTCCAGCGCCATCAGCCGGGCCTTCACCTTGTTGAACTCCGAGGTGGTCACGACGTATTCCGGTTTCTCCTCCAACAACTGCTGGATGTTTTTCTGGGCGTTCTTGATCCGGTCGCCAGTGGGAGGGTGAGAGGCGAAAACCTTCGCCATCGTACCCGGTTTCCGCTTTTCCGCCGCCAGGAGCTTCTCGAAGAAGTCAATAAACGCGGAAGGGTCGTAGCCGGCCTTGTACAGGTACTGCAGCCCCAGCAAGTCCGCTTCTTTTTCAAACCCGCGGGAGAACTTCAAGAAGCCCATCGGAATCAGCAGGCTTGCCCCTTGCCGGATTCCATAGCCGGTCCACCCGCCCATGAAGATCAGCGGGATCGAGGCCAGGTTAATGATCTGGCCGCGGGTAACCTGGCGGGTGCCATGGCGCGCCGCCACGTGAGCCAGTTCATGGGCCATCACCCCGGCCAGCTCCGCTTCGGTGTCCGCTCTGAGGATCAAGCCCGTATTCACGAACATGAACCCCCCGGGCAAGGCGAATGCGTTGACCTCGTCGCTGTCGATCACCTTGACGGTGACCGGGATCTTCACGTCGGAATTGCGGGCCAGGTTCTGGCCGACGCGGTTGACGTATTCGGAGATCACCGGGTCGTCCACAATCTTCGCCTGCCGCTCCACCTCCTGGGCATAACGCTTGCCCATGGCGATTTCTTTTTCGATCGAATAGAAATTGACCCCCTTGCCCACGTCGCGGTTGCCGATTTGATCCGGATCTTTCTTCGGCGGGAGCTTCTTGTCCTTGGCCACGGCGCCAGCCGGCGCCAGCAATGCCAGCAGCGCCAGGATACCGACGTTCGTTCTCAGCAAACGTCTCATCTTGGACTCCTTCCCAGGACCGTTCCTAGCCCCATTATAGACCTGTTGCGGCCGGCGAATCCGGAATCTTGCCTGCCCCGAGGAGAACCGGCCCGTACAGCACCTCCTGCTGTAGTTAACGTATAGTTTTCCTGATGGGTTACGACGAATCGAACCGGAACCGCCCGGAAGAGCTTTGGCGGCGCTACCGCGACCATTTCCCCGTGACCAGGCGCTTCATTTACCTGAATCACGCCGCGGTGGCTCCGCTGGTGAAACCAGCCGCCGACGCAATGAAGCGCCTCGCCGCGGACGCCTGCGAACACGGCTCCTACCATTATCCGGAATGGCTGGAGGCTTACGCGGGTTTGCGGCGCGCCGCCGCGAAGCTGATCGGGGCGGACGCCGCCGAGATCGCCATCGTGAAGAACACCTCGGAAGGGATCGCCACCGTGGCCCTTGGCATCGACTGGCGGGCGGGTGACAAGGTGGTGGGCTTCCGCGAGGAATTCCCGGCGAACTTCTACCCGTGGAAGAGACTTGAGGCCCGCGGCGTGCGCGTCGAGTGGCTCTCAATTCTCGACCCGCCGGAGGTGATCGAGCGCGCCTGCCGGGGAGCGCGCCTGCTGGCGGTGAGCTTTGTCAACTACCTGAGCGGCCACCGCGCGAACCTGGAAGCCATCGGCGAAATCTGCCACCGCCACGGCTGCCTGTTCTTCGTGGACGCCATCCAGGGCCTGGGGGCGCTGCCACTCGATGTGCGCCGGGCGCGGATTCACGCCCTGGCGGCCGACGGTCACAAGTGGTTGCTGGGACCGGAAGGATGCGGCATCCTCTACGTGCGGCGCGACGTTCAGGACCAGATCGAGCCGGTCGAGTTCGGCTGGACGAACGTGGCCCATTACGCCGACTACGGCTCACGCGACATGACGCTGCGCGACGACGCCGGCCGCTATGAGCCGGGCACGCTCAACACGATCGGCTGCTTCGGGCTGCGGGCGGCAATCGAGTTTCTGTTAAGCGTGGGGACCGGGCCGATTGCGGCGGCGGTTCTCGAGCGGGCGGACCAGATCGCCGCGGGCGTCCGCCGGAAAGGGTACCAGGTGCTCGGAGAACGCACGCCGGCTACCAGTTCCGGAATCGTCAGCTTCCGCCGCGACGGCACCGACAGCCGGCTGGTAGTGGAACGGCTGCGAGCGGCCGGCGTGCTCGCCGCCACCCGCCAGGGATGGGTGCGAAGCTCACCGCACTTCTACATCGCTCCGGCCGACGTCGAACGGATGCTGGAAGCGCTTCCCTGAGCCGGCGCGCGCCAGGGTCCCCGGCAGCAGCCAGTAGACAGTAGAATGGCTTTATGGGCCGCTTCGCCAGCCTTGTCATCCTGCTTCCCTTCGCGGTCGCGCTCATCGCGCCGGCCCAGGAATACCACGGGCCGCCGCCGCCCAAGGCCGACGTCCCTTATCTGCTTCACGCCGAAAACCTGATTGAAACCGAACAGGAGGAAGCGCGCGAAGAGGAGCGCAAGAAGGAAATCGCCTACATCGTGCCCGGCGCCGCCTCGCCGGTCCGCACGCCGCTGGCCGAGCCGATCTTCATTCTCCTTTCCGAGGAGATCTCGCCGGAACAGCTTCAGCTCTATTCGATGAAAGTCGTCAAGGGGCATCGCGAAACCGCGTTCCCCAAGAACCGGAAGAAGCGCGGGCCGCGGCCGCGTCATCTGCTGCTCAAGAAACTGGACGAGAACCTGTTCTGGATCGAAGCCAACGAATACCTCGACAACGGCGAGTACTGTCTCACTCCCGAGGGATCGAACAAGGTTTTCTGCTTCCAGATCTATTAAGCCGCCGAGGCACGCAGCCATTGCTGGTGAGGCCATCCGCCAGAGGTTACAATCGGAACATCATGCGCACAATGGTCCTGGTTTGTCTGGTAACGGTGCTCGCCGCCGGTTGCGCCCCCCCGCCCGCGGAGGTGGATTTCGGTCAATTGGAAAAGGATTTCGTCTATTCGACGCTGGCGCTGTCGCCGGTAACCGCCACCGGAGCCGGTTATCACCAGCACCAGGGCGTGGTCCTGGATGAGCTACTGGACGATTACAGCCCGGCGGGCCTGGAGCGGAAGCGCCGACTCTACCGCGATTTCGAGCAACGGCTCGGCGGCCTCGACGCCGGCCGGCTCTCAGCCGAGGAAAAAGCGGACCTGGCGATTCTCAACGACCAGATCGGCCTGGGGCTGCTGGACCTGGATACGATTCAAGCCTACCGGCACAACCCCACCGTCTACGTCGAGCTGATCGGCACGGCGCTGTTCAACTGTTACGTGCTGGATTACGCGCCCCGTCCGGAGCGTTTCCGCCACATCGTGGCGCGGCTGGAGAAAGTCCCGGCGCTGCTGGAACAGGCCCGGGCCAACCTGGCCGACGCGCCCGAGGTCTGGAACCGGGTGGCGCGGCAGGAACTGGAAGGAAACGTCCGTCTCATCGACAAGACTCTCCGCGAAGCCGTCCCGGCCGCACTTCGTGAAGACTACGAGCGGGCCGCCGGTGAGGCGCTGGCCGCGCTGGCCGGCTTCGATGAGTTTCTGAAGAACGATCTGGCCAAGCGCCGCGGTGACTGGCGGCTCGGCCGGGAGAATTACGCCAAGAAATTCCGCTACGTGATCGCCACCGACGCCGGGCCGGATCAGGTGCTCGACGAAGCGGAAAAGGAATTCGAACAGGTCCGGCGGCAGATGTACCAGATCGCCGTGCAGCTCCACCAGAAGATGTATCCGCGCGCCACGGACCGGAGCGATCCCGACACGGTCATCCGGCAGGTGCTGGACAAGATCGCCGAGCGGCGCCCGACCCCGGAAACCTACGTGGCCGAAGCCCGCCGCGATCTGAAAGAAGCCACCGACTTCGTGGCCCGCCGCGGACTCGTCCCGCTGCTGACCGGGAACAATCTCCAGGTGATCCCCACCCCGGAGTTCATGCGCGGGATTTATTCGGTGGGCGGCTTCAATCCCGCCCCGCCGCTCGAGCCGGAGCTGGGCGCCTTCTACTGGATCACGCCGATTCCGCCGGACTGGCCAAAGGAGCGCATCGCCTCGAAACTCCGGGAGTACAACTTCTACGGGTTGAAACTGCTGACCATTCACGAGGCCATGCCGGGCCACTACGTCCAGTTCGAATACGCCAACCGCGTCGAGCCGGAGAGCCGGCGCCTGGTCCGGGCGCTGTTCGGCAACGGGCCGTACATCGAGGGCTGGGCGGTCTACGCGACCGAGATGATGCTCGATGAGGGCTACCTCGACCACAGCCCGGAGCTGCGGCTCACCTTCCTCAAGCAGCAACTCCGGGTGATGGCCAATGCCATCCTTGACGTGCGGCTCCAGACGACGGGAATGAGCGACGCCGAGGCGATGTCGCTGATGACGGACCGGGCTTTCCAGGAGCCGGAGGAAGCTTCCGGTAAGCTGGTCCGCGCCAAGCTCTCCTCCTGCCAGTTGCCGACCTACTTCGTGGGCTGGCGGGATTGGCATCGCCTCCGGCGGCTCTACCGATCGGTTGAAGGCGACCGCTTCCAGCTCGCCCGCTTCCACGAAACGATGCTCAAGGAGGGCGCCGTCCCGGTGCCGGTGCTGGCCAGGCTGGTGACGGGAGTACCTCTCAAATGAGGGAGATCGGAAATGGCCGGCTTGAAAGACGCGATAGAGGAATTCTGGAAGAAGCGTTTGGACGTCTACCGTGCCGACAGCACTGAGATTGTACGAAATGCGAGAGCCGCAAAGCGGGCAGCCAAAGACCATGTTGGTCGCTGGCTGTGGGAACTTCTCCAGAACAGCGATGACGCGGAGGCGAAGGTAGTCAGGATCCGCCAGGGTAAAGGCGCGATTTATGTCGCGGATGATGGTAAGGGCCTGAAGCCGAGCGCCGTTGAGGCTATCAGTGGAACTGATTTTTCAGACAAGTCCACTGCGGCCATCGGTCGCAAAGGTATTGGCTTCAAGGCAGTTTACACCGTTTCGCACAACCCGCAAGTCTTTTCGCTCAATTCGGAAGGTCTGGAGTTCTCACGGGCGAAAGCCGAGCAGTGGCTCCGGGCAAACGGCTTTTCCAGTGACCAAGGAACGCCCTACCAATGGCTCCCGTTTTTCTTGCCAAGAGATGAGGTAGAGCGTGAGGATGGGATCTTAAGAGAGCTGCACAACTTCTCGACTGTCGTCAAACTTCCTAGTAGTCGGACGTCTGTCACTCTGAATGTGTTGGAGCACTTTCCCGCGTATGGCCTGTTGCCTTTTCGCCATGTGCGGAAACTGCACATTCAGTGTGAACACG
>CAZXVW010000103.1:0-15567 GCA_964644025.1 uncultured Solibacteraceae bacterium | reverse complement strand
CGGCGATGGACTCGTCGTCATCCTGGGGCCCCCAGGAATACTTCCAGCCGGATCCGCCCATGGCCCAGGCGCCGACGCCGAGAGGCGTAATATAGAAGTCCGAATTGCCTAGTTGTCGCTTCCGCATATTCTGTACAGAAAGATTATGATATCGCGGAGCGCTCACTCACCCCTCGTTGGCCTGTGCCCGGAAGGATTATCATCGTTAGAGCTTTCCAAACCCTGGATGAAACAGGAGGACAAGAAACAATGAAGAGCGCAATAGGCAGGCTGGCCACAGTAGCAGGCCGGCAGCGCCCGGCTGATTCCCGCATCGGACGGCGGGGCTTCCTAGCGTCGGCGGCGGCGCTGGGCGCTGGATTCTGGGCCGACGAGGACCTGGAAGCGGCGACCGGCGCCGTCAACACGAACTCGAAACCTTCGCAGCTCAAGATCACCGATATGCGGATCGCGATGATCAGCAAGGGGGCCGGGCGAGGCATCCCGGTCATCCGGCTGGACACCAACCAGGGCATCTCCGGCTATGGGGAAGTCCGTGACGGGGCCAGCAAGACCTACGCGTTGATCCTGAAAAGCCGCCTGCTGGGTGAGAACCCGTGCAACGTGGACAAAGTTTTCCGCAGGATCAAGCAATTCGGCTTTCACGCCCGCCAGGCCGGGGGTGTCTGCGGCGTCGAAATGGCGCTATGGGACCTGGCCGGCAAGGCCTACAACGTGCCTGCTTACCAGATGCTCGGCGGGAAATTCCGGGACAAGATCCGCATCTACGCTGACACGACGATGTCCTCTGACCCGAAGGTCTACGCCGAACGGATGAAGAAGCGAATGGCGATGGGTTTGACGTTCCTGAAAATGGATCTCGGCATCGGCCTGATCGAAAAGACACCCAACACGCTGACCAGGCCAGTGGGCCTGACCCTGAGGGACGTCGGGCAAACCCAGCACATGTTCACCGGGATCGAGATCACGCCCAAGGGCATCCAGATGATGGCGGATTACGTGGCCGCCGTGCGGGAGGAGATCGGCATGGAGGTGCCGCTGGCGGCGGACCATTTCGGCCATATCGGCGTCAATTCCTGCATCAAGCTCGGCAAGGCCCTGGAGCGCTACAACATGGCCTGGCTGGAGGACATGATCCCGTGGCAATACACCGACTTGTGGAAACAGATTACCAATTCCATCGACATCCCCACGCTGACCGGCGAAGACATTTACCTGAAAGAGGCGTTCCGCGTGCTGTGCGAGAACCACGCCGTGGACATCATTCACCCCGACCTGGCGAGTTCTGGTGGATTGCTGGAGACGAAAAAGATCGGCGACATGGCCCAGGAGAACGGCGTGGCGATGGCGATGCACAACGCCGGCACGCCCATTTCTTTCTACGCCAACGTTCACTGCGCGGCGGCGACGGAGAATTTCCTGGCCCTCGAACACCATTCGCTGGATAATCCCTGGTGGGACGACCTGGTCGACGGACCCGAGAAGCCGATCGTGCAGCGCGGCTTTGTGAAGGTGCCCGAGCGGCCGGGCCTCGGCGTGGAGCCGAACGAGGAAGCATGCAAAGCGCACCTGACCGAGGGCGGTTACTTCGAACCGACGCCGGAGTGGGACAAGGAACGCTCCTGGGACCGCCTGTGGAGCTTCCGCCGGCCGCGCAACCGCGTGCGCGGCTGAGCGGGGCGCGCCGCTGGTGTTATCCTGAAATTTCAGGCTCTACTCTCGCCGGGCTTTTGTCTTGAAAGTGGGATTCGTCAGTCTGGGGTGCCCCAAGAACCTGGTGGACACCGAGGTCATGATGGGCCGGTTGCGGGCCCGCGGGCACGAACTGACACCGCATCCAGAACAGGCGGAGGTGATCGTGGTCAACACCTGCGCTTTCATCGAGCCGGCGAAGCAGGAGTCCGTCGACACAATCCTGGAGATGGCCAGGTATAAGAAAACGGGCCAGGCCAGGAAACTGATTGTCGCCGGCTGCCTGGTGGAGGGCTATCGCGGCGAGATTCGCGACAGCATCCCCGAGGTGGACGCCGTCGTCGGCACCAACGAGGTGGAGTGGATCGCGGCGGTGTGTGAGGGCGGACAGCCGCCAGCGGGGGCGCCGCGGCCGTACCTGTACGACGAGCGGGCGCCCCGCGTACTGGCGACGCCTCCCCATTACGCCTACGTCAAGATCGCCGAGGGATGCGACCACCCGTGCAGCTTCTGTGTGATTCCGCAGTTCCGCGGCCGGTTCCGCAGCCGGCGGCCTGAGTCGGTGGTGGCCGAGGTATCGCAACTGCTGGCGCGGGGCGTGCGCGAGGTGAACCTCATCGGGCAGGACACGACCAGCTACGGCGAAGACCTTGGAATGAAGGACGGGCTGGCGCAGTTACTGGCCCGGCTGGCGAAAATCGAGACTGCCGGAGAGAAATGGATCCGGTTTCTTTACGCCTACCCGAACCGCATCACCGTCAAACTGCTGGAGACCATCGCTCGCCACCGCGCGCTGGTCCCCTACATCGACCTTCCCCTCCAGCACGCCAGCGCGCGCATTCTGAAGCGAATGAAGCGCGGCGGCTCCGGCGAGATCTTCCTCAAGCTGCTGGAGCGGATTCGCCGGACGATTCCCGGCGTGGCCATCCGCACCAGCATGATCGTGGGCTTTCCGGGTGAAACGGCGGCGGAGTTCGAAGAGCTGTGCCAGTTTGTCGAGGCGGCCGGGTTCGACCATCTGGGAGTGTTCTCCTACTCCGATGAGGAAACCAGCCGCAGCTACCAGTTGGACGGCAAAGTGGACCGCCGCACGGTTTACAACCGCAAGCGGCGCCTGCTGGCGATCCAGCGGAAGATCTCGCGGGGCCGCAACCGGCGGCTGCGGGGCCGGGAACTGCCGCTGCTGGTGGAAGGCCCGTCACCGGAGACCGAGCTGCTGTGGCAGGGACGGCTCCCTACTCAGGCGCCCGAGATCGACGGCGTCTGTTATATCGCGGACGACGGGGGGCAACCGGCGCGGCCGGGACAGATTCGCAAGTTCCGCATCACCAAGACATATGATTATGACCTGGCGGGCGTGCTGGTGAACCAGACCGGTGCGGCGAGCGCCGCCGCAGCCGCCCAGCCGTTCCGCATTCTGGAAAGCAGCCGCCGGGCGGCGGGAGGGCACCGATGATGAAGTGTCCGATTTGCAAGAAACCAGTGCGGCCGGATGATCCCTACATGCCGTTTTGCAGTGAACGCTGCAAATTGATCGATTTGGGCAACTGGCTCTCGGAAAAGTACGTGATTTCCACGCCCATCGAGTCGGGCTTGGAGAGTCCGGGCCAGGAACAGGAAGAGGCCGGTGAAGAATAAGGCCGCCGTCGTCCTGGCCACCTGGTTCGGCGCCGGATTCTTTCCGCGGGCGCCGGGAACGGCCGGATCGCTGGCGGCGATCTTGATCGCCGTCGCGCTCCAGGCGGCTTTTGGCTGGGGGGCGCTGGAGTTCGGAGTGCTCGCTGCGTGCTGGGCGGCGCCGGGAGTCTGGGCCGCGAGCGTAACCGCGGCGCGCAGCGGGAGCAAGGATCCGGGTATAGTGGTGATAGATGAGGTGGTGGGACAATGGGTAACGGTGGCCGGCGTCACCGCCTTCAACTGGAGAAGCTGGCTCGCGGCGTTCCTGATCTTCCGGCTGCTTGACATCTGGAAGCCGCCGCCTGTTCGACGGCTGGAGAAGCTGGCCGGCGGCGCCGGCATTATGGCGGATGACATCATGGCGGGAGTTTACGGAGCCGTGCTGCTATACGTAGCCGGACGGGTGAACCTGTATTGAACCATGGGTAACAAGAAACAAACAGACAGAAAGCCGGAGATCGCCGAGGTTCACCCCGCGGCGGCGATTCCGGGCGGCGAGTTCCTGATCCGCGGACGGCGGCTCGCCCGTGACCAGCGGCCCCAGGTGAAGATCGGCGACACGGCGGCGCCGGTGGTGATCGGTTCGGAGAATTTTGTCATTGCGCGTGTACCGGAGGGAGCCGTAGTCGGAGAGATGACGGTGGACAACGGCGAGGACAGCAGTTCCGTCTGGCTTTGTGACGTTGGGCTGCCCATCGCCGATTCGTTGCACCCGGTAGCGAACCCGGCAGTGGATGCCCGGGGCAACATCTACTCGACCTTCAGCGGACCGCGGGGGCAGAAAACTCCGGTGGCGGTCTACAAGGTCGACCTGAATTACGAAGTGCAGCCCTTCATCACCGACTTGATGAACGCCACCGGGCTGGCCTTCGACCGGGACGGGTTTCTTTACATTTCCAGCCGGCACGAAGGCACGGTTTACCAGGCCACCGAACAGGGCACACTGTCGGTGTACGTGGAAGGGATGGGCGTGGCCACCGGCCTGGCCTTCGACCAGGACGAGAACCTGTACGTTGGTGACCGCAGCGGCACGATCTTTAAAATCAGCCGCGACCGCCAGATCTTTGTCTTCACCACGATGGAGCCATCGATTTCGGCTTACCACCTGGCGTTCGGTCCCGATGACTACCTGTACGTTACCGGCCCGACCACCTCCAGTTTCGATGCGGTCTACCGGGTCTCGCCAGGCGGCGACGTGGAGGTGTTTTACCGGGGATTGGGACGCCCGCAAGGACTCGCCTTTGACATTGCCGGCAACCTTTACGTGGCTGCCTCAAAGGGCGGGCGCAAGGGCGTGGTGCGCATTACGCCGGAGCGGGAAGCGGAGCTGTTTCTTTCCGGCCCCAACATCGTCGGGGTGGCATTCACGCCCGGCCGGTCGCTGGTGGTGGCCACCAGCAGCGCGTTGTACCGGGTGGACGTGGACATTCAGGGAAAACCGCTGCCATAACGGAAGACCGGGCCGCGCGGGGGGCGCGCCGGTTTCAGTGAATCCATGAACGCGGAAATCATTGCGGTCGGCTCGGAGCTGCTCACCCCGAGACGGCTCGATACGAATTCTCTCTATCTCACCGAAAAGCTGAACGAACTCGGCATCGAAGTGGTCGCCAAAGCTGTGATCGGCGACGACCGCGAGCGGCTCGCCGAAAAGGTGCGGGCGGCGGCGGGCCGCAGCGAGATCGTCATTCTCACCGGCGGGCTCGGGCCGACCGAAGACGACGTGACCCGCGACGCCGTGGCGCACGCGCTCGGCAAGCCGCTCGTCTACCGCGAGGAGCTGTGGGAAGCGATCCAGAACCGCTTCCGCGCCATGGGCCGGAAGCTCGCCGAGATCAACCGGCGCCAGGCCTACTTGATCGAGGGCGCCGAACCGCTGGCCAATGACAACGGCACGGCGCCCGGCCAATGGTTGCGGACCCCCAAGGGAGGCGTGGTCCTGCTGCTGCCCGGGCCGCCCCGGGAACTCCAGCCGATGTTTGAACGGGACTGCCTGCCGCGGCTTCGGGAGCTGGCGCCAGCCCAGGTGATCCGGACGCTGCAGTTCCGGGTCAGCGGGATGCCGGAGTCGGAGCTGGACCAGTTGATCTCGCCCATCTATAAGAGCTACGACAACCCGGTTACCACGGTGCTGGCCGCGCCGGGCGATATCCAGATTCATCTGCGGGCGCGCTGCGATACGGCGGAAGAGGCTGAGGCGCTGCTGGGGGAGGTGGGCGGCCGGATCGAGAAACTGCTCGGCGACCGGATTTACTCGCGAAACGGCGACCCGCTGGAAACCGTCGTCGGCCAGATGCTGCGGGCGCGCGGCGCTACGCTGGCCGTGGCCGAGAGTTGCACGGGCGGCATGCTGGCCGGACGCATCACCTCGGTGGCGGGAAGCTCGGATTATTTCCTGGGCGGTTTCCTCGTCTACCGGGAGGAAATGAAACAGAGGCTGCTGGGGGTCGAACCGGCGCTGATCCGCCGGCACACCGTGGTCAGCGAACCGGTGGCGCGCGCAATGGCCGAGGGGGCGCGGGCGCGCACGGGCGCCGGCTACGCCTTGTCGGTGACCGGCGTGGCTGGTCCCCCGACCGACGCCGACCCGGCCCCGGTGGGCACGGTCTACATCGGGCTGGCCGGCGCAGCCGGATGCCAGGTGAGACAGTTCCGGTTTCTCGGACAACGCGACCGCGTTCGCACACAGGCGGCGCAGGCGGCGCTGGACCTGCTGCGGCGCGCCTTGCGCTGAGTCGCGCGCAGCGCCTCGGAGGAATCGCGTCCCGCGCCGCCTGCGGGTCCGGACGGCACTCAACGGGGGCGGCGCGACTGTCTGGTTTCCTTCCCCCAGTTTCCAGAAATGATCACCGCTGGCTGCATTATAATGGACCAGCGCGGGCGAATTCGCCCGCAGCGGAGAGTTCCCTTCTCTGACAGGAGGACGATGATGGCAGTGCAGCGTAAATTGGTTTCCCGGCGGCGAGTGCTCCAGTCGATGGCGCGGGCCGGCGCGCTGGCGGCCGCACCGCAGGTAATCCCCGGCTCGGTGCTCGGCTTCAATGGCGCGGTGCCTCCCAGCGACCGGATCGTGATGGGCGCCATCGGCATCGGGCGGCGCGGAGCCAAAGACCTCGGCTGTTTTCTGAGTGACGCGGAGGTCCAGTTCGTCGCCATCTGCGACGTGCGACAGGAACGGCGCGAAGCCGTCAAGAAGATGGCCGACGATCACTACGGCAACACCGACTGCGCCATGTACCGCGATCTGTACGAGTTGCTGGCGCGGGACGACATCGATGCCGTGCTCATCGCCACCGGGGACCGCTGGCACGCGCTGGCCTCCATCCTGGCCGCTCGCGCGGGCAAGGATGTTTATTCGGAAAAGCCGTGCTCGCTCACCATGGCCGAAAGCGAAGCGCTGGCGGCGACCTTCCGCCGCTACGGGCGCGTCTACCAGGCCGGAACCCAGCGGCGCAACATCAGCAATTTCGAGTGGGCCGTCAAACTGGCCCGCGAGGGAAAACTCGGCAAGCTGCAAACGCTTCACGCCAATACGCGCCCGCCCGCTACCATTTATGACTGGCTTCCCGGCCAGGCCGAACCGTCCCAGGACGAGGTGGACTGGGACCGCTGGCTCGGCCCCTGCCCCTGGCGGCCTTATAACGCTGCTTACGTGCGCGGCCGCTGGCGCGGTTACTTCGACTTCCATGGCGGCGGCATCCTGGAATGGGGTTCCCACACGGTGGACCTTTGCCAGTGGGCCAACGGCGCCGACAACACCGCGCCCGTCGAATACGAACCACGAGGGGACGATGTTTACTGCCGTTACGCCAACGGGGTGAAGCTCATCATGCGGACCACCGGGTGGATGGGACTCGGAACCTGCAGCGTGCGCTTCGAGGGTGACAACGGCTGGATCGAGACCGGCGATACCGGCAAGATGGCGCTCTCGGACAACCTGAAAGCCGAGCACCGCACCATTACCGAGCGAGGCACCGACCCGGCCAAACATGTGCGCGATTTCCTGAATTGTGTCAAGTCCCGTGAGCTGACCCGGTCCAACGCGGCGGCCGCCGCTCAGGGCCACATCGCCTGCCACGCCGCCTACATCGCCTGGCAGCTCGGCCGCAAGCTCACTTTCAACCCGGCCAACAACGAGTTTGTGGGTGACCCGTACGCCAACCGCATGCGCTCGCGGGCGATGCGGGAGCCGTGGCGGATGTAACCAGGGCGGCGAAGGAGAACCGGAACAAGGAGATTCGGACAATGCGCAACACGCAACAGAACGCGACCGCGGCTCCCGGCGACGCGATGGCCATCCTGAAGTTGCCGGAGCCGGAGCTGATTGGGATCCTCCGGGACCCGCAAGCGACGCTTTTCGCCAAGGCCAAGGCCTGCCAGCGCCTGGCGGTGATCGGCACCAAGGAGGCCGTGCCGGCGCTGGCGGCGCTGCTGGATGACGCGAAGCTGGCCCACTACGGCCGTTTCGGCCTGGAGCCGATGCCGGACCGCGAGGCCGGCAAAGCCCTGCGGGACGCGCTGGGCAAGCTCGACGGGCCGCTGCTGGTCGGCGTGATCAACTCCATCGGGCAGCGCCGCGACGCCAAGGCGGTGGGCGAGCTGGCCCGCCTGCTGCGGCGCCAGGACGGCGCCGTCGCCCAGGCGGCCGCGGCCGCGCTGGGAAAAATCGGCAATCTCAACGCCGCCAAACAACTCCGGCAGGCGCTGCGCCGAACCGACGGCGCGGTGCGCGAAGCGGTGGCGCATGCCTGCTTGGCGTGTGCGGAAAGGCTGAGTGAAACGGGCAAGCGCCGGCAAGCCCAGGCGCTGTACCGCCAGCTCCAGGGGGCCAACGCCGGTTCGCTCGTACAAGAAGCCGCTGCCCGTGGAGCTGGTCCCGCCCGGCGGTAGCGTCGCAGAGAGGAAGTATCCGCTTCCGGTTCCAGTCGGGCCTGGGTCGTGCTTCTACTGCTCCTCCCGGGACTTGAGGCGCGCCCTGGCAGGATCGTAGTCCGGGTTCAGCTCCATCCACTGGGCGTTGACCGCCTTGCGCCAGGCTTCCAGCTTCCGGTGCAGCTCGGCCGCCTTGTCCGGCATCTTCTGAGCGAGGTTGTCGCGCTCGCCGGGGTCCTTTTCCAGGTCGTACAACTCCAGGGCCCCGCCGGCGCCGGTGACGCTTTTCTCGATCCACTCGATGAGTTTGTAATTGCCTTCCCGGACCGCCGAAGCCGGAGAGACGGGGTGGTCGACCACTCCATCGTCGGATGTCAGGCGGTGGTAGTGAGGGTAATGCCAGTAAAGCGCGGCGCGCTGCAGCGTGCCGGTTTGCCGGAATAAGGGGAGAAGGCTCACGCCGTCCACCGTGGGATCGGTGACAGCAACCCCGGCCATTTCGGCGAAAGTGGGGAAGAAATCGATACTCGAGACCGGCACGCGGCAGACCGTGCCCGCCGGAACGACGCCCGGCCAACGCACGATCATCGGCTCCCGGATGCCGCCCTCGTAAAGGTCGCCCTTGCCGCCATACAGGGGCTTTCGGGCATCCCAGCCGTACAGCGGGCCGTTGTCGGAGAAAAACACGACCAGCGTGTCGTCGGCCAGGTTGAGCTGCTTCAGGGTCTCCAGGATTCTGCCGACGTTCTCATCCAGCATTTCCACCATCGCGCCGGCAGTGGGATTGTTGCCGCGCTCCGGGTCAGCAGCGGGCTTCGCCTTGTACTTGGCGACCAGCGCCGGCGGCGCTAGCTGCGGGCGGTGAATCGCGTTGTGGGAAACATAACAGAAAAAGGGCCGGTCCCGGTTCGCCTTGATGAAGGCGATGGCGCGATCGGTGATCAGCTCCATGTGGTGCGGATCGGCGTTGGGATCGGCGTCCGGCTTGGGCTTGACGGTAGTCAGAACGTCGTCGAAGCCCTGGGAGCCCGGATCGCCGGGCCGTCCCGGCCGGTAGTTCTTGTCCTTGTTGAGATGCCATTTGCCGAAGTGGCCCGAGACGTAACCGGCCGGCTTCAACATCTCCGGAATCGTGACTTCTTCAAGAGGAAGGAACTTGGTCCACTGCGGCGTCCTCACCCGGGCGAACGGGTAAGGGTTTCCGGGGATGTAGTCGGTCAAGTGCAGGCGGGCTGGGTACTTGCCCGTCATGATGCTGGCGCGTGTCGGCGAGCAGACCGGGCAGGCCGCATAGGCATCGGTGAATCGCATCCCTTCGGTGGCCAGCCGGTCCAGGTTCGGAGTCTCGTAAAAACTGTTGCCGTAACAGGCGACCTGGTTCCAACCGAGGTCGTCAGCGACGATGAAGACAATGTTCGGCTTCCGGGCCTCATCCTTCTGCCCGGCGCAGCCGCCCAGCAAAAGCGCCGCCAGGAGCAGGCCCGCCGCGCCGAGTACGGCCCGGCGGTTCCTGGCCGGGAAAAGCAGGCATGAACAAGCTCTCATCGGAGTTGCCTTTCGCCGGCGGCCGGACTCCGCTCCCCGCCGGGCTGAGCCTGGTCGAAGACGGAGCCCGCCGCCGTGGTTTCAGACGTCTTTCGGTGTCGCCCAGTGCCGGCGGTAGCGCCGCTTGATGTACAGGTTCGCCTGCGGGTCGCCGATGACCGTTTCAGTTTCCCGGTCGAACCGGACCGTGCGGTTCACCCGGGCCACGATGTTGCCCAGATGGCAGTGCAAGGCGGAAAGGTGCCCGATGCCGATGTCGGCGTTCGGGAGTTTGCGGGACCGAACGCAGTCGATGAAGTTCTCGGCGTGTTTGTCGTCGTCGTCGGGCCTGTCTTCGAGCACTAGCTTCCGGTCGCGGTCGAACACCTTGAACCCGCGCTTGCGATCAGCCCAGCGGCCGATTTGCACCATGCCCTCGCTGCCATAGATCTCCACGGCATTGTCCATGCCGCCCTCCATCTTGTAGGAGTTCCAGATGCGCATTTCCCAGATCATCACCTTGTCCTTGTAGTTGAAGGTGATGCTCATGGTGTCGGGAGTCTGCTGGTCGTCGTGGAAGTAGACCTTGCGGCCGAAGCCGCTGGCTTCGAGGGGATAGCTGACACCCAGCGCCCAGCGCGCCACGTCGATCTGGTGGGCGCCGTCGTTGCCCATGTCGCCGGTGCCGAAGTGCCAGTGCCAATGCCACTTATAATGGAACCGGTTCTCGTTGAACGGAATCCACGGTACCGGGCCCAGCCAGGTCTCGTAATCCACGCCGGGAGGAACCGGCCCGTTCTCCTTGTGCCCGATGTCATCGCGGAGCTGAACGTTGAACGGTTTCGCCGCCAGCACCTTGCCGATCTTGCCTGATTTGATGTATTCAATGGCCCGCTGGGTGGACGGGCGGCTGCGCTCCTGCGTGCCCACCTGGACGATGCGCTTGTTCCTCCGGGCCGCCGCCACCATCAGCCGCCCTTCCCGCACGTTGTGGGATGCCGGCTTTTCCACGTAAACGTCCTTGCCGGCGTCACAAGCAAGGATCGTGGCCGGCGCGTGCCAGTGGTCCGGCGTGACAATCACGACGGCGTCCACCGAGGGGTCGTCGAAGACCCGCCGCATGTCGTCGACCAGCTTCGGCGCCGGCGCGCCCGTCTTCTCAACCATCTTTCCCACTCGTTCCCGGCGTGATTGGTCGACATCGCAAAGATAAGTAACGTTTACGTCTGGCATCGAGGCGAACCTCACCGCGTGGCCCGATCCCTGGTTGCCAACGCCGATGATTCCCACGTTCACTTTGTCGGCGGCAGAGACGCGCCGGCTGGCGGCGGCCGCGGCCAAGGCAGTGCCTAAGAAGTAGCGTCGATTCATCAGAAAGACTCCTTTTCTGAAAGCATTCTTAATTTGTGATGGCGACCAGCGCGGGCCCGCGTTATCGAACCGGGCCGCAGCGCCGCGCGCCATGCTGTTCCATCAGTGCAACTTCGCCTCCATCTGGCGAATGTGCTGCGCCGAGGCGGAAGCGATCTTCTCTGCTCCCGGACGGAAATCAAACACCTCGACCGAAAGCCAGCGCCGGTAGCCCAGGTCCTTCAATGCCTGTAGCACCGGACGGAAATCGTATGAGTCCGAACCCGGGTATCCGCCATTCATCTCATTGAGATGGATGTGGCGGATGTAGTGGTAATACTTCCTCACCAGCTCGTCATGCGGGAGCTTCTCGGCCACCGCTCCGTGCGTGTCGAACATCGTCCAGACAGCCGGATGATTGATCTCCCGGACGATCTCCACGGCTCGTTCCAGCGAGTTCACCACGTCGCACAGGTGCGGCGCCAGGGGTTCCAGCAGGACGGTCACCCCGCGCTGCTGCGCCTGCGGAGCCACCTCGGCCAGGCCGTCTCTCAGACGCTGCTCGGCGTCGCGCACGGTCGAGCCGCCGACGGCGTTGCGCTGCTTGCTCGAGCCCAGCACCATCACCGGATCCGGCCCCAGGGCCCCACACAGGTCGATCAGCCGGCGGAAATACTCCCAGCTCCGCCGCCGCACCGCCGTGTCCGGCGTAGTGATGTGAATGCCCGTTGTATGCGCCAGCAAGCTATGCATGCCCACGTACTCGATACCTTCCGACCCCATCAAGCGGCGCAGCGCGGCTACCTTGGCGGCCGGCAGCGAGGGCGGGTTTTCGGCCAGCGTCCAGGGAGAAATCTCCAGCCCCGTAAACCCGTTTTTCTTCGCCGACCGGCACATCTGGCCAAACGTGTACCCCTGGAATGTCTCGTTGCAGATCGCCAGCCGGAACTGCGCCGCGGAAGCCGCCACGGAGCGGCTCGCGGCCGCGGCCGCGGGGGCCAGGAGGAATTGACGGCGCGTTGGTCTCATAAGTTGAACAGTCGTTTCGCGTTCTCCCCGAATATCTTTCGTTCGTCCGCCGCCGGCAGCTTCAGGCTGCGGATCAAACCGGCGATCAGCTTCGGGTCCACCCACGGATGATCACTTGCATAAAGCAGGCGGTCCGGGCCGACGAAGTCGTATCCGTAACGGATCGCCAAGGCCAGAGGCGAAACCGCATCAAGGTAAATGTGGCGCAGGTATTCGCTTGGCGGCTTCGTGATATGCTCGGCGCCTCTCTTCAAGACCTGCGTCTGGTGGTCCAGCCGCCCGATCAGGTAGGGGAGCGTGCCGCCCACGTGCGGGCAAACCAGCTTCAGCTTCGGGTGCTGATCCAGCAGGCCGGAGAGAATGATCCGCGCCAGTGCGATGGTGGTGTCGAACATCAAGCCGAGGCCGGCGGTCAGGCTGTAGGCCTTCGTCTGGTCGTAGGTGACCGGATAGGCGGGATGGAGCAAGACCGGGATGTCCAGTTCCTCGGCCCGGGCAAACAGCGGCCGGAACTGGGGCTCGTCGGGAAACTTACCGTTCAGGTTCGAATACAGCAGAATTCCTTTCATCCGCAGCCGGTTGACACAGCGGTCCAGTTCCTCGATGGCCGCATCCATGTCCTGCAGGGGCAGCACCATCAGCGGAGCGAACCGGCCGGGGTAGCGCCGGGCCGCATCGGCGAGGTGGTCGTTCATGATTCGCGCCACGCGCGGGCCGTCTTCGCCGAACAGCTCCGGGCCGGGATCGTTGATGCTGAGCGCGGTGACGTCGATGCCCGCCGCGTCCATGGCGGCGACCTTCCCGTCAAGGTCCATGTGCGTTTTCCGCAACCGCCGGTGCCATTCGCCCACCACCACGTAGGTCTCGCCGCCCTTGCGATACGCATAAGGAGGCGTCTTCCGCTTCTCCATTACCCGGACCGCTTCGGGAATGAAGATGTGGCTCTGGCAATCGACGCAAAAGATCTTGCCGGGGCTGGCCGCGATCCCGGCAGGGCCGGCGGCCAGGGCGGCTCCGGCCGCGGCCAAAAGATCGCGCCGGCTCGTTCGTTTGGCTGTCCTGTTCACTTTCACCTCCCGGCCGTGATGCGGCTGCGCGTTACATGTCACAGGCGTGGATCAGAGCTTCCTGGACAATCAGCTCTTCACGCGGCGTAATCGACAGTGGCTTCCCACTCCGCACCGCTGCGGCCAGCTCCTTGAAGTCCTCCACGTAACGGTGATAGGGCGGCAGTTTTACCTGCTGGATGCCGGACTTGTACGGGCCGGCCGCCTTATCCAGATCGATGCGGAGAGAGGGCGGCTCGATGGGGTTGACCACCGCGGTGCCGTTCGTGCCCAGGACTTCGAAAGCGCGGTAATGGCCGGAATTCGGCTGCATGGTGGCGCTGAAGACGGTGCCCAAAGCACGCGGGAATTCGAATACCGCCAGCGTGTTATCGGCCAGGTTGTCCCGGAAGTCGCCATCCTTTCTCAGGAAAGGCGTCACCCGGACCGGCCGTCCCATCAGCCGGATCATCGGATCGATCAGGTGACCGCCCAGCTCGAACAGCGTGCCGCCGCGGAACCCCGCCCATTCCGGCCTCCGCGCGGCGGACAGGGATTTGTTGATGGTGCAGCGCACCTCGTAGATCTTGCCCAGCCACCCCTGGCGCGCCGCCTCCAGAGCGGCATTGATCGCGGGGTTGTACCGCCACATGTAGCCGACCTGCAACAGGCGCTTCTTCCGCGCCGCCAGCGTCAACAGCGCGCGGAAGGAGGCCACGTCGTCGGCGGGCGGCTTCTCCAGGTGCACGTGCTTGCCCGCCTCCAGCGCCAGTTTCGCCAGCGGCGCGTGGGACGGGATCGCCGATTCACCGCAACCACCTGGATGGTCTCGTCGCCGAGGATCTCCTCCTGGGAGACGACGCGGACGCCGGATTTCACCAGCCGCGCCTTGACCGTAGGGTCCTCCTCCCAGACGCCCGCCACTTCCCAATCCGGCGAGGCGGTCAGTACCTCCAGTTTGCCGGCGGCATGAGAATAACTGCCGCCCAGAAACCCGATGCGAACCCGGCCGGCTCCGGCGCGGGCCGCCAGCGGAACGCTGAGGGCCGCGCTGAAAAACGTTCTTCGATTCATCGCTGTCCTTGATCGCCGCGCTCAGGCCTTGCCGGCGTAAGCCGCATAAAGCTGCTCGACGTTTGCCTGTTCGGCGTCACCCTGGTGGACAATGACCCGGTAACGGAACTCGGCTTTTTCCCCCTCGGCGATCGTCATGCTGCCGTCCTTGGTGTCGTCGCCCAGAAAGTCATGCAGGCCGAAGGGATTCGCGGCGCACAGGCCGTAGCCGCGGGCGTGCCAGTAGGTGGGATAGCGGGGATTCGCTGGATGGTCGAACATGGCCACCCCTACCTTCTTGCCTGCCAGCGTGGTCGAATAATCTACCCACTTGGCGCGCTTGCCCCAGATGTTCTCGGTGCCGACCAGCCCGTCGGAATTCAACAGCGTGGCGCCGCGATCCTGGCGGAACTCGTCCTTGAAGCGAAGGCCGAGGCCACCGTCCTCAGTGTCGCCCATTTTCACGGCCACGCCCTGGTCGGCGAGGATCGTGATGTGGACGTCGATAATCCGGTTGGTGCCTTGCTCGGAAAACGTGAATTCCTCGCGGAGCGAGCCAATGGACTTCCCGTTCGGGGGCAGCAGGTCCAGATCGCACGCAATGGTGCCGGTTTCGCCCGTCGCCGAATACTTCGGGGGAGCCTTGGGAACGATGCGCCCCGTCTTGTCACGGCCCTGCTCCCGCCAGAAATCAACGCCGTTGATGATGCCGTGCCCGTAGATGATGCCGCGGTGCCAGGTGTGGTCGTTGCTTTCGCCCTCGATGATTTCCAGCGGAAAGCCGCGCGAGACCTCGACTCCGGCAATGTCGCGGATCGGATGGAGAAACGGCTTGTCCCACTTCTCCTCGTAGTGAAACGCCGTGAACGGCTTGCCGTGGATCATTACGGCCACCAGGCCGGTCTCCTGGTTGAAGGAGACCGCCGGCGCCGCTGTCTGCGGCGCCTCGGGCTTGGTGCACCGCGTCAACAAGGAAACACTCATACAAGAAAGAAAAGCTCTTCGGTTCATATCCTTGACCCTTTCTTAAATTATCCGCGTCGAGCGCCACCGCCACCCGCGCGGTTTATCCTCTTGCCATCACCACTCTTGCATTCTCCCCAGAAGGCGGCATCGAACCGACTGGCCCGATTTTCAATGACTTCCAGTCTTGTGTCATGTCTCGAACTTCTTCTAAAACCCATCAAATCAGCTACTCGACGTCAAAGTTCCGACGGAAAAGACCTCCTGCAGACCGACACCCGGGACATGCCTTCCCAGTTACCCGCTGTGCCGCTAGCGGGCCACCCACTTAAACAGCGAATTGCGGTCTGCAGCCTGCCGCAGG
>CAZXVW010000102.1:0-15839 GCA_964644025.1 uncultured Solibacteraceae bacterium | reverse complement strand
CATTGAAGAGGCTCTCCGGCGCAACCGCGGCAACCGCACGCAAGCGGCGCGGGAGTTGGGTATCAGCCTCCGCAAACTCCAGTACCGGTTGAAAGAGTACGGATACAACGACAGGCAGTAAGCCCGGCCGGGGCGGCGCTGCCGGCGCTTCAGAGCTCAGTTTCCGCTTCCCGCCGCAGCCCGTGCGGATCAAGCAAACGGAGGTTCCGGCCTTTGACGCGGATCAGCTTTTCGGCCTGGAACCGGCTGATGTTGCGGGAAACCACCTCGCGGACCGTGCCCAGCCTCGCCGCCAGTTCCTGGTGGGTCATCGTCAGCCGGAACGTATCGCTCGCCGCCTGGCGGCCGAGTTCCAGCAGCAGGCCCGCGAGCCGCTGGCGAACGCTGCCGAAAGTCACCTGTTCGATGACTCCCACCAGTTGGCGCAGCCGCCGGCCCGCGGCCGCCAAAATCTTCAGCGCGACCTCGGGATACTGGCGGCATACGCGCCGGAAATCGTCGGTGTGGATGAGAGCGATCCGCACGCGGGTGAGGGCGCCCACCGAGGCCGGGTAAGGGCCGCCGTCGAACAGCGGCACTTCCGCCACGTTGGAGGGAGCGTTCTCGACGGCCAGAACAATCTCCCGGCCGGAAGAGGAGGTCTTGTAAATCTTCACGCTGCCCTCCAAAATCAGGTAAAGGCCCTCGCAGGGTTCTCCCTCGCCGAACAACACTTCGCCCGGCTGGTAGCGCTTCTCGACAGCGTGGGAGGCCAGCACGTCGATTTCCCGCCGGCTTAGCCCGGCAAACAACTGGATTTTGCCAATGCACTCTGTCTTGGTCGGGCTCATGATTGCGATGTTCCCGTGATTCGTTCCAGTGCCTGGGCCGCGACCCCGCGCGTCACGGCGTCTGGGTGCGAGTCGGCCGCAGCGCGCACGGCCGCCACCACCTCACGCGAATGCTCGGCCGCCGGCGGGCCCACCCGCCCCACCGCCCAGATCGCACCGCGCTCCACCGGCCCCGTCTGGCTCATTTCTTCCTCGGTCAGCAAGGAGCAGAGCACCGGCAGAAAGGCCCGCTGGAATTCCGGCCGCGTGGCGAGGATCTCACCCATGGCTTCCGGAATCCCGTACGGGACGGCCCCGGATTCATCATTCAGCGCCCACGCAAACCGGCGCAGCAGGTCGGCTACCCGTTCGGCGTCCACCCCGGCGGCGATGCCGGCGACGATGCCGAAGGCGCGCACGGTGCGCCACTTCTCCTCCTCGTCATCGGTGTAGAGGCGGCTGTTCAAGTACCGGATCACCCGCGCCGCGCGCGTCCGGGCCAGCCGGCGCAACGCTTCCGGATCGCCGCTCCGGATCACTGCCTCGATCGTCTCCTTCCAGTTGGCGCTCACGTGGATCCTCGAGAAATTCAGATGTTGACCACGGAGGTCCGGTAGCGCGCCAGGGCATCCCGGTCAATCTCGATTCCCAGACCAGCTCCGGTGGGAACCGCGATCCGGCCATCCTTGGCGTCCACCTCGATCCGTTTTCGCGTCAGATCCCAGGCCGGGCTTTCGTGCGGCAGGTGCAACTCGAACAGGCAGGGAGGAGGATTCCAGGCCCGGAACATCGCCGGGATGCAGGCCACCCAGTGCATCTCGGAGGCGATCCGGATCGGCGTTCCCCAACTGTGGGGCACCAGGCGCACGCGGTTCAACGCGCAGGCGTAAGTGATCCTCTTGCCGCCGGTGAAGCCGCAGGTGCTGATGTCCGGTTGCACGATATCCACCGTCTTCCTCTGAATGTAGTTTTCGATCACCCAGTCCACCGGCAGGGCCTCGCCGCTGGCCAGCGGAATGCGCAAGGCGTTCTTCAGACGGGCATAGCCCTCCAGGTCCCACTTGTTAATCGGCTCTTCCCAGAATTCGAGGTTGAACTCCTCCAGTTGCCGGCCCAGCATCACGGCTGTTCCGTCATCGTAGGCGCCCGGGGTTCCGGAGTCGATTCCGAGGTGAATTTCCTCGCCGATGGCCTGGCGGACGGCGCGGATCACCCGAACATCGGTGGCCGGTCCGTAGCCGGTCTTGACCTTGGCGGCGCGGAAGCCCACGTCTCTGGTCCAGTGACGGAGTTCGGCGGCGAATCCGGCTTCCAGATCCGGCCAGTCCTTGCGGTAGCCGGCCGAAGCGTACGGCATCACGCGCTTCCGGTACTGTTTGCCCAGCAGCGCCGAAACGGGCTTGCCGAGCGCCTTGCCCATGAGATCCCACAGAGCCACGTCCAGCCCGCCCGGCGAGGGGGCCCTCCGGGGAATCGCGTGGAACGGGACCCGGCTGAGTTCGGTCAGTTCGTCGAAGATCGCCTCGGCCTCGAACGGGGAACGGCCGATCACCCGGTCCCGATTCTGGCGCAAGACGTCCCCCGCCCATTGCCCGTCGCCCCAGCCGGTGATCCCGGCGTCGGTGGTGACCTCGATGACGCTGGCGCCGACCGACGTCATCCCGAGCGGACTCCCGCGAGCACAGCAATAGCCCATCGGTTCGGCGAGCGGCTGGCGGAGCCGGTGAACTCTAATGCCGGTGATCTTCAGGTTGGGGATCGCGCTCCCGGCGGCTTCGAGGGTCTCTCGCAGGCTAAGCAACCCGGCGGCGCCGAGCAGGCTGCTTTTCAAGAACTGTCTCCGCGTTCGCATCACACTTCCCTTCCTGCTGGCTCAGGCCAGCATCTCCAGTATCGGGCCGAGCTGGCAGCCGGCCGGCGCCCGGCACCCCAGCAGGCGGCTCACCGTCGGAGCCACCGAGGCGATCGGGATCGGCCCGAGCGCGGTCTCGTCCCGCTGGACGCCCCGGGCCACGCCCGGTCCCCATGCCAGCATCTGGCCCATCATGGAACTGTAGCCCGTTTCTCCGGTGACAATCTGCGGTCCATGATTGGAAACCGGGCTTCGAGCAGGGGCAATGGCCGCGCCGTCCGGATTCACGCCCCACACGAAGCCGGGGTTGTAGCAGAACTGGACATCGCCGGCTTCCGGGCCCCAGTAGCCGATCAAGGCGGCGTCACGCAGTTTCAGAGCGTAGGTCACGGCACGCCGGCCATCGAGCGGGCTGCGCCAGTCCAGCAACGCGTCAATCACCGCCTCCTGGGTTTTCTCGTAGTCGGCCGGATCGACGATTCCCTGGGGTTCCCTCCCCTTGAGATTGATGAAGATCTCGGTGCCCTGGCGCTGGCGCTTGGTATAGGCGCGGGTCCGGGACCAGTCGATGTCGCGGCCGGCGCCAGCGAGCAGGCCGGCGTCGCGCAAGCGCTGGTCAATGTCGCAGACGACGTTGTTCACGCCGCCGCCGTGGTCCCCGGCGACGACCAGCACGGTATCGCCTCGTTGTTCGAGCGCGCCGAGCAGCTTGCCGATCACCTGGTCGAGGCCCATGTAAGCCCGTCGGTAAACCGCGTCGGCCCGCTTGCCGAGCGCCGCATCATACCGGTAGTAAGACGGATCGGCCAGGGTGAGGCACTGGTGCAGCGCCTTGTCCACCAGCCCCGTTTTGTGGAGGAAGAAATCCCAATCCCAGGATTCCAGCGTTTCCAGGGCCGCGCCGGCTATCCGCATAGTTCCTTCCAGGGCCTCTGCCTCGCCGGCTTCCCAGAAGGGGTCGTTTGGATTCGGCGGGATGGCTGAGCCGGACCAGATCGGCCCGAGCTTGCCGGCCAGGTGGCGCGCCAACCCGGGCGGCTCGGAGAAGTCGTCGGTCGCGCAAACCGCCGAACGGAGCAACTGGAGGCGGCTTCCGTCAGGCGCCAGTTCGAGCAGGCGGAACCGCACCAGGCCCCGGCGGCCGTTTCTCGCGATTTCGCCCCAATCCGACCACCCGCCGGCGCTGGTCCGGGCGAGCACGGGGCCGCCCTTGCGCTGGTAAATCGCCACGGTATCGTAGGCGGAGCCGGACGCCAGGATGAGAGCCGGCCACCGTTCGAGGCGAATCTCGAGCGGGGGACGGGCCGACTGCGGCAGCGATCCCCAGCCGGTGGCCGGGCGGGGATCGTCGATGACCACCGGCTGCCGCCCGGGTTTCGGCCCTCCGCCCGGGGGCCAGCCGGTGGTTTCGAGCTGCTCATTGTAAGTGCCCGGGATGACTACATTGCGGGTCTGGTAGACCGCGGCGCGCTCCAGCGTCAGGCCACCGCGGCGGCCGGGAATCGTGGCGACGTTTTCCTCCGGTATCGCGCCGGGGAACTCCAGCAGGAGGCTGCGCCGCCGGTCGCCGGCGAGCACCTGCCAGATGGTTTCCGACACACAACCCCGGTGACGCAGGCTGCCGCCTCCGGGAGGCCGGGAACGGTATTGGGTGCCCGGCGGCGCTCCGGTCATCATGCTCATGAAGTCCATGTTGCCCCAGCAGCTCACGTAGGGCAGGATGCGGCCGCTGTAACCCTCCCCCATCACCCGGCGGATGTTGGGCAACTCATCGCGGAAGCGTTGGACCGCCGCCGGGTCCATGGCGTCGACGGCGAGGAACAGGACCCGCCGGCGGGTATTGGCCGGGTTGCCGCCCCCTGCCCCCTTGTACGCCGACGCCCGCGGCCGCCCGCCAAATACGGTGGCCGCCGCGCCCGCTGTTCCGGTGACGAATTTCCGCCGCTTCATGGGTTGCTCCGCAAGCAAAGTGTATCACTCCGCCCCGGGGAGGAACCGGGCGCCGGGTCACTCCCGGTGCCGCGCAGTCTTACCGGCGGGACTTCCTCGCCACGGGCTCCGGCAGGGCGGCCTTCCAGCCGGCTTTCATCTGCCGGGTGAGCTGTTCCACCAGTGCCGCGTGGACGGGATCGGCGGCAATGTTCGTGTTCTCCTCGGGGTCGGTTTCGTGATCATAGAGTTCCACGGCAATTGGTGGCGCGTTCGGTTCGCGGGTGTCCACCCAGCGGGTGAAACGATACCGGTCCGTGCGCATCGTGTACCCCATCAGGTATTGGTTGTAGAGATCCGGGTCATAGCGGCCGGGCGCCTCGGTCTTGAGCCGCGCCTCGACCCGCCGGATCAGCGGGCCAAAGAAAGTCTGCCGCATGGCGTCGGAGAGCGGCAGCGCGGCCCACTCGCGCAGCGCCGGGCTGGGAAACTGGCTGAAGACGGCCTTTTTCCACGGGCGGTTCGGCTCATCGAGCAGCGGCGCGAAGCTCGTCCCCTCCAGGTGTTTCGGCAGCGGCAAGCCGGCCAGATCGCAGAGAGTCGGGTACAGGTCGGCGAGTTCCACCAGCGCCCCGCAAGCAACGCCCCGCGCCTTTTGCCCCGGCGCAGTGACAAGCAAGGGCACGCGGGTGGCGACTTCGAAATTCGTCGCCTTGCCCCAGATGCCGTGCTCGCCGAGGTGCCAGCCATGGTCGCCCCACACCAGGATGATCGTGTTGTCGCGCAGGCCGAGCCGGTCCAGTTCGGCGAGAATGCGGCCGATCTGGGCGTCGATGTAGCTGACGCAGGCCAGGTAGGCGTGGATGAGACGGCGGGCCGTCTCCTCCGGGATCGGTCCGGATTTGGGAATCCCGTAGCGGGTTCGCAATTCAAATGACGAGTGCAGCCCGAGCGAAGTGGCGTTTTTCGGCGCGAAGGGGTTGCCGGCCAGCTTGATCCGGGAGGGGTCGTAAAGGTCCCAGTACCGTTTGGGAGCGATGAAGGGCAAGTGCGGCTTGTGAAACCCGACGGCAAGGAAGAACGGCTTCCCGGCCGCCCGGAGTTCCCGCAAGGTGGCGAGGGCGGCCTCGGTGCTGCGGCCATCTTCGTAAGCATCGTCCGGCACGTCGGCCGCTTCCCAGGCCGGTCCCTGGATCAGCCCCCACATGGGGGCGCCGTACTTTCTCCGGACCTCTTCGGTTCGGCGCCTGATGATCTCCTGGTTCTCCTTCAACTGGTAGCCGTGCACCGGCGGCGGGTATCTCCGTTTCGGAAAGGTTGCCTTGCGGCTCCAGGAGTGCTCTTCGTCCCGGAAATTGCCGTGGTAGATCTTGCCGATATAGACGGTCTCGTAGCCGTGATTCCAGAATTGCTGCGGGAGGGTGATGACGTCCGGCACCGTCTTACGGAAGTAGGTGGCATTGTCGGTGACGCCGTCGGAATCCGGCCGCAGCCCGGTCATCAGGCTGGCGCGCGAGGGGCCGCAGATGGCTTGCTGGCAGAAGGCCCGGGTGAAGCGGAGGCCGCGTGCCGCGAGCCGGTCAATATGCGGGGAGCGCACCAGCTCTTCCCCGTAGCAGCCGAGTTCCGGGCGGAGATCATCGACGGCGATGAACAGCACGTTGGGCCGGGAAGACTGGGCTGCTTTGACGCGACCAGCGTCCCGCGCCCCGGGCGCGGCGCCGAACCCGGCCAGGGCAATGGCGGCCGCGAGCAATATCGGTTTTGCGGTCTTCATCTGCCTGGAGATTTTACCACCGCACCGGCAACCAGACGCTCATCTTCGGTTCCCCGCGGTTGTTCCAGGCGTAATACGGGATCAGCATGATTTCGACGGGCCGTGTCCGAACCGCGCGGATGGCGCGGTAGGGGCCTAGCTCCGGTGTCTCCGATTTGTCGAGCGCCAATGCGCGAGTCCGCAGGACGGTGACTCCACCCAGCAGTTCCGGCCGCCACTCCGCCTTCCATTCGGCCGCCGCCGGGATAGTGACATCCTCGAAGCGAACGCCCGCCGGCAGGTCGGTTGATTCCAGGCAGTAGACGATCGGGCCGCGCATGACGGCCACCTGGTTGCGAGTCTGCTCGATGAAAGGGCTGGCGCCGATCAGCCGGACCGGCATGGGGAGATTCAACTCGATCACGTCACCAGCTACCCATTTCCGGCGCAGCGTGGCGTAGGAGGACGGCGCCAGCGCGCCCCCGGCCGGTCGGCCGTTGACCTTCAGCGTCGCCTCTTGCGCCCAGGCCGGAATGCGCAGGGCGATCGAGAACGCGCGAGAGGGGCTTACCTGTTCGACGGTGAATTTGATTGCGCCGTCCCAGGGATAGCCGGTTTCTTCGCGCAACACCAGCCGGGTTCCGTTCTCCAGGGTCGTCTCCAGCCGGTTGCCGCCGTAGTGGTGGACCCAAAGGCCATCGGCGCTGGTGGTGTACAGGTAATCGTTCCAAGACGCCAGCAGACGGAGCAGGTTCGTGGGACAGCAGATGTGTTTGGCGCCAGGGTCGAACCGCTGGTGGGCGTCGTTGCTCCGCAGAAGCTGCTCCGCCCCGTACCAGCGCAGCGGGTTGGTATAAGACCAGCCCTTGCCGCTGACGTTGATGCCGGAAAGGATCGAGTTGTAAATCGTTTGCTCCATGACGTCGGCGAAGCGGGCCTGGCCGGTGATCAGGAGCATCCGCCAGTTCCACATCAAGTCGCCGATCTGGCCGCAGGTCTCGTTGTAAGCGGAGGAATTCGGCAGATCGTAGGGGGCGCCGACACCCTCATGGATGGAATCCCCGGCGATCGTGTCCAGATGCCCGGGCCGCAAGCGGCGCACCGGGTGGGCCTTGTGCATGGGGCTGACGCCGCCGGTGACGTACATCTTGTGGTTGACGAGGTCGGCCCAGAGGCGTTCGAGCGCCTCCAGCAGCGTCTTGTCGCCGGTTTCCATGTAGGCGTCGGCGGCGCCGCCGTACAGGTAGGTGAAGAAAACCGCGTGCCCGACGACCTCGGTTTCCTTGCGCAGCGGGCGCCAGTTCTGGTTCAGATCGCTGCCGTTTCTTGCCGGCCCCCACACATTGCGGCGCCCGTCGCCGTAACGGCTGCCGCGCCAGTCGATGAAGAAGTTCGCCATGTCGAGGTAGCGCCGTTCACCGGTGGTGCGGTAGAGTTCGGCGCCGGCCATGATGATCGAGGGATTCCGGGGAAAATCCGCCAGCTTCGGATTACGGGTCTTGAAGGTGTCATAGATGTAGTCAGCGGCTTTGCGGGCGACATCCAGTAGCGCGGTCCGGCCGGTGATGCGGTAATGCTCGCAGGCCGCGGTAATCAGGTGGCCCATGGTGTAGAGTTCGTGGCGGCCGGGCTCCTCGAACCTCTTCCATCCGCGAACCGTTATCTGTGAGGCGATGTAGCCGTCCGGTTGCTGGGCTTTCTCGATGACGGCGATGATCCGGTCCATCTGGGCCAGCAGCTTCGGGTCATGGGTCGCCGCGTAGACATAGGAAGCGGCTTCCAGCCACTTGTACACCCAGGCATCCTGCCAGTTGGTGCCGGCGAATTCCCCCTTTTCGAGGCCGGCGGCGATCCGCAAGTTTTGAATGGCGTGGCCCTTGGTTGGGTCCGCCGCCAGCTCCCAGAGCCGGGGCAGCGTGACCTCGCGGGTCTGGGCGAACCGTTTCGCCCAGAACCCCTTGGTCCAGTGGACCGCGCTCAAGTCGACGCTGTGGAGCCTGGCGTACGGGCTGGCCTGGTTCTTGACGACGCCGTAGTCGCGCGTGGCGGGCGCCGCGAAACAAACCCCGGCGGCCAGGACTATGGCGGTTGACAGGACCCAGAAGATTTTCAAGGATCGTGGCATATTAGTTTCCCTCCTGGCGGCTGGCGCCGCTTTCTGATCCATTGCAGTCTAAGAATACTTGCCCGGACGAGCTCCACGGTGGGCGCCCCGCAACGGCCGGGCCGCGTGGTTATTTCGTCCTGGCGTACTCCTGGTACATTTTCGCAATGCCGGCTGAGTTTGCGTCTCCGGGGTGGATCACCACGCGGTAGCGGAACCGCCAGCTCTGGCCGGGCATCAGGGTCATGCTGCCGTCACGGGTCTTATCCCGGTAGAAATCGTGCTCGCCGAAAATGTTGGCGGCGAACAGGCCGTAGCCGCGCACGTGCCAGTAGGTAGGATGCCGCGGGTTCGCCGGATGATCGAAGATGGCGATGCCCACCTTCTCGCCCCCGACTTCGCCGTGGTAGTCCACCCAGTTGGACCGCTTGCCCCAGCAGCTCTTCTCGCCAGTGGCGCCTTCGGCGTTTTCAATGGTCCCCCCATGCCGCTCGTTGAGTGAGCTGGCCACCCTGATGGCGAACGTGCCTTCCTTGGTATCGCCGAAACGCGCCTTCTCGACACCGGTCAGCCGGAGATCGAAGTCCATGATCCGTAGTGTTGGATGGGAGTAGAAAACAACCCGGCGGTCCTCTCTGACCAGCGTGTTGCCGCGGGAGTCGCGCCAGTCGAACAGCGCGTGGAGCAATCCCTGTTTAGCGCCGTTTTTCAGTTCTAGTACCTTATTCAGCACGATTCTGCCGTACTGGTCTCCTTGCCGGGAGGGATCCGAGGACCAGAAATCCGTCCCGTTGACGTTGCCGTGTGCGAACCACAGGCCGCGATGGTGCGGGTGATCATGGCTCTCGCCTTCCACCGTTTTCATGGGATAGAGACGGGTGACGATCTTTCCCGAGGCGGAGCGCAGGGGATGAAAGTAGGGTTTGTGAACGTTCTCCCCGCTGACGAACAGCTCGGTGAACGGCTGGCCGTCGACGGTCACCGAGATCCGGTCGGCCTTCTGGACGAGGCGAACTTGCGCCGCGCCAGGCAACGACAGCGCGGCGGCGAGGAAAACAGCAAAGTAACGGTTCATGTCCGCAGTAAATCACAACGGCGTCGCCAGCTACAAGGGACACGGCCCGGTCCGCCGCGACGGGAAGCGCCGGGCGGGGGCCGGCCCGGTCAGTCGAACCGGAGCAGCCAGCGTACGGCGTTGCGGATCAGCCGTTGCACCATCGGATGGTTGAGCGCTTCGACCGTATGGCCGGGCGACAGGTATACAAAGCGCCCCTTGCCCATCTCGCGCCACCAGCCGCCGGCGGCCGCCGTGTTGTCCGGAGCGATGGTTCTGAGCAGCAGGTGAGCGTCGTCGAGGTAATACTTCACCAGGTGCTGTTCGTCGAGGATCCGGAAATCCTCGACCCCGGCCGTGACCGGATGATCGTGGTTCTCCACGCGCACCGTGAACGTGTACGGGGTCGGGTGGCCGCCGTAGTCGCCGCCGAACAGCTTATAGTACAAGCCGCCGGGAGGATAGAGGCCCTGGGCGTTGTGCAGGGCCAGAAAGCCGCCGCCGCCGGTGACGAAATCCCAGATCGCCTGCTGCTGGGCCTCGCTCATCCAGATCACCTGCTTGCCCTTGCCGTAGCCGTGCGGCCAGTTCATCCCGTCGCGAAAGATGATCAGAAGCTGGTGCGCGGCCAGCGAGTTCGCGTTCAATTCCTCGACGTTGGTGATGAACGTGGTGGGGATGTTCGTGCGAACGAGGGCTTTGATGAGGCCGTCGCGCTGGTAGACGGGGGAATGGTACCGGTCGCCGATCAGCGCCAGGGCGTGGGGGCGTTCCGCCGATTGGTAGACCAGGTCGGTATTCTGGCCCCAGCCGGCCAGCGGCGCCAGCAGCAAGACAGCGCACACTCGTGTCGTCATGGCGCAATTCTACAATAGGGGTTCCTGCTCCTGGCGGCAGGGGAGCCGTGAGGCGGCGGATTCTGCTCACGTTTCCCGCCCCGGAGCCTCGTGAATCCGATGCAGCCCGAACTCCGATTCGAGATCCAGGCGGAATGCCCGCAGACGGGCGCCCGCGCCGGCCTGTTGCACACGGCCCACGGCGTGGTTCCGACGCCGGTGTTCATGCCCGTGGGCACCCAGGCCACTGTCAAAGGTTTACGGCAGCAGGAACTGATCGGCGAGCTGGACGCGCCGATCCTGCTGGCGAATACGTACCACCTTTTTCTGCGGCCCGGGCCCGAGGTGATCCGTAAGCTCGGAGGCCTGCATCGCTTCATGTCCTGGCCGCGGGCGATTCTCACCGATTCCGGCGGGTTCCAGGTCTTCAGCCTGAGCCACCTGCGCCAGGTCACCGACGAAGGCGTCGTGTTCCGTTCCCACCTCGACGGCGATCTGCACCGGTTCACGCCGGAGTCGGTCGTGGACGTCCAATTGGCGCTTGGCAGCGATATTCTGATGGCGCTGGATGAGTGCCTGGCGTACCCGGCCAGTTACGAGTTAGCGAAACAGTCGGTCGAGCGGACACTGCGCTGGGCCGAGGCGGGTTTCCACCACTATCGAAGAAGAATTGAAGACGGGGGAGGCGGCCGGGGCCTGTTTCCCATTGTGCAAGGCTCGATGTACCCGGACCTGCGCCGGCGGTGCGCCACGGAACTGCTCCGGCTGGAGGCCGGCGGATACGCCATCGGCGGGCTCTCGGTCGGGGAACCCCGGGCGCTCAGCATGGAGATGGTGGAGGCGACGGTGCCGCTGCTGCCGCCCTCGGCCCCCCGTTACGTGATGGGCGTGGGCCTGCCAGAAGAACTGCCGGAGTACGTGGCCCGCGGCGTCGACATGATGGATTGCGTGCTGCCCTCCCGCAACGCCCGGAACGGCTGTTTGTTCACCGCCGCCGGGCGCCTTATCATTAAGCAGGCGCGCTACCGCCACGACCCCCGCCCGGTGGAGGAAGGCTGCGGTTGTAGTACCTGCCGGTGGTACTCGCGGGCCTACCTGCGCCACCTGTTCCAGGCTGGGGAGATGTTGTATTCCACGCTGGCGACGGTCCATAATATCTGGAGGTACCTTGACATCATGCGCCAGATCAGGCAGGCTATAGTCGAAGGGACTTTCCCCGAGTACCTGAAAGCAGTACGATCCCTGCCGGCAGAGCAAGTGTAGAGCCTGCGCTGATTCCGGTGCCTCAACTTTTCGGGCTGATGTGGCGCGACCGGCGTTCCAGTGGTGGGTGTCCACCCGAAGCGATGGTGCTCAACGCTGCAATGGGGAGTGGCGGATGAGGCGGGCCGGCGCGCAGACGGAAAAACCGTGTTGAACAATCTCTTATTGCTGCAAACCCCGGGGTCTTCGAACCCGCTCGTCGGCTTCTTGCCCATCCTGCTGATCTTCGGTATTTTCTACTTCTTGCTGTTCATGCCGATGCAACGCCAGAAGAAGCGGCAGCAGAAGATGTTGCGGGAGCTGGCCAACGGTGACAAGGTCCTTACCAACGGCGGGATTATCGGGACCATCGTGAAACTTGACGACGATGCGATCATCCTCCGTGTCAAGCCCGACAACCTCAAACTCGAGGTAGCTCGCAGCGCCGTGGCGAGCCTGGTGGGCGAACAAAAGAAGAAATAGGGTTTCCGGATGATTACGAACCTGAAAGTCAAAGCGCTGCTGATCCTGGCGGTCGTGGTCGCCTGCGCTTACGGGCTGGTGGGCGTACCCACGTCGCTGAGCCAGGCGAAGCAGAATCTCCAGCAGAATGTGCGCCTGGGGCTGGACTTGCGCGGAGGCAGCCACCTGGTCTTGCAGGTGCAGGTGCAGGATGCTTTCAAGGAGGAAGCCGACCTCGCCATCGACCGGCTGAAACAAGAGATGGCGCGGGAGAACATCCCCTACGACTCGATCGACCGGAACGATCCGAACAGCTTGGAGACGGCCGACACCATCCAGATCAACATTCACGGCGTGCCGCTGGATTCCACGGCTGTCTTCCGCCAAATGGTGACGGACCGTTTTCCGCAATGGGTGCTGGCGCCGGTCAGCTCGACCGACTACAAGATGACCATGCGGCCCACGGCCGCCCAGCAGTTGCGGCGCGATACCGTCGAGCGCTCCATCCGGACTATCGAGAACCGGATCAACGGCCTGGGGCTGACCGAATCAACCGTCCAGCAGCGCGGCCGGGCCGAGGCCGAGGCCGAAATCCTGGTGCAGATGCCGGGCGTGGATGATCCGGCGCGGGTCAAGGCGCTGCTGAAGACGGCGGCCAAGCTGGACCTGTGCGAGGTGAAGGACGGCCCGTTCGGTTCGCGTGAGGAAGCGCTGGCCAAACACGGCGGCGTGCTGCCGCTGAACACCAGGCTGGTCAAGGAGGCCACCCGCGGGCGGAACCAGGGTGAGACGTGGTGGTTGTTGAACCGCAGCGCCGTGGTTACCGGAAGGGACATCCGCAACGCCCGCGCCGGCCGGGACGAGTTCGGCAAGTGGGAAACGGATTTTACCCTGTCCCAGGACGCCGCCAAACGCTTCGGCCGGTTCACCGAGGCCAACGTCGGCAACCGCCTGGCCATCGTGCTGGACGGGCAGGTCCGCAGCGCCCCGGTCATCCAGAGCCGGATCGATGACAGCGGGCGGATCACCGGCGCTGCCAACGAGCAGGAAGCGGCCGACCTGGCCGTCATTCTCAAGTCCGGTTCCTTGCCCGCCGGCATCGTGTATCTGGAGGAGCGGACCGTAGGCCCCTCGCTCGGCGCGGATTCGATTCACGAAGGGTTCGTCGCCGGAATCGCCGGCCTGATCGGGGTGGTCATCCTGATGCTGGCTTACTATAAGAAGGCCGGAGTGAACGCGACGGTGGCGCTGGTTCTGAACGGGTTGATCCTGCTCGCGGTGCTGAGTTATTTTGATGCGGTGTTGACGCTGCCGGGCATCGCCGGCATCATTCTGACCATCGGCATGGCCGTGGACAGTAACGTGCTGATTTTTGAAAGGATTCGGGAGGAGCTGCGGGCCGGCAAGGCCATTCCCGCAGCCGTGGATACGGGCTTCAGCAAAGCATTTTTGACGATCATCGATACGAACTTGACGACGGTGGTCTCCTGCGCTTTCCTGTTCATGTTCGGGACCGGTCCGGTGAAAGGCTTTGCGATCACTCTTACCATCGGCCTGATGGCCAACCTCTTCACCGCGGTCTTCGTGTCCAAGAGCCTGTTCGACTTCGACCTGGCCCGGAATCCGCGACTGGCGCGATTGAGTATCTAACTGCTATTGTGATAGTTTTTGTGAACGACACCGGGAACAATTTGGGCGCCGGCAGTGTCTAACCAATTCGGGTACCGGCGCGAAACGTTGCATGGAGTTATTTAAGAATCCGAAGTTTGACTTCCTGGGCAACAAGTGGCCCTTCATCATCGGTTCGCTGGTGCTGATTGCCGCGGGGATGACAAATCTCGTCCTGAAGGGCGGGCCAAGATACGGCATCGACTTCAAGGGCGGCACCCTCATGTACGTGAAATTCGCCAAGCTGCCCCCGCTGGACCAAATCCGCTCGGCGCTGTCGAGCCGTATTGAGGGAGAGATCTCCGTGCAAGGGATCATCGGTTCCGAGGAAGTCATGATCAGCACTGAGCTGAAGAGCGAGCAGGAACTCGCGGCGGCCAGGGAAATGATGGTCAAGACGCTGACTGAGCGCTTCGGGGATCCGAGCGGCAAACTGGATTTCAACAACGCCGGCGCGCAGCTCATCGCCGATCACTTGCGAGGGCCCTTGCAGCGGAAAGGAATCGGGCTTTCCGATGATGAGCTCAACCGGCTGGCCGATGCGATGCGCGAGTTTCGCGACACCCCTCCCCGTTCCGGGCTGCTGACCAGTTTTGACCAGTTGTCGGCGGTGCCCGGCGTAACACCTGAAATCATCGCCACGATGAAAGAGGAGTTCGGCCTGTCGCCGTTCACCATCCGCAGCGTCGAGATCGTTGGTCCCAAGGTCGGGGTGCAGCTTCGCCACCAGGCGATGATGGCCACGCTGCTGGCACTGGGCGGCATGCTTGTCTATATCGCGTTCCGGTTTGAATGGATTTACGGCGTGGCAGCCGTACTGGCGGTTTTCCACGATACGATCATCACGGTGGGCTTGTTCTCCATCTTCGACCGGGAGATTTCCCTCACCGTGATCGCGGCGCTGTTGACCCTGGTCGGCTATTCGATGAACGATTCGATCGTCGTGTTCGACCGGATCCGGGAGAATCTCAAGATCGTCCGGCGGGGCTCGTTGCCCGAGCTGGTCAACTTGAGCATCAATCAGACTCTGAGCCGCACGGTGTTGACTTCCGGTTTGACCTTTCTGACCGTGATGGCGCTGTTCCTGTTCGGCGGTCAGGTGTTGAACAATTTTGCATTTGCGCTCGTAGTGGGTATCCTGGTGGGAACCTATTCCTCGATCTTCATCGCCAGCCCGATTCTGGTTTTCTGGCAGAATATGCTGGAGAGGCGGAAGCGAGCGCGGGTGGTGGCGAGACCGGCACGGAAGCCGGCGGTACGGAAGGGTTCCGCGAAGGCGGTTCGATGACCGTGTGAATTTGGTTTTGACAAGCCGGTTTGCGGCGCCCGCGGCAGCCCCGCAGGGGTGGCCGGGCGCTGGCAGCCGAAGGTTTGGAAAGGGTTAAGCACTATGTTTGAACAGAGCCTGCTCGAAAAACAGGCAAAGACGAGAAGGACGTGGGCCGTAGTGCTCTCGTTTGCTCTCCAGATCCTTTTGCTCGGCATACTGATTCTCGTACCGATGATTTATTTCGACACGTTGCCGGCGACGCAGCTAACCAGTTTCCTGGTGGCTCCTCCACCGCCGCCGCCTCCTCCACCACCACCGGCGGCGACTCCGAAAAGGGTCGTCAAGGTGATTCCGAAGCAGTTCGACGCGGGCAAGCTGATGGCTCCGAAGGAGATCCCGAAAGAGATCGCGATCATTAAGGAGGATGAGCTCCCGCCGGTTTCCGGCGCAGTCGGAGTCGTGGGAGGCGTTCCCGGTGGGGTTCCCGGTGGCACGCCCGGCGGTGTAATTGGAGGAATTATCGGCTCGGTTCCCACCGCCGTGCCTCCGCCGCCGCCGCCGAAGGTAAAGCCAAAACCGAAGCCGAAGCCGCCCAAGCGAATTCGGGTCGGCGGCAACGTGCAGGCGGCCCGGCTGATTCGGCAGCCGAAGCCGGTTTATCCTCCGCTGGCGCGGCAGGCCCGCATCCAGGGCACCGTCCGGTTCAACGCTATCATCGGCAAAGACGGCAGAATTCAGAATTTGACTTTGGTTAGTGGTCATCCGCTTCTGGTTCCCGCAGCCACCGCGGCCGTGAAGCAGTGGGTTTACAAACCCACGTTGCTCAACGGGGAGCCAGTCGAGGTGGTGACCGTGAT
>CAZXVW010000101.1:0-15884 GCA_964644025.1 uncultured Solibacteraceae bacterium | reverse complement strand
CGAGCCGTCCTCGATCACCGACGCGGTCATCTCGCACTATCACGCCGACCACATCAACGGCATCTACCGGCTGGCGCTGAAGAACCGCTCCATGAAGGTGTACTTTCTGGATTCTTTCCCGCCGAGATTGTTCGAGCTGGCCATGGCGGTGGGAATGAATCCGTACCGGGTGAAAGGGCCGCTGAAGATCGCCCCGGGCGTTTATACGACCGGGCCCGTGGAAGGCAAGCCGCCGGAGCAGGCGCTGGCGCTGAAAACTTCCCGGGGCCTGGTGGTGCTGGTGGGCTGCAGCCACCCGGGCGTGGCGCGGCTGGTCGAGGCGGCCGAACGGGAAACCGGCGCCCGGTCGGTGTGGCTACTGCTGGGCGGCTTCCACATGTTGCGCCAAAGCGAAGAGCAGATTCAGGCGCAGATCCAGCGCCTGCAACAGCTCGGCGTCGAGCAAGTGGCTCCGGCTCATTGCACCGGGGAACGGGCGAAGCGCCTGTTCCGCCAGGCTTACGGGGCGCGCTACCTCCCGGCCGGGACGGGGCGGTCCATTCCCATCGAGTAAGTACGGTGCGGTTTATCGATCAGGCCCCGGCCAGCAGTTGGCGGGCTGCTTCGGTGACCGCCGCCACCGGAATCTGATCCATGGACGCGCCTGGCCGTCCGGCGGCCACTACCCGAACCAGCTTGCCGCGCGGCGCCCACACTCGCGGGTCGGTGGGGCCAAAAAGGGCCACGACCGGTGTCCCTACCGCGGCGGCCAGGTGAGTGATGCCGGAGTCGTTGCCGATGTAGAGGCGGGCGCCGGCCAGCCAGCAGCCCAGCTCGTACAGGTCCTCGAAGCGGCGTGCTCCCGGCAGGCACTCTTCCGGTCCCGCGCACCACTCCACGGGCACATCGCGCTCCAGTTGGCGGGCCAGCCGGCGATAGCGTTCCAGGGGCCAGTTCTTCGATGGACTGCCGGAGAAGGGCTGGATCGCCACGAAGCCTTTCTCGTCCCGGGACGGCCGGCACGGGATACGCGGTACGGCCCCGGCGTTACACTCGGAGAACCGGCGGGCCTGTGTCAGGTAGAAGTCCACCGCATGGACGGGGGCCGCCCCGGGTTCCCTGTTGCCCGCCTTCTCCGGTGGAAGTGGACTCAGAAACTCAAAAGGCAAGCCCAACTGCCTGGTGACGTCCCGAAACTGCTCCCGGTTGGCGCCGTACCAGGAGATGATGGAATCAAACCCCGCCAGTGTGTCCAGCAACGCCGGCCCGGCCTCGGAGCCGCGGATTTCGAGCAGGTCGAGACCGGTGGAGGCGATCGAGCGCACGCGGTCGGCGAAGCGAACCAAAGCGACGTTGGGCGAAGCCACCCAGACCTCCGTGTAGTCCGCGCGCAGACATTCGAGCGCCGGCAGCGAAACGATACAATCGCCGATCGCCCCCGGCCGGATCAGCAACCGTCGCACGGCGGCTCGCTACTCGATTTCCACCGGCAAGCTGATGCTGACAGTTTTCGGCGGCAGGCAGAGCTTTTCGGTGCAGGCCTGGTAGCGTAGCTTGCCAGTGATGGTGCCCGGGCCGCGCGGGGCGCTGTCGGGCGCCCGGAACCGGGTGCGAATCTCAAAGCTGCCGGTGAACACCGGGAGCGGCTTCTCTGCGAACGGGTAGCGCCGTATCTCCGGCTCCGGGTATTTTACCCCGGCCACCTCCAGCGGCGCCGCGTTCCAGGTAAGGCGTAGCGGGACCAGGTACTCGTCGCCCGGCCGGTCGCTGTTGACGTGATAGCCGGAGCGCAACACGACGCGGCTCACCGCCGTGGCAACGTTGCCGGGCCGGACCATCAGCTTCGCCGGCGAGGCGACCTTGAGAACTCCGCTACCGGATGCGGCCCGCGACGGCCGGCACGATGGCCACAACAGGATCACGCCGGCGACCAGACTCAGTGCCCAAAAGGGTTTCGATATCGTTTTCATATTCGCTCTTGCTGACCAGCCCGACGTGGACCCTTGCGATCTTTCCCTCCCGGTCAATCAGGAACGTCGTCGGCAACGATTCCACGCCGCCGTAGAGCATGGCCACCGTGTCCGTCCCCATCAGCACCCGGTAGTTGACTTTGGCCCGGATGAGGTAAGGCTTCACCGAGTCCCAGCCGTCCTCGTCCATGGAGACTCCCAGTACGGCGAAGCCGCGGTCCTTGTGTCTCTTCTCAAACTCAACGAACCAGGGAATTTCCAGCTTGCAAGGGCCGCACCACGTAGCCCAGAAGTTGAGCAGGACCACCTTGCCCCGGTAATCGGAAAGCCTGACGGTTCGGCCGTTGGCGTCCTTGAGGGAGAACTCGGGCGCCGGCTGGCGTTCGGCTGCCGGTTTGAGGGAAGCCGCTTCGACCGAGTCAGACTTCCGGGCGCAGCCTAGCAGCAACACGGCGGCCGACACTACCGCGGCGCCGGACAGGAAAGGGAAAAATCGAATCACGGAACTCTCCTATGCGTTCATTTTACTATATGGCTATCCGATGCCCTGGCCGCGGAAACCCACGGAACCACTCGATGCGCGCGGCCTGGAAGCCCGGGGCGAGCGTGGCCTCCGGGTGAGCAGGCCGGCCGGCATAGATCCAGGCGGCCGTATCGCAGAAGCTTTCGCAAACGTATTCCCGCCACCTCCGGCTGCGGTGGCACACATCCCCGGCCGCCAGTTTCCGCTTTCTCAACTCGGCGGACCAGCCCAGTTCCCCGCGCGCCCGGCGGTGCAGCTCTCGGGCGAGGACCGCCTCATAGTCATGGCGCTGCCCGTTGGAGAGGCGCACCCAGGCGTAGTGAAAGATCTCATGGTAGAGAATGCGGACCAGTTCGGCGCGATCCGCCACGAGGGACTGATCCAGGAAGGTGATCCGCCGCCGCAGGTCCGAGCCGGCGTGCACTGCCGTGCCCGGACCCGGGCCGCGGCCCAGCCGGCGCCGGTAAACGCGAAGTTCGGGAATCAGGCGCAGACGGACCGGCTGACCTTCAAGCGGCGGAAGCCGGTCCATAGCCGCAGCCACCTGGTTGCGAAAGCCGGTGGGCGCGCGGCGCGGCGGGCGGAGCAGAGCGCTATTGCGCAGCGGCATCCGCGAAGTACTCTTCGTTCTCAAAGGTGACGTTCAACGAATTCCGCACCGAGTCGAACCACTCCTTGAACTTGGCGCTCTTGGCCTCGCGGTTCAGCGTCTGGCGCACCTGGTCCAGCGTCTGCCGTCCGATCTCTTCCACCCGGAAGAGGTAGTAGCCGTTCGGCTGGCGCACCGGCTCACTCACCTGTCCCGCCTTTAGCGAAAAGATCACCTTCTTGATCTCCTCCGGGATCTTGTCGCTGCGGCGGATGGTGCCGAAATCGCCGTCGTTCGCCTTGGAAGTGGCGTCCTCGGAGTACTTGCGGACCATCTCCACAAAATCAGCGCCGCCGGCAATCTGCTTGTGGATCGACTCGATCCTGGCCTTGGCCTCCTGCTCGGTCCGCCCCTTCTTGTCCGGCGGCGCCGAGGCGGCCAGCTCCGGCGGCGTGAACGGAACGTAGATCACCTTGACTTTGGCCTGAGTGTAGTCGTCGGTGTGCGCCTGGTAGTATTCCTGTTCTTCCTTTGGCCCGATGTTGATGTGGTCGGTGTAATCGTTCAACCGGGCTTGCATCAGTATGTTGGAACGGACCCAGGCCAGTTGCTCCTGGTAAGGGCTCTTCCGCTCCAGCCCTTGCTGGTTGGCGATCTCGACCAGGCGCAGCATCATCGCGTACTGGCGCAGGAACGTCTTTCGATCCGTTTGGAAATTGGTGCGGACCTCGGCGCTGGCTCCCGTGAGGATAGACTTGATTTCACCGGCAGTGAGGTCGCGACCGTTGACCTTCGCCACCACGGCATCGGGACTGACGCCGGCCGCAGCCTGAATCGATCCGGAGAAGTAGTCATCGTTCTCGAAACTCACGGTGGTGCTGTCGCGCACCGTATCGAGCCACTGGGGGAGTTTCGCCTCGCGATCCGATTCGGAGAGCCCCTGGGAGGCAAGCTCGCGGCTCTTCTCGGTGATGGCGGCCTGCATGAGGACCTGGAGGCGGTTCCATTCCAGTTGCTGCCGGTAAGGCTCCTTCTTGTCCAGGCCCTGTTGTTCGGCTTGGGAAGCCAGGAGGCTGACCAGGGCGTACTGGCGCACGAACTGCTTGAGGTCCTTGCGCAGATTGCGCCGGAGCCCCTGGGGCACACCGGCAAGGATCCGGTCCAGCTCTCCGGCGGAGAGTTTGCGGCCGTTGATGGTAGCCACTACGGTGGCCGGATCAACGGGGCCGGCGGCCGCAGCAACGGTACACAACAGAGCGGTGAACAGGATACAGGCGAGGCTCTTTCTCATGCGGAGAGGATCCTTGTGGCTGACAATAAAGATTTTATCAAAGCCCGGGGAGCGAGCACTCTTTGACCGGCGCTTCAGTGGGCGCTGCGGCGGCCGGGCGGGCGCCGCACGCGGACGCGGCGCGGCGGACGCCGGTACCGGCGGGAGGATTTCTGGCGGCCCTGCTCGGTTACCTCGATCCGGTTATCCACTTTCCGGGCGCCGGCCGAGCGAGCCAGCCGGGTGGCCGTGCCCTTGTGCTGAGGAACATCGGTACGGCCCTCGAGGATCGCGATCCCGTTGGCCACGCGCACCGTGAAGCCGTCGGCGGAGATCTTCGATCTGGCGAACCGTGCCCGGATGGCCCGCTCCAGGGCGGCGCCGGAGGGGGCGGACTTGGCCGCCGGCGGCGCGGCCGGCGCCGGGGAGGTCCCCTGTCCCAGCGCCGCGCTCACCGCCAACAGCAGCACTGCCGCCGTCAATGGAATGAACGCCACGCCTACTTAGTGCGCCGAAGGTTATATAATTCGCACATGAACACGAAACATATGGACCGCCGGCAGTTTCTCGGCGGCACGGCGAAAGGAGCCGCGGCATTCACTGCGGCGTCGTATTCCCGGGTTCTCGGCGCCAACGAGAGAATCTTCCTTGGCGTGGTCGGCCCCGGTGAGCGCGGGCGTCACGACATGGGCCTGTTCCAGAAAGACCCGAACGTGCAGGTGACCGCCCTGTGCGACATCTACGCGATGCAGCTTGACAAAGCGCTGGCCATGGCCCCGGGCGCGAAGAGCTACCACGATCACCGGAAGCTGCTGGAGCACAAAGACCTGGACATCGTACTGATCGCCGTTCCGGACCACTGGCACGCCACCATTACCATCGACGCCCTGAACGCCGGCAAGGACGTCTACGTCGAGAAGCCGCTGACGCGGACCATCGAGGAAGGCCCGCCGATCGTCAAGGCGGCGCGGGTCAACCGGCGCGTCTGCCAGGTAGGCATGCAGCAGCGCTCCGGCCCGCACTATATCGAAGCGAAGCAGAAGTACTTCGATACCGGCCTGATCGGCAAGGTCACGCTGGCGCGCACCTGGTGGTACGGCAACGGCTATCACCTGCGCAAGGCACCCGAGTTCCTGAAGACCCAGCCCACGACGCTGGACTGGGCCCGCTTCCTCGGGCCGGTGCGGTGGCGGGATTGGGACCCGCAACAGTACTGGAACTGGCGCGCCTACCTCGACTTCGGCGGCGGACAGGTGACGGACCTGTTCACCCACTGGATCGACGTGGTGCATATGTTCCTGGGCGACGACATCCCCATCTCCTCGGTGGCCGCCGGCGGCGTCTACCATTACAAGGACGGCCGCACGGCCCCGGACACGATCAACGTGCTCAACGAGTATCCGAGCGAGTTCACCGCCACCTTTGAAGCCACCCTGGTGCCCGGCATCAAGGGCGCAGCCATCGAGTTTTGCGGGACCGGGGGAAAGCTATACATCGACCGGCGCCACTACGTGTTCACCCCGCCCGGGAGAAGGGCCAAGCCGGTGGAAGTGGTGCCGAACTACGGCTACGACTTCACGCTGGACCATGTGAAGAACTTCCTGGACTGCGTCCGCACGCGGAAGCGGCCGAACGGCGACGTGCTGATCGGGCACCGGTCCGCGCAGGCCTCGCACCTGGGCAACCTCTCCTATATCCAAAAACGGCGGTTGGATTTCGACCCGGTGCGCGAGGTGATCCTGCCGCTTTAGAGGTAGTGGCCGCCCGGCTGGGATTGGGTTCGAACCTCCGGTTTTTTGTTACGCGCCAGGTCAAGCCGGCGTGCGGGACTGGCGAGAGCGGTCGCGCGCGCCCCGGTTCGGCGAACGAGCAGGTTGTCAAAGATCCGGTGGCGGGGCAGTGCTGCTCACCCCGCCAGTTTTGTTGTACCACGCACGGTGGCGTGACGGATGAGGCTGGGGGAGTCAACTAGGTGAAAATGAAGGGCTTGTAAGATGCGTTCTGACCGGCAACGAGGACTGCGAAGGCTCAGGAAACAGGCGGCTCAGCCCACCGGGCCCCGGCAGGCTTACTTGCAGGATCAGGCCCTCATGGAAGCAGCCGCGGCGGGCCGGACGCGCACCGGGCGCCATGCTGCCCGGCGCCGTCGTGTGGCCACCTAAATGTCATAATACAGGGCGAACTCGTAGGGATGCGGCCGCAGGCGCACCGCCTCGGCTTCGTTGGTCCGCTTGTAGTTGATGTAGGTCTCCAGCAGTTCCTCAGTGAACACGTCCCCCTTGGTCAAAAACTCATGGTCCTGTTCCAGGCAATCGAGGGCCTCGTCCAGCGAAGCCGGCATTGAGGGGACCTGTCTCATCTCCTCCGGAGAGAGGTCGTAGATGTCCTTGTCCAGCGGGTCACCGGGGTCGATCTTGTTGAGAACGCCGTCGAGGCCGGCCATCAGCATCGCGGCGAAGGCCAGGTACGGATTGCAAGACGGATCCGGCGGGCGGAACTCGGCGCGCTTGGCCTTGGGACTGGCCGAATACATCGGGATGCGCACGGCCGCGGAGCGATTGCGGCGGCTGTAGGCCAGATTCACCGGGGCTTCGAAACCGGGCACCAGACGCTTGTAACTGTTGGTGGTCGGGGCGATGATGGCCGACAGTGCGCGCGCGTGGCGCAGCAGGCCGCCGATGTAGTACATGGCGAGCTGGCTCAGACCGGCATAGCCGTCGCCGCCGAACAGCGGTTTGCCGTCCTTCCACAGCGACTGGTGCGTGTGCATGCCGCTGCCGTTGTCGGTGAAGATCGGCTTGGGCATGAAGGTGACGGTCTTGTTGGCGCGGTAGGCGACGTTCCGGATGATGTACTTATAAAGCATCATGTTGTCGGCCGACTTCAGCAGCGTATCGTAGCGTTGGTCGATTTCCGCTTGCCCGCCGGTAGCCACTTCGTGGTGGTGACACTCGATCTTGAGGCCGCACTGGATCATGGTCTCCACCATCTGACTGCGCAGATCCTGGTAATGGTCGGTGGGCGGGGTCGGGAAGTAGCCTTCCTTGTACCGCGGGCGATAGCCGAGGTTCTCTCCCTCGCGGCCGGAGTTCCAGCGGCCCTCCTCGGCGTCGATGAAGTAATAGCCGCTGTGTTGGGTCTGGTCGAAACGGACGCTGTCGAGGATGAAGAACTCGGCTTCGGCTCCGAAGTAGGCGGTATCGCCGATGCCGGTGTTCTTCAGGAACATCTCGGCTTTCTTGGCGATCCAGCGCGGGTCGCGCTCGTAATGCTGGCGGGTGATCGGGTCGACGATATCGCACAGCATCACCAGGGTGGGCACTGCGGCGAACGGGTCCATATAGGCGGTTGAGGGGTCCGGCATCAAGAGCATGTCGCTCTCATTGATGGCCGCCCAACCGCGGATACTGGAGCCGTCAAATCCGAAGCCTTCCTCGAAGGAGTCTTCGGTCAGTTCGCTGATCGGATAGGAGACGTGCTGGGAAAGACCGGGCAGATCGGTGAACCGCAGATCCACCTGTTTGGCTTCGTTGCTGGTGGCAAATTCCAGTGCTTGTTTTGGGCTCATTGATCCTCCATCGACAACCGGGCGCCGTCGAGCGGGACCCCAGACCGGCGGCGGGGCCGCGCCGCGCACCCGGTAAGCAGTCAGCATAGCGTGTCCGGCGAGGCGCGTCCAATAGAAATAACTTATCGGGCACATCAGAAACAGCGTATTCGGATGCGAGGCGCGCCCGGATGCTAAAATCAAAGACTGATGAGTTCCAACAAACCGGGTATACAGCCCACCCAACCGATTGAGGGCGTCAAGCACCTGATCGCCGTCGGCTCGGGCAAAGGCGGGGTTGGCAAGACGACCGTCGCAGTCAACCTGGCCGTTTCGCTGGCCTCGCTGGGCCACCAGGTCGGCCTGATGGACGCCGATGTTTACGGTCCCAACGTCCCCCGCATGATGGGGGTGAAGGGAGTACCCGAGGTGGCCGGCGAGATGATGCAGCCGATCGAGCGTTACGGCATCAAGGTGATGTCGATGGGCTTTCTGAACCCGGAGGAGCGCCCGCTGGTGTGGCGGGGACCGATGCTGCACAGCGTGATTCAGCAATTCCTGCGCAACGTCGACTGGGGGCGGCTGGAGTACCTGGTGATCGATTTGCCTCCCGGCACCGGTGATGTCCAGCTCTCGCTGGTGCAGACCGTGCCGATCAGCGGCGCGCTCATCGTGACGACGCCGTCGGATGTTTCGCTCGAAGATGCCCGGAAGGCCGTGCTGATGTTCCGCCAGGTGCGGGCCGAGATCCTGGGCATTGTCGAGAACATGAGCTACCTCATCGCGCCGCAGTCGAAGGAGCGCATCGACGTGTTCGGAACCGGCGGCGGCAAGAGAACTGCCGAGGCGATGGAAGTTCCCTTTCTGGGAGAGCTGCCGCTTGACCCGGAGGTGCGGGTTGCCTGCGACGCCGGTGATCCGGTCGCTTTGCGCGAGGACGGCTCGGCCGCCAGCGTCTCGGCGTTTCATACGCTGGCCCGCCGGACCATCGAGCGCATCCAGGAAGTGGGCGGTCCCGAGGGGCCCTCGATCACCGTCGAGGAGTAAGCCTGGCGGCCGGCTCCGGCCAGCGATCCCTTCCGCCCGGCCCGGGGCGCGGCTTCCGGCGATCAGGTCCCGCTCAGGCGCTCCGCTTGCGCCAACTGGCGCTGATGAAGTCGCGGAACATCCGGGCGATATTTTCCAGCTTGATGTTCTTCGGGCAGACCGCCTCGCACTCGGCGATGTTGGTGCAAGCGCCGAAGGCTTCCCGGTTCAACTGGGCCACCATTTTCAGCGCCCGCTGATCCTTCTCCGGGTGCCCCTGCGGGAGCAGGCCCAGGTGGGAAATCTTCGCTCCGGTGAACAGCATGGCCGAGGCGTTCGGACAGGCTGCCACGCAGGCACCGCAACCGATGCAAGCGGCGGCGTCCATGGCTAACTCCGCCGTCTCGTGAGGAATCGGGATGGTGTTGCCATCGGGAGCCGAGCCGGTGGGGACCGAGATGAATCCGCCGGCCTGAATAATACGGTCCAGGGCGCTGCGGTCCACCATCAGGTCCTTGATGATCGGGAAGGCCTTGGCCCGGTACGGTTCGAGGTAGAGTTCGTCGCCGTCCTTGAAATGCCGCATGTGGAGCTGGCAGACGGTTGTCTCGCGTTCCGGCCCATGAGGGATGCCATTGATCATGAAGCCGCAGGCGCCGCAAATGCCCTCGCGGCAATCGTGGTCAAAGACAACAGGCTCCTCGCCTTTCTCAATCAACTGTTCATTGAGCACGTCGAGCATTTCCAGGAAGGACATATGCTCGCTGACGTTTGGGACCTCGTACCGCACCATTTTTCCCGGAGCGTCCGGGCTTTTCTGCCGCCAAATGTGTAAGATGATGCGCATTATTTGTAACTCCGTACCGAAGGCTTGACGTAATCGAAATGAAGCGGCTCCTGATGGAGTTCCGGTTCCTGGTCGTCTCCCTTGTACTCCCAGGCCGCCACATGCATGAAATGTTCGTCGTCGCGCATCGCCTCGCCCTCTTCGGTCTCGTGTTCCTCGCGGAAGTGAGCGCCGCAGGATTCGTCGCGGGCGAGCGCGTCCCGGACAATCAACTCACCCATTTCGAGGAAATCAGCTACTCTGCCGGCCTTTTCGAGTGACTGGTTCACGGTTTCGTTCTCGCCCAGCACGCGCACGTCTTCCCAGAACTCCTGGCGCAGTTCCGGGATCATCTGGAGAGCTTTTTTCAAGCCGCTCTCATTGCGCACCATGCCGCAATACTCCCACATAATCTTGCCCAGCTCGCGGTGGAAGGTATCGACCGTGCGCCGCCCGTTCACACTCAGCAGGCGCTTGATCCTGCTGGTGACGGACTCTTCGGCTTCCCGGCAGGCCGGATGGTCGGGAGAAACCTTCTCCAGCTTGGCCGAACCCAGATAATCCCCCACGGCGTACGGCAAGACGAAGTATCCGTCGGCGAGGCCCTGCATCAGGGCGCTGGCGCCGAGCCGGTTGGCGCCGTGATCGGAGAAGTTGGCTTCGCCGCCGACGAAGAGGCCGGGGATGGTGCTCATGAGCATGTAGTCCACCCAAAGTCCGCCCATGACATAGTGGACCGCGGGGTAGATGCGCATGGGAACCTCGTAGGCATTCTCCCCGGTGATGCGCTCGTACATATCGAAAAGGTTGCCGTAGCGATCCTCGATGGCTTTGCGGCCGAGCCGCTGGATGGCGTCAGCGAAATCGAGGTAAACGCCGAGGCCGGTAGGACCGACGCCACGGCCCTCGTCGCAGACGGCCTTGGCGTTGCGGGAAGCGACGTCGCGCGGCACCAGGTTGCCGAAAGCCGGGTAGCGGCGCTCGAGGTAGTAATCGCGCTCCTCTTCCGGGATCTCGTTCGGTGGCCGCTTGTCGCCCTTCTTTTTCGGCACCCAGATGCGCCCGTCGTTGCGCAGCGACTCACTCATGAGCGTGAGTTTCGACTGGTACTCGCCCGTGTGGGGAATGCAGGTGGGATGGATCTGCATGAAGCACGGGTTGGCGAAGGCTGCTCCGCGTTTGTAAGAACGCCAGACAGCCGAACCGTTGCTTCCCTTGGCGTTGGTGGACAGGTAATACACGTTCCCGTAGCCGCCAGTGGCCAGGACGACGGCATCGGCCAGGTGGCAGTCAATCTTCCCGTCCAGCATGTTGCGGGTCACGATGCCGCGGGCCCGTCCGTCGATGACAATGAGATCGAGCATCTCGTGGCGGGAAAACATTTTTACTTTGCCCGCCAGCACCTGCCGCTGCAAAGCCTGATAGGCGCCGAGCAGCAATTGCTGGCCGGTTTGCCCGCGGGCATAAAAGGTCCGCGACACCAGCGCACCGCCGAAGGAGCGATTGGCCAGTGTTCCGCCGTACTCGCGGGCGAACGGCACGCCCTGGGCGACGCACTGGTCGATGATGTTCAGGCTGAGCTCGGCCAGCCGGTACACGTTGGACTCGCGCGAGCGGAAATCGCCGCCCTTAACCGTGTCGAAGAACAGGCGAAAAACACTGTCGCCGTCGTTCTGATAATTCTTGGCGGCGTTGATGCCGCCCTGCGCCCCGATGGAATGGGCGCGCCGCGGGCTGTCCTGGTAGCAGAAGGACTTCACGTTGTAGCCAAGCTCGCCCAGGGTGGCCGCGGCCGCGCCGCCGGCCAGGCCGGTGCCCACAACGATGACTTCGTACTTCCGCCTATTCGCCGGGCTGACCAGCTTCATGTCAAACCGGCACTTGTCCCATTTCTGTTCGATGGGACCCGAAGGTTCTCTTGGATCAAGACGCATAACAGACTCCGAACTCGTTAATGGATGAGGCCGGTCAGAACCGACAACGGGATGGATGCCATGCCAACGGCAAAGACGACCGCAGCGATCAGGGCAAGTTTCTGAATCACAGGCATGTAGAGCGGGTGATTCAAGCCAACTGATTGGAACATGCTCCAGAACCCGTGCGAGATGTGAATGCCTAGCCCGATCATGGTCACGATGTAGATCACGGCGGCCGCCACCTGGTGGAACGCGATCATCACATTCGAATAAACATCCAGATTGTGGTTAAAGGAGGGGTGGACGACCCCAAAGGTCAGGTGCAGCAAGTGATAGACGACAAACGCCAGCACCAGAAGGCCGGTATAAATCATCGTGCGCGAGGCGAAGCTCGCTTCCACCCACCGCCGTCTGGCGTAATAGCCCACCGGCCGCGCGGCGCGGTTCATCAGCCATAGCTGGATGCCGCTGATGACGTGAAGGATCGCGGCTACCAGCACGACTGCCCGGACGACCCAGATCATGCCGTGAAGGTTCCGCAACAGGACTGCATACTCATTGATCTGCTCGGCTCCCATGTAGATCTGAAGATTGCCGACCATGTGTCCGAAGACGAACAGGAAGAGGATGCACCCGGTGACGGCCTGGACCGCTTTCTTGCCGACGCTGGCCTCGTAGAACCGGGTGGTTTGGTTGAGATTTGTTGTGACTGCACTCGCGCTCATATGGCTTCGTGTCCTACCAGGATACTCTTTGAAGACTTCGTGGCCGGGAACGACGCTTCCCAACCTTGTAAAGATACATCATTTCCGAGGAGGCCGGGTAATCCGGTTCCCGCCGGGCGCGGGGGTGGCGGCTTCGTAGCGGGCGATTTCAAAGACCGGGCGGCCGCGGCGATCGCGCACCACCTCGAGCAGTTCCCGGCGGTAGCCGGCCTGTTCGGCGCACCGGAGCACCAGCCGGCGGGCTTGTGGGAATGTTTCTTTCCCGGAGACGAAGCTCACGAAAAGCGCGCCGGGTTCGGCGAGCCGCTTCCGGACCTGCTCAGTTTCGAACTTGTCGAGCTGCCGCCGGTTGAAGGGCTCGACGGCGCTGGCCACGGGCGTTTTGCCTTCAAGCAGCATGCGCAGCGTGTCCCCCATGCCCCAGTCGGCGGCGTAGACGATGGGGGGCTGGCGCGTTTTGAGAACGTCGGCGAGGGGATATACCGCGTCCGTCCACATGCGGCCGGGCCCGAACCGAATCAAACCGGCGAGGTATTCATTCATCACGAGGACATTCGATCCAGCTACCAGGCCCACCACGACAACGGTAACCAGGAGAGCCCCTTTGCCGAGCCGCCGAAGCCCGCCGGCCAGGGCGACGGCGACGAAGGCATGAACGTGCGGCCACAGCAGGATGGTGTGGTGGGCGCTGCCGCCGGCGTTGACGGTGACCAGCATCTCGAACCAGCTCACCAGAAAGGCCAGCGCGAAGAACAAGACCGCGCGGCGCTGGCCGCCGGGGCGCAGAAAAGGGACGAGCGCCACGGCCAGCAGGAGTGCATAAGGGAGCCAGCCGGTGCGGGGGTGGCCCGCGGCGTCACTGAGGCGGAGGGAAGCCGCCTCGACGGCGTTGCGCGGTCCCGCGGGCAAGGCGCCGGGGTGGTCGTCGACGAGGAAGCCTCGCATGACGTCGCCGCGCAGCGTGTAGCGGAGCACCGCCAGTTTCCGGTCGAAGTCACGGAACGAATACTGCTTGCCGCGGAAGGTGGCCAGGGAGTGCTGGAAGTTGTAAAGCAGCAAGGGCGAGGCGCCCGCCAGGAAGGCAGCGGCGGCAATGGTGCTGCGGCGGGGCGTCGCCAGCCGGCGGATCGGGCCGGCGAACAGGATCGCGGCGGCCACCACCAGCCCGGAGAACATCCAGACGAAGACGGCCTTATCCCAGAAGGCCAGGCCGAACAGGAAGAAGCCGGCCGCCAGACGCTGTTGGCTCCGGCTCCGGTAGTAGTCCAGGATGAAAACCAGCCCCCCGAGCAACAGGACCTGCTGGAGGGCCACCGGACCCCAGTCAAAGCACGTGGTCAGCAGAAAGGAGGTATCGGTTGCCAGCAGGACGGCGCCGATCAAAGCCGCCCGCCTCCCCGCGATGCGGTCCAAATAGCAGAAGAACAGCCAGACGGCGGCGGCGCCGGTCAGCAGGACGGGAACGCGGAGCGACCAGGCCGAGGGATGCCAGAGCGCGAAGATGGGCGCGTAGAGCCACGCCTTGAGCGCGCCCACGTAAGGCATGAGCATCAGGGCCACGCGATGGCCGAAAAGCCGGATGCTGCCGGCCATCAACTCGGGTGCGTAGATGCCGCCGGCGAACAGGGCTTCGTCGTTTTCGATGCCGGGGTAAGGGAGCACCAGCAGGCCGGCGGCCAGGAAGTAGAGCAGACAGGCGGCCAGGATCAGGGTCACTGTCCGCCGCCGTGGAGAGCCGTTGATTGCTTCGGGGTCCGCGAAACTCAATCCACCACGTTATCAAAACCAGCCAGGGGGAGCGGGCGACGGGCCAAGGCGGCCGGGCGAGCCAGGGGATGAGGCAGCGGGGCAGGGCGGCGGGGGTTGATTTCCACAGCGTATCTCACGGAAATCAGTAGAGATAACCCAAGACCTGATCTGGTTCCGCTGTTCTTTCACCCCGGCACATCCGAGCGGCGCCAGGGCTGATTTCCACAGGCTATCTTATTGACAAGGATAGAGATGGTACAAAATTAGCTTCGGATCGTCCATTTCTTTGTGCGAGCGTGCGCGGCCGGCCGCTCCGAATCTGCAAATTGCTTTCGTCCTGTTCCACCTGCCTCACGGTGGGCGCTTTCAATCCCAACTGCTTTCTGATAAATGTTTCAATGAGCACACCGCGATGATCCCTCCTTCGCCGTTTGTCGTTCGACAATGAAGAAGACCGCGTCAGGTGCTCACGCCTCACTGCCTCTCAATGGCTTACCCTTTTGTGAGAGGAGCCGAGGAGTGAAACCCAATCAAGGAGGCAAGACCGGACGAGGAAGGAACCGCGGCGGGTGGTCGCACCGGGAGGCGACGGGAGCAATGGAGAGAGTTTGTTTTTTGCTGAAGGTTAAAAAGGACCGGCTGGCGGAGTACAAGGAGCGACACCGGGCCGTGTGGCCCGAGATGCTGGCGGCGTTACGAGAGACCGGCTGGCATAACTATTCGCTGTTCCTCCGCGAAGACGGGTTGCTGGTCGGCTACCTGGAGACGCCGGACTTCGCGGCGGCGCTCCGGGGCATGGCCGGCAGAGCAATCAACGAGCGCTGGCAAAAGGAAATGGCTCCGTTCTTCGAGGGATTGGAAGGGGAACGGCCGGACACGGGTCTGTTGCGGCTCGAAGAAGTTTTTCACCTGGAGTAGCGCCGGCGGCTCGGCCGGCGGCGGCGCCTTCCGGTGAGCCGGTGATCATTTCACGGTAAGAGCTCAGCTCCGGCGGCCTTTCGGTTAAGATGCAAGGAAAACCGAGGAGACGCGGCAGGATGACGGAGATGAGCTCACCGGCGTCCGGGGACGGCAGCCAGCGGCTGGACCGGATTGAACGGGCGATCGAGCACCTGGTTTCAGTTCCGGCCAACTTTGAAGCGCGGCTGGACCGGCTGCTGGGGGCGCAGGAGGCGCAACAGCAACAGCTTGGCAGCTTGCAACACGATCATCAGCGGCTTCTGAAGGCGCAGGTCGTGTTGGACGATACGGTGGAGAGGCTCGCCGAGGAGCAACGAAGACTTGCCGAAGCCCAGCGCCACAGCGATGAGCGGCTCAATACCCTGATCAAGGGGGTGGACGATCTGGTTCGCGGGCGCCCGCCGGGGGCTTGACAGCCCTGATCCATGCTTGCAGAGACCTGCGATCTAGACCAGGCGAAACGTCCGTGAGCGCATGCCGCCCGCCTCTGCCGGCTATTGTTGTTTGGCGCGCGCGGGCCGCGGCGGCCGCCTGCGGATCTGCGGCGCCATCTGCGCGCGCCAGGTCGCGTAGGCTTGCTGGAGGCGCTTCAGCACGTCCGGGTGCTTCGCCGAGAGATCGTTCTCCTCGCCGAGGTCGGCCTCCAGGTCGAACAGCTCCACCTTCCCGTTGTTGTCCACCAGTTTCCACTTGCCTGAGCGGGCGGCGTGCTTTTTTTCGTTGCCGTCCCAGAATAACGCTTCGTGCAGCGGACCCTTCGCCTGTCCCAGTATCACGGGCAGCATGTTCCGGCCGTCGTAAACG
>CAZXVW010000100.1:0-15906 GCA_964644025.1 uncultured Solibacteraceae bacterium | reverse complement strand
GGCGGCGGCTGAACGTCTTCGAACACGATGGACTACAACCCTAAGAATACGCGACGCGGCGACTGCGCCGTCGGGTTTCCGGGAACCGGCGGAGTCCCGCCCGCTCGTTTGCTACCATAAGAAAGAATCGGTTCCTGATGTTCAGTAAGGTTCGCCAGTTTCTCCACTACGTTCTTCCGGCCATAATCCAGCCCTTGCGCGTGCTGTGGAACGAAGTGATTGGGTTTGTCTTCCTGGCGCTGGCCGGGTGGGCGTTGATATCCGGGATTCGTACGATCCGGGAATACAAGGGGGACGCCGAGAGTATTTTTCGGATCACGCTGGCGGCGATTTTCGTGGCGCTGATGCTGTGGTTCGGCATCACTTCTTTCCTGCGAGCCCGGCGCATCTCACGTTCCTGAGCACGCGGCTCGGGGCGAAATCGGCCCCGTGACCAGACCATGACCCAGTGAAGATCCATCACTGGCAATTATCGCTATACTTGAGGCGACATCTCCCGGATGTGAGCCGATGTCTTTACGGAAGTGGCTCCACGCCCCCGGCCATCTGCTGGCGGCCTTCCTGGGAGTGACCCTCGTGCCCGCGGCCAGCCTGGGGTGGCTCGGCTGGCGGCCACGCCGCCCGCCAATCCTCCCGATGACGCGGTGATTGTGGCCTTTGGCCCCCGCAGCGTCAAGGCCTATCCAAACCCCCGGCTGCTGTACTTCCCTTTCGCTCCCTCGGAGCAGAATCGTACGCTGCCGCCTGAAGGCCGGACAGGCGGTATATCTTCAAATCTCAGCGCGTCAGCGGATCTTCCACGGACGGCGGCGTGGCGCGGATAAGCTTGCCGAGCTCCGGTTCCAGCTCTTCCATCTTCTGCTTCATTTTCCAGGCCACCTCGCGGTAGCTGAAGTGTCCCTTGACGCCCGTGCGGAGGCGGCAAATGTAGTCCGCCTCGGCGAAATCCATCTTGAAGAGGAAGCGGGACCGGGCGCCGAACGGGAGCAGGTAGTGGGCGCCGGGCTCCGGCAGGCGGTGCATGGCTTCCATGGCGTGGTTCATGGTGGTGGCGTAGAACTCAGTCAGGCCCGTGCGGCGGATCAGCTCGGGCGTGGCATAGCCGAGGTGCCCGGAGTAGGCCTGGCGGAACTGCTGACACCGCCGGTGGCGGTGGAGGTCCCGGTAAGCGCCGATGTCCATGACGATGTCATAGACGTACGGCCCGGCGCGGAAGGCCCGCAACAGCTCGTCCCGCTGGGAGCGGGATCGCAAGGCGAGCTGGATGACCTCCTCCCGCCGGCCGCGGCTCCAACCCGCGGCCAGTTCGTATAACTCCCGGTAAGGCCGGTCGGTCACCGGGTACAGCAGCGTGGCCGCGATATCGGCGGAGGTCTCGGCGGGCCGCAGCAGGTCCACATCGTCAATGTCCAGGCCCGAGGGCGGCGGCAGATTCTGCTGCGCCCAAAGACGTAGATCGCGGCGCGCCTTGCGCAGGTGTGCGTCGGCTTCCACGTAGCGCGCCAGCGTCGGAGCCAGGGGTTCCTGGGCCGAGTTCGCGTCCCAGGCACAATCCGGCTCCCTGGAGCAGGCTTCCACCATCTCGCCGGCCACCTCGCGCACTTCGGCATATTCACTCGCTTTGAGGCGCCGAATCTGGCGCTCGAGCGTTCGGATGCTGGTGATCTGACCGACCCCGGTCGGCACGCCCCAGAACAGCAGGTACCGGGCCACGTCGAACGCCCGGGCGTCCATGTTGCGCTCGTAGGCGGCCGGTTTCATTTCCGGAGGGCGGGGGAGTTGCTGGCGCAAATAGCGGCCAACCGCCGCATGAACCGCCCCGTATGCCGCCAGCAGTTGCTCGCCCGCGGTCCGGTAAGCGGCGGCCTGGGCGGCGTCGAACTCCGGCGGGATGACGAAGCCCTTTTTCGAGAAGTCCTGATAGCGCGAGGAACGCGCCTGGCCGTCCCAGAGCTGCTCGTCCTCGACTTCGGTGGCCGCCAACTCGGAGATCCCCTCGAAGCAGAGCACCACGTGACCGAGGTCGGCGATCGAGGCGTGGCCGTACTGAAAGTAGAAGCTTTCGAGGAACTTGCGGGAATCGTGACGCCGGACCCATTCGATGGACTGCCGGATGGAATCCGGCGAGCGGCTGTAGCGGGCCAGCGCGTAGGCCGACTTTTCCGGCGGCATCGGCGCGACGCTCAAAACTCGCCTGGGTTTCTCTCGGGCCACGAAAAAGCTATCATAGCGGATTCCATGAGAATCCGAATTGAGAGATTGCACCCGGAGGCGGTTTTGCCGGAATACGCTCACGGGCCGGACGAAGACGCCGGGATGGATTTGCGGGCGGTGGAAAGCGTGGTCCTGGAGCCCGGGATGCCGAAGGCGGTGCCGACGGGCCTGGCGGTTGAGCTCCCGCCGGGATTCGAGGCACAGGTCCGGCCTCGCAGCGGCCTGGCCTTGCGGCATGGGATCACGCTGCCGAATTCACCGGGCACGATTGATCCCGGCTACCGCGGCGAGATCCGGGTGATCTTGCTCAACCTGGGCCGCGAGCCGTACCAGGTTCGGGCCGGCGACCGGATCGCGCAGTTGATCCTCAGCCGCTACGAGCCCGTCGAGTGGGAAGAGGCGGAACTGGGCGAGTCAGCGCGGGGAGCCGGAGGCTTCGGTTCCTCGGGCAGGTAGGCGCGAGCGTTTACCGCCAACTGCCGACCTCAAACTGGAAACTCTCGCCGAGATAGACGCGCTTAACCTCGGGGTCACGTCCGAGTTCTTCGGGACTGCCCGAGCGGAAGATTTTTCCGTTGTTGATGATGTAGGCGCGATCGGTCACCGCCAGCGTTTCCCTCACGTTGTGGTCGGTGACCAGCACGCCGATGCCGGTTCGCTTGAGTTCGGATATGATCCGCTGCAATTCCAGCACCTGGATGGGATCGATGCCGGAAAACGGCTCGTCGAGAAGCAGGAAGCTTGGCTCGATCACCAGGGAGCGGGCGATTTCCACCCGGCGCCGCTCCCCGCCCGAAAGGGCATAGGCCTTGTTGTGGCGCACCTTTTCCAGGCCGAGCTGTTCAATGAGGTTCTCCATGCGCGCGCGCCGCTCGTGCCGGCTGAGCGGCATGGTTTCCAGGATCGCCATCAGGTTCTCCTCCACGGTCAGCTTCCGGAACACGGAGGGCTCCTGGGGAAGGTAACTGATGCCGCGGCGCGCCCGTTGATACATGGGCATGTCAGTGACGTCGGCGCCGTCGAGCAAGACACTGCCGGAATCCGGGCGAATCAGCCCCACGATCATGTAGAAAGACGTTGTCTTACCGGCGCCGTTGGGGCCCAGAAGGCCAACGACCTCTCCCTCGACAACCTTGAGGGAGACGTCGTCGACGACCTTGCGGCCGCGGTAGGCTTTCGAGATCTCGATGGTTTCCAGCGTTCGCATGAATTGTCAACGGCGGAGCCGGCTTACGGCGGGGCGTGATTCGGCCCCGTCCACCAGCAGCCTATCATTAGCGGCGTAGTAGGTCAATTCATTGCCCTGGGTCGTGCCCCGGAGGCTGTCGATTATCCGAGGCCGGCCGCCCCGCAGAATTACCTTTTCTTCAGCGGCGTAATACTCGGCGTGCCCGGCAAACGCTGTCCGCGTCCGGCCGGAGCTTGTCAGAACAATCTTGACCGCGCCATCGGCCAGGGTGTGGTCCAGATTCGGACCGGCCTTGCCATCGCTCTTGAAGAAGACCCGCATCTCGCTGCTGGTCATCTCCAGGCCGGCGCGCTTCAGATGAACGCCGCCGGTGTAATGAGCGACGCGATGTTCGTCGATATAAGTCATCCGGTCCGCCTGGACCTCCGTATACCGGCCGCCTTTCCCATCATCGCTCCCCTGGTCGAGGAACTGGCTTGAGACGTGGCCCTTCGCCACCAGCGTCCTGTGCTCGCGATCAATCTCAACCCGGTCGGCGCAAAGACGGTTGGCTCCTTGCCAGACCACGGCCTTTCCTTCATAAACGACGTAGGATCCGTCTGCGGTCGCCGTCATTCGTTCCGCCGTCGCGTCAAGGGACTGTTCCTGGGAAATCATGCCGCCCGCCGAGCCGCCTGATTCGGGAAGCCGGCTGGAGGCCACGTGTCCGGTTGCGGTGAAGATCTCCTCAGCCTGGTTGAGAATGATCTGATCCGCCGCGGTGGAGCCGGTATCGTCAGCCAGGCGGGCCTTGCCCTCCAGGACGATGAGATTCCTGGCCGCGTCCATCATGGCCTTCTCGCTAGTGGCGCGGCGACTGCCTTGCTGGTAGCGGAAATTGCCCCATTGTTCCAGGCGTGTCATCTCACCAGTGGCCGGATCGAAACGGGCGAGCAGGTCGTCACTCCAGGTCAACGTCGGCGGGAGGGGCTTGCGGCCAGCAGCGGGGCTGCTCTCGGTACGGGTGACGGCCTGGATCGCCCGGACGGAAAGGAGCTGATTTCGCGGTCCGTACTGAAACGACATCCGCTGGCCCTGAAGCTGGCGGCGCTTTTGATCGGAATCGCCCGGCAGGAATTCGGCGGTCCCGGGAGCCTCGACTTCGATTCTTTCGATCTCCTCGCCGCCGGCGCGCATAACCGCCTTGATCACTTCGCTGCGGAGAATCCGGGTGGGCGGCGCCAACCCATCAGGCCGGGGACGAGGTTGCGATCTCAACGTGCCTTCGCCCATGGTGAGGGCGTTGTCGAGCACACTATCGGCCCCCGCGGGTTTGAAATTGAGAAACAATCGATCCCCGGTCACTGTAGTCACGCCGCTGGGGCTGGTTGCAACCGCTTTGGCGTCCCGCTCGCCCACGATTCTCTCGAGCGCTCCGGCCGCCGTGAAGTGGAGCACCAGGTGCCCTGCAGCGTAATCGATCCGTTGCTTCCGGTAGGTGGTGTGGCCCCGCGCATCATCGGCGTCCACCGCCCGGAGGGCGCCATCCTCGAGCGTGATCACGCTGTCGCCTGCTTCCAGCGTCAGTGGGCCCCGGGTGAACCGCGACCACGGTGACAGGTACACCCGCGACTGGTCTTCCTTGTAGACAAGCCGCCCGGCCTCAACCTGCATCGTCTGCCCGCCTGGCTCGTTCGGATGCCACCGGAGCAGGACATCGCTTCGCATTCGCAAATCCCGCCAGCCAGGGTGGTAGGTGGCGCCGACACAACGGCCCTCGGCGCGGTCGAAGGTGAAACTGGCTGGCTGGTCCGTGGTGGCCTCGCCGGTCGTCGTGTCGAAACGCACTCCGGAAGAGCGGATCACCATCAGACGCTCTCCGGGCGGTCCCTGCTCGGGCACGGCCAGCGTGATCTCCACTTCGCCCTCCGAGTACAGCATGGCGTTGTCCAGGTCAAACCGGGCCCGCGCGCACCGGACGCGGTCGTACTGCCTGGCCGCCGCGTTGAAGATACGCAGTTCCACCCCTTCCAGTTCGAATTGCGAGGGCTTACGTACCTGCCGCATTCTGGCCGCCCGGATTTCGACCTTGGGCTCACCCGCCCGGTACTCGGTATGGACCCAGTTTGTGCTGGCCGCGTCCGTGTTTGGGGGGAGTTCGACGGGCGGCGGGGGTGCTTCGCGGGCCTGTTTGGCCCTCTGCATATAGTAGGACGCCCCCACCGAAGCCAGGATCACGGCGATGGCAAGGAGAACAACTCGACGGGTGCCCCGCATCTTGCCTTCAGCATAGCAGAGCACAACCACGGCACCCGGCCCGCACGGACGCAACCTCAAGGCTTTCCGCCGGGCTCCTCTTCCAGCCCTTCGAGCTCTTCGGCTCTGCCGGAATAACGTTTGAGCGCTTCGATGGCAATGCCGGGAGCGAAGCCCGCGTACCGGAGCCGGCGGTAGGCGGAAGCCAGGTTCCGGGGCTCGGTCAAGAGGGCGGCCAGGGAGACCTTACGGTACTTGCGCTTCAGAAAGGCGTCGGCGAGTTCGGCCTCATCGATGTCTTCAAAGACCCGGCTCACGGCCTGTTCGGCTACCGCGCGCGGCACGCCCTTTTTCCTGAGATCCCGAAGGATACGAATCTTGCCGAATCCCTGGTTGTCCAGGCGCGCGGCAGCGAAAGTCTCCGCATACCGGCGATCGTCGACATAGCCGTAGCCCTCCAGCTTCGTGATGATGTTGTCGGCCGCGCGGTGGGAAACCGCGCGCCGCCGCAACTTCCGCCTGAGCTCGGCGACGGAGTGGGCCCGCGCGGCGAGACTCCGCAGGGCATATTCCCACAGTGCACTCTCGTCAAGCTTGTTGCCTTGCCCCTTTGCCGGCAAGCGCGCCATCTGGGTTTCCCTAAAGTTCCAGGCTCTGGTCGTCCGACATTTCTAATGTTAACCTGAGAGTACTGGAGTACACTGTTAACAGAAAGGAAAGACCGTGGAGGACAACAACAGATTATCGTACTTCTTCCTGGGAATGGGCATTGGAGTGGCCATCGGCATTCTTTTTGCGCCGAAGTCGGGAGAAGAGACCCGGAAGCTGATCCGGAGCAAGGCCGATGAGGGCAAGGAGTATGTCAAGAAACGGACCGAGGAAGTGCGCGAGTCCGCGGAGGATTTGGTGGAGCGCGGCCGGGAGGTCGTTACCCGCCAGAAGGATCAGCTCTCGGCGGCGGTCGAGGCTGGTAAACAGGCTTACCGCGAGGTTGTCGGTGCTCCTGATGGCCAGAAAGAAGCCGAAGGCGAATCCGAATAGGATTCCAATAGTTCGTTCCCTTGTCGAACATGACGACTGAACAATTCTATCTAGTCGCTGCGATCGGAATCGGCATCCTGGTGTTGGCTTTTCTCGTCCAAACCGGGCTGCTCATCGTAATGGCGCGGGCCGCCCGGGCGATAAAGGGACAACTGGAACATTTGTCGCCGCGGGCGGAGTCGCTGATGGACTCGGCCGAGAAGACGCTCGCCGACAGCAGAAAGCAGATCAGCGAGGTGACCGCCAAGGCCAACGCGGTGTTGGACACCACCAAGAACCAGGTGGAGAAGACCAGCGGGTTCTTGACCGAAGCCACCGACCGCGCGCGGGCTCAACTGGACCGGGTGGAACTGGTACTGGACGATACCATCACCCGCGTCCACCAGACGGCGGTGATGCTCAACGACGGCGTTCTTCGACCATTGCGCGAGCTCAACGGAATCGTCGCGGGCGTCCGGGGCGCGGTCGCCCACCTGCTCCGGGGGGGACGGCCTGACGTCTCGCAGGCCACCACGGACGAGGAAATGTTCATTTAAGCCGGGCGGGCGTGTTCCGGTTGCGCTGGCCGGCGCGGGCGTTCACTGCGCCGCCGGGTGTCCGTCGTCATGGTCGACATTCATAGCCATATACTTCCAGGTCTGGATGACGGACCGCGGACGCTGGACGAGAGTGTAGCCATGCTCCGCCTGGCCCAGGCGGCCGGGACTACCGACATCGTCGCCACTCCCCACGCCAACCCGGAATATCAGTTCGATCCCGATCGGATCTCCGAGGAGATCGAGCGGCTCGCTCAGGCCGCCGGGCCGGCGCCCCGCATTCACCGGGGCTGCGATTTTCACCTCGCCTACGACAACGTTCAGGACGCCATTGCCCACCCGTCGAAATACACCATCAACCATGGCTGTTACCTGCTGGTGGAGTTCTCGGACTTGCTGATTCTCCAAAACATCGGCGAAGTCTTTGACCGCCTGCTGGAGGCGGGAATGGTCCCCGTCATTACCCACCCGGAAAGAAATTGGCTCCTTCAGCAGCGGGGTGAACAACTTCGGAGCTGGGTTGAGAGAGGGTGCCTGCTCCAGGTGACCGCTGCCTCGCTGCTGGGCAGGTTCGGCCGCCGGGCGAAGCGGTTCAGTGACCTGCTGTTGCAGGCGGGACTGGTCCACTTCATCGCCAGCGACGCCCATGATCCCGAGGACCGGACGCCGGATATGCGAGGGGCCTATGCTTACGTATCGAGGAAATTCGGCGGCCAATGGGCCGAGTACCTCTTCGTGGAGAACCCCCGCCGCACGTTGTCCGGTGACCCCATCGAATTGGAAGCCATGCCGGAGCCCGTCAAGCCCCGGAAATGGTACCGCTTGTGGAGGTAACCGCGCCGCTGGCCGGCGGCGCGGATGATGTTGGTCCACCTCGCGCGCCGAAATCACTCCGAGAGCCGTCGGTGCGGGTACACTGGAAGTGTGAGAGGGCTTTTGTGGATGCTGGCGCTGCTGGCGCCCACCCTCGCCGGGGCGGAGAACCCGGCTGCTGATCTCGCGGCCAAGATCCGGCGGGCGGGCCTGGACGCCGAGGCATGCTATCACGTGCGTGAACTCAGCTTTTCCAAAGAGGACATCCGCATTTACCTGACCGAGGGCTACCTGATCCTCGGCAAGGCCATCGAGGGGCGGAGGTTCTCGGCCGTGTTCTCGGCCGAGGGAGTCGAGGGCGGCGACGGTGAACTGTTGTTGATGCCTCCCACGCGGAGCGAGCGGCTTTCGCTGGCTACCTTCACCGAGTCGCCCAACCTCAACGAGCACTTCCGGTTTGCCCTGATGGTGTTCACCGACGATACCGCGGAGACCCTGACCCGCAAGCTGCGCGCCCAGCCGAGGCTTCGGGGAGCTCCCGAGAGGGGATTGTTGCTGGAACAGAGGTGGAATTCGGTGGTGGATAACCTGACCTGGAGCTTCGGCACGAGGATCGTGTACGACGTTCTTTCCGGGCGGCCGGCCTCCTCGGGTTTTTTCTACGCGGCGGTGCAAGGCAACCGGCTCGGCAGCTTCGACGTAGTCTACGATCCGACCGCGAACGAACAGGTTCAGGTCGGGCAAGTCCGCTTCCGGAACAATCGCCCCGTCTTTGATGTTTGGACCAGCTTTCCCTCGCGCTCCTACCGGAGCGGGATGCGCAAGCCCGCCGGCTCGGAGCCGCTGCTGAGCGACTACCGGATCGAGGCCACCCTGAGTCCGGACCTCGAACTCCAAGCCACCACCAAGGCAACGCTGACCGTGCGGGAACGTCCGCAGCGGGTTTTCTATTTCGACATCTCGCCGAACATGCAGGTGAGCGAAGCCTCGATCGGCGGCGAAGCTTGTGCGATCTGGCAAAGGGAGTCGTTGCGGGCGGACTTGTTCCGGGGCAGGGGCGGGCTCTTCCTGACCGTTGCTCCTCACCCGCTGGCTCCCGGCGAGTACGTGATCGAGTTCCGACACCACGGCAGAGTAGTCAGGGAAGCTGGAAACGGGGTCTACTATGTCGGGTCACGGGCCTCCTGGTACCCCTTCCACGACCTCGCCTTCTCCAATTTCGATATAACCTTCCGCTATCCGGAAGGTCTCAACCTGGTGTTCACCGGGAAGATGGTGGAAGACCGAACTGAAGGAGAATGGCACATCACTCGCCGCCGGACTGACGACCCGATCCGGCTGGCAGGTTTCAACCTGGGCCGGTATGAACGCGTGACCGTCTCGCGGCCTGGCTTCCAGGTCGAAGTGTACGCGAACCGGGAGGTGGAAACAGCCTTGGAGCCGGCGCAGAGGGTGATGATCGTTCCCCGACCGACGGCGCCATGGCCGCGCAGGCGCCGGCAGCAGGCCAACGAACTCATCCTGATTCCCACGCCGGTGGCCAAGCCGGATCCGACCGCGCGCCTCGAGCCACTCGCCGAAGAGGTGGCCGATGCTTTCCAGTTCATGCGGGAACGCTTCGGACCGCCGTTGGCCAGGACCCTGATGGTTTCCCCTATCCCGGGGACATTCGGCCAGGGTTTTCCCGGGCTGCTTTACATTTCTACGATGGCCTACCTGTCCCCTGAGGATCGTCCCACCGGTGCCCGTGACCGGTACAACGAGTATTTTTTCTCGGAGATCCTGCACGCTCATGAAACCGCCCACCAATGGTGGGGGAACACGGTCACGGCCCAGGGCTACCAGAATGCCTGGTTGATGGAGGCGCTGGCCAACTACTCAGCGTTGCTTTTACTGGAGAAGCGGAAGGGCGCCGCGGCCCTCAAGATGGTTCTCGACAAATACCGCCGGGATTTGCTGGCCAAAGATCCGAGCGGGAAGAGTGTGGACTCCGCCGGACCGATCGTGTGGGGCACCCGGCTGAACTCGTCGCAGGCGCGCGCCTGGCGGACCATTACTTACGAGAAGGGCTCCTGGATCATCCATATGTTGCGGCGCCGCCTGGGCGACGAGGAGTTCCTGAAGATGCTCGGCGATCTGTGCCGCCTTTACCGGTACAAGTCACTGACCACGGAGCAGTTTCGGAAGCACGCGGCAAACTACGTTCCAGCCGGTTTTCCGGACCGTCGGCTGGAGAATTTCTTCGACCAGTGGGTTTACGACACCGGCATTCCGACGCTGCGGTTCTCTCATCGAATGCGCGGCGGCCCTCCCCGGGTTCGGGTCACCGGAACAGTGAGACAATCCGATGTCCCGGCTTATTTCACCACTTTCGTGCCCGTGGAGTTCCAGCTCCCCCGGGGCCGCTCGATCGTCCGGTGGCTGCGCACTAGTGACGAGCCAGCCAGCTTCGATTACACGTTTCGCGAGCGGCCGGTGCGGGTAGTCTTCAATCCAGGCGACAGCGTCCTCGCGGTCAATCGATAGCGGTGAGCCCGGGGCGATGAGTCGGCCCCACCACCGCCGGGCCTGCGGTATCATTTTCATGGCATGGAAGACAGTGAGCCTGGCGTTACTACGTCCGTTCTGATCGTCTCTTATAATTGCGAGCCGGCGTTACGACGCTGCTTGACGGCGCTGGAAGCTTCCGAGCAACGGGAGACTTTCGAGATTCTGGTCGTGGACAAGGGTTCGCTCGACGGCAGCGGGCAGCTCGACGGGGAGTTCCCGAACGTGACCATCCTCCGCCTGCCCCGCAATTTTGGCCGGACGAAGGCGAGAAACATCGGAACCCGCACTGCCAAGGGTGAGTTTCTGTTTCTGCTGGAGCCCGACGTCGAAGTTTCCCCCGGCGCGGTGAGCCAGTTGACCGCCGCGCTCGCCGCCGAAGCTGGCGCGGTGGCCGTCTGCCCGCTTCTGGTTGATGATGAAGGCCGCCCGATCTCCCGGGCCGCCTGCCTGCCCGGACCCAAAGCCCTGTACCGGGCCTGGGCGGAGGGGAAGCCGTGGATGGACATGGTGGCCGGGCCACTACCGGAGGAGGCCAGCCTCTCCCCGGTGATGGAGTCAAGCGGGACGGCGGGCGATGAGGACGGCGAACCATCGGCCCTGGCCGGGAAGATCCCGGTCGAGTGTCCGGAACCCGCGGCGGTGCTGGTCCGGACCGGTTTTGTTAAGGGAATGAGCTACTTCGACGAGCGCTACGGGGAATTCGGCTCGGATTTGGACCTGTTCACCCAGGCTCATCGCGCCGCGAAAAAGATCTATGTCCTCCCTGCGGTGCGGGCCTTATGGCGCGCCGCTGAAGGCATGTGGACCCCTTCGCACCCGCCGGCCCGCACCCTGGTCGCCGCCGATTACGGTATAGGGGCGGTTACTTACGTCGGCAAACACTACGGCTGGGCGGCCGGCTTGAAGCTGCGCGTGCGAATGCTGCTGCGGGCGCTGGGCAGAATGCAGCTCGGCCTGTTTGTGCACCTGCTGAGCGGTCACAAGATTGACGGATCCCAGCAGGAACTCTGAACGGGTGATTTCCGATCTCGGCGGGCGCCGGGGTTCATATTCCCCGGGGGGAGCGACGGGTGGTCCGGATCCGGGCGGACCTATTGTTCCGGGGCCAAATTGGCGATCCGGCCTAAAGGTTCCCTGGACATTTTCCGATGGAGACGTAGGAAAGCCTTATGGACGCGATCTTGTGGATGTTTCTGCCGGTCTTCACGGCTGCCGGGTCCGCGCTGCTGGCTTTCTTCATCATGCAGGCTCGCCTCGAGGTGGCTGTTTCCAAGGAACGAGAGGCGCTGGCGGCGGCCGAGGCCACGATCCGCGCCAACCAGAAGTTACTGGAAGAGAAGGTGAAATCCGCCGAGGAGGAGACGCGGCGCAAGTCCCTTGACGACTTTCTCGCTGATATCCGGGTCGAGGAGCGTCATTACATCAAAGAGAGTAAATCCCTGTTTCTGAAGCAGAAATCGATGGTTCTGCAGGAACGGCTGTTTTTCCGGAACATCCCGCTGTCGGATTGGGTGAGCCACGAGATGACCGTGGAAGAAGACGGCGACATCCGGCAGTTAGCCAAAGCCTGCTCGGTCTTTGCCTCCAAGACGCTCGGGGAGCCAAACACCAACGGCGCCAAGCTGCTGCGCTAGTCCGGCTCTTTTTCTGGTTGTTGTAATCCTTTCGGAGCCGGGCTCCGTCTTCAACAACAGGTATGATGGGCGTAATGGCCGGCCATCTGGAAGCATCGGTGGAAGCTCCGCCGTTGCTTCGGGATTTCAATGGCTGGATGGTGGCCGAGCAGCGGCGTATCTTCCTGCTGTGTTTCCGGATGCTCCGCGACCGCGACGAGGCCGACACCGCCACCCAGGATGTGTTCCTAAAAGCATACAAGGCACTCAGCCGGCCGTCGGCCCCGGAACTGGATAACCCTGGCAAGTGGCTGACACGGATTGCCGTGAACACGTGCCTCGACCGTCTGCGATCGCGGTCCTGGAAACTGTGGAAGCGCCGCTCGCGGCCCGAAGACGAGGAGCTCATTTTACGAACGAAGGCCGCCGAAGCGCCCACGGCGGAGGATGAAGTGTACGCTCACCAGATTCGGAGGCGGCTGGCGGAAGCGATCAGCCGGCTCTCGCCGCGGCAGCAGGCGGTTTTCACGCTGCGGCATTACGAGGACCGCAGCCTCGAGGAGATCGCCGAGATCCTGGGCCTGGAAGTGGGAACCGTGAAAGCTCACATGGCCCGGGCGTTGGCGAAGCTGCGCGTTTTGCTGGAGGATTTGTATGGCGTGAGGCATGCGGGTGCAGTGGGAGAGTCACGATGAGCGAGCATTACAGTGACAAGGAGTTGATCGACCGGCTGTATGGCATCGGCCGGAGGGATACGCACCTGGACGAGTGCGGGTACTGCCACCGGCGCTGGCTTCAAGTGCAGGAGCGGCGCCAGGAAGTGCTCGCGCTTCCCAAGGTGCCGGCCGACCTGCTGGCGGCTCAGCGCCGCAAGGTCTACGAGCGTCTAGAGCGAGAACGGCAAGGCGATTGGGGGCATCGCCTCGCGCCGGCTCTGGCCGCCCTGTCGGTAGTGGTGCTGGGGTTGATCTTGTCACGGCCAGGACCGTCGCCTCAACCCACGCTCGCCTCCAGCGACTCCGGTTTCTATACCGAGATCTACTCGATGGTGGAAAGTAGCGAACCACTGGCCACCGAACCGATCCACGGCCTGTTCGAGGATTAGCCATGAAACTGTTTACGGCATTGTTGATCCTGTTTTCCAGCGCGGTGCTGGCGCAAACTCCACCGCGCGCGTACTTCCCCTGGTGGGAGAGTCCCCTAAGCCGCGATCTCAATCTCACTCCCGAGCAGCAAGACCAAATTCGCTCTATTCTCAAGCAGAACCGGGCGAAGATGATCGACGAGCGGGCAGCCGTCGAGAAGGCAGAAGCCGCTGTTGAAGACCTCTTCAACGAACCTGAGGTCAACGAGGCGCAAGCCGAAAAGGCAATTGACGAGTTGGTGGCGGCTCGCGGGGAGATGACCCGGACCTTCACCCGGATGAGCTTGAAGCTGCGCCAGGTGTTGACCGAGCAGCAGTGGCATCGCCTCCAGGCGCGCCGTTCCCAGTGGAAATCCATGATGTGGAAACGGCGCCGTCCGGCCGAAAACCGGTGGTCGGACAGACCCCGCGGACCGGCTTCGCCGGGGGCGCCACCGCCGCCACGACGGTCGCCGGAGCCGCCACAACCGCCACGGCCATAAGCAACATGACTCGCCGCCGGAGCCATCGTGGGAATCTTCGCCGTCCTGGGCTACCGGAACCGGTGTTGACTTCCGCACGCTGATTCGGCTTGTCCCAGCGGCAGGCTGACCGGAGTTCTCCTGTTACAATAAAGACAAGCAGGCACTCCATGTTGGGCACTCGGACTATCAGCGAGGAAATCCTCGACCTCAAGAGGGAGCGGCGGGCGATCCTACTTGCGCATCATTACCAGGAGGCCGAGATCCAGGAGTTGGCCGACGTGATCGGCGATAGCCTGGAACTGGCTCGGAAGGCCCGTGAGTATGAGGGTGATGTGATTGCTTTCTGCGGCGTCTGGTTCATGGCGGAGACGGCGAAGATCCTGAACCCGGAGCGCACCGTGGTGGTCCCGGACCCGGAAGCCGGCTGCAGCCTGGTGGACAGCAGCCCGGCCGAGCAGGTCCGGGCGTACAGGAAGCGGCACCCGGACCACGTCATTGTCAGCTACGTCAACACCTCCGCCGCGGTGAAAGCCGAGAGCGACATCCTGTGCACCTCGCGCAACGCGGTGGACATTGTCAATTCGATTCCGCCCGAGAAGATGGTCCTGTTTCTGCCGGATTCCAACCTGGGCAATTATGTCCAGCGGCAAACCGGACGGAAGAACATGAGGATCTGGCAGGGTGCTTGCGTGGTGCACGCGACCTTCACGGGCCGGCGAGTCGCCGCCGCCAAACAACGCTACCCGGACGCATTGGTGGCCGCGCATCCGGAAAGTCCGCCGAGCGCGCTGGCGCTGGCGGATTTCGTCGGTTCGACTTCGGCCATCATTCGCTGGTGCGTCGACCACCCGGGACAGGAATTCATCATTGTCACCGAGAGCGGCATTTCGTTTTCGCTGAACAGGCTGGCTCCCAAGAAACGATTCCACTTCATTCTCAACGAGCAGTGTAACTGCAGCGAATGCCCGTACATGAGGAAGAACACCCTCGAGAAGTTGCGCGACGCTTTGCGCAACCTCGAGCCGAAAGTGGAGCTTCCTCCGGACATTATGAAGCGGGCGCTGGTCCCCCTCGAGAGAATGCTCGCGGTGAAATGAGCGGTTGACTGTCGTGCCTGCGCCGTTGATTGATACCTATCAGCGCCGCCACGACAATCTGCGCATCAGCGTCACCGACCGCTGCAATATCCGCTGCTTCTATTGCATGCCGGAGCATCCGGTCGAGTTCGTCCCCCGGGACGAAATTCTCTCGTTTGAAGAAATCGAACGCTTCACCCGAATCGCCGTGGGCCTGGGGATTCGGAAGTTGCGCATCACTGGCGGTGAACCTCTCTTGCGGAAGAGCCTGCCGGAGCTGATCCGGCGGTTGGCGCGGATACAAGGGGTCGAGGATCTCTCGCTCACCACCAACGGTATTCTCTTAGGAGATCTCGCCGGGCCTCTTTACGCGGCTGGCCTCCGTCGCATTAACGTTCACCTGGATACGCTTGATCGCGAACGCTTCCAGCGCATCACCCGGCGTGATGAACTACGTCGAGTGCTCAACGGGATCCAGGAGTGCCGGCGCCTGGGCTACGATCCCATCAAGATCAATGTGGTGGCCGTCAGGGATCTCGTCGAGCCCGACCTTGTGCCGCTGGCGCTCTTCGGCCGCGAGAACGGCCTCGAGGTCCGCTACATCGAGTTCATGCCGCTGGATGCCCAGGGAATTTGGCTGCCGGAGAAGGTGCTGCCCGCCGACGACATTATCGGGGTCCTGTCGCGCCAGATCTGCCCGCTCGAGGAGATTCCCGACGGGGAGCGTCGCGCCCCGGCCTCGCGGTATCGGTTCGCCGACGGGGTGGGCACGATCGGCGTGATCGGCGCCCTCAGCCGTCCGTTCTGCCGCAACTGCAACCGTATTCGCCTGACGGCCGATGGCAAACTGCGCTATTGCCTGTTCGCTTTGGAGGAGACTGATGTAAGGGGGCTACTCCGGCAGGACGCTGATGAGGAAGCCATCGCGGCAGTGATCCGGGCCACGGTCGGCGCGAAATGGGAGGGGCACGAGATCAACTCGGCCCGATTCGCCTCCCCCCTCCGGCCGATGTACGCGATCGGCGGCTAAG
>CAZXVW010000099.1:0-15964 GCA_964644025.1 uncultured Solibacteraceae bacterium | reverse complement strand
CGGGGTGATTCGCCCCACGCCGATCAGGAAAGCGTAAGTGCCCGAGCCACCCGCCAGGCCGGTGGTCTCGGTATCGAGGAATGCCCAGCGCTCAGGTGGACAAGGTGGAATCTCGCCGCCGGAAATGGGACCGAGCAGATCCGCGGGAAGTTCCTCGAGCGCCGACAGATCCATGCTCCCATGACGGCGATGCCGCTCGAAGAGGCGCTCGGTCTCGAAGTGCTTGCCGTGGGCGGTCTCGACTTCCGCGCCCTCGAGGTACTCTTCGACGAAGTAACGGGCGGGATGGCGATCATTCTCCGCCACCGGTGGTGAGGGCGGCTGCTCCTGGTACTTCCGGTCAATCCTGGCCATGCGCCGCCGGAGATCGTCGAGCTGTTGCCGAAGGTCGCTCACCTCTTCGCTTTTTATTCCCCAATATACGAGATACCCGTTCCGGGGACAACTCCCCGGCGTGTGAGCCGAGCCAGCGCCGGGCACCCACATCGGAAAACGGCGTCGCGACAGCGGGCCGGAACTTGGGGCCAGGCGGCGATTGCGCGAGGCCGGCGCACGGATTATCCTGCGATGTTACACTTGTGTCCGCGATGAAATCCAGACCCTGGTGGATAATGCTGGCCGGAGCCGCCGTCGTGGCGATCCTGTCCCTGTCCGCGGCGCTCGACTACTGGCAGGTGATCACCACTTATAACGAGCAGTACCCGGACCCGTACCGGATCGGCTTCCAAGGGCCGCGGTTTCGCGCCGCCGCCGCGGCCATTCCGGTGGATGCCGTCATCGGCTATATTTCCAACCTGGAATTCAGTGACATTCGCGGCTCGGTGGCATTCTTTGGTGCACAATACGCGCTGACACCACGGATTCTGATGCCGATCGGCGATTCCCGCGCTGGGGATCTCGTTCTGGGCAACTATTCCACGCAGGTTGACGCGGCTCAAGTCGCCCGCGCACACCACCTGAGCGTGGTCAAGGATTTCGGCGCCGGGGTCATCCTGTTCCGCCGGGAGAAGCCGGAATGATTGAGCTCGCCGGATTGCTGGAAGCGGTCCTGATCGGCTGGCTACTGGTGAAGCTGCTCGGCCCCGTCCGGGGGCTCCGTCCGCGCTGGGCGGCCGCGCTGTGCGAGGTGGCGCTGGGAGCCGGTGCGGGAACCGCGGTGACGGCCGCCGCGTTTTTCCTGATGCTCTGGGTGGGAGGAGCGAACCGCTGGATGGTGTTCGCTTACGAAGGCGCGGCGCTGGCGGTTCTGGCAGTGCTTGGCTGGCGGCGGCGGCGCGGTCCGGCGGTAGATGCGGAAGCCGTCCCACCCCGTCCGCCTTCCTGGCGGTGGAACTGGGTTCTGGCGATCGCGCTGGCGCTGGGGATGCTGCTGGTGGCGGCGGCCCAGGTGAACACCGCGCGCCTGAGTCCGTACGGCGAGTTTGACGCCTTCGCCATGTGGAACGTTCGCGCCAAATTCTTGCTGGGACCGGGACAGACGTGGAAGCGAGCTTTCTCCCCCTTGCTGGTGCGCCAGCGGCCGGACCACCCGCTGCTGCTATCTTCCTTCATCGCCCGCACGTGGCGGTTGGGGGGTGACGCGGCCTCGCCGGCAGCGCCGTTCGGCACGAGCATCCTGTACTTCGCTGCGGTAACGGTCCTGCTGGCCTCATCGCTGGCCCTGGTGCGAGGACCCAGCTCGGCGATGCTGGCCTGCCTGCTCATGATTGCCAACACGTCGTTTCTGCGACAGAGCACCTGGGAGTACGCCGACATCCCAGTCTCGCTTTATTTTCTGGGGACGTTTGTGCTGCTGCTGCTCAGCGCCGAAGCCGCCGGCAGACGGAGGACGGTGACGCTGGCGATGTCGGGAGCCTTCGCCTCGCTGGCGGCGATGACCAAGAACGAGGGCATTCCGTTTCTGCTCATCGTCTTTGCCGGCTACCTGGCCATCTGCTGGCGCCAGGAGGGGATCGCCGCAGCTTGGAGTGCGGGGCGCGTATGGCTGGCCGGCGCGCTTCCGGGCGCTCTGCTGCAAGCCGCGTTCAAGCTGTTCCTGGCTCCTCACGGCGGCCCGTTCGCCGGGCCCACGGTTTCCCAGGCGATCGATTTTCTGCGCCAGCCGGACCGCTACGCCACCGTGGCTGCCTACTTGGTCCGGAAAGCGGGTGAGGCCGGCTCGGGAATCTCCCACCCGCTGGTACTGATCGTTATCATTGGGCTGGCGCTGGGCTTTGAGACCAGCCGCCGCCTTCGCCCGTACGCCCTGCTGGCGGCGATCACGCTGGCCGGGATGTTGCTGGCTTACTGCGGCGTCTACCTGACCACGCCGGACAACCTGGAGTGGCGGCTGGATACGTCGCTCGGCCGGCTGTATTCCCAGCTCTGGCCGCTGTTCCTGTTGTTTCTGTTCCTGGTTCTCCGGGCGCCCCGCGACCCGGCGGAAGCGATCGAGTCCGCAGCCAAGAAGACGCGGGAAGGCAAACGGAAGAAGAAAGCGCGGCGGAGATCAACCTGAGTACCGGCTGATCTCGTCGGTGAGCTCTTCCCACTCCCTCATCAGCTTATCCAACTCCTTGCGGCGCTCCTCCAGCATCGCGGTGAGATGCCTCGTTTGTTCCGCGTTCTCGAAGACAGCGAGTGACTGTTCACATTCGGCGATTGCAGCCTCGACCCGAGCCACTTCATCCTCGACGGCCTCGCAGCGGTCTTGCATCTTCCGGAGGCGAATCGGGTTGATGCGCGCCGGCTTGGGTCTGGCAGGCGGCGCAGGGAGCGGGGCGGGCTCGGCCCGGCCGGCGGCGGGGACCTCGGGCACTGAAGATGCCACGCGCTCGCGCTGGCGCAGATAGTCCTCGTAGTTTCCCGTGTAGAGTTCCACGCGGCCATCGCCGATGTGGAAGACCCGGTTGGCAAGCTGGTTGATGAAGTAGCGGTCGTGAGAGACGAACACCACCGTGCCCGTGTAACTGGCCAGCGCGTCGAGCAGGACATCCTTGGCGCGCACATCGAGGTGGTTAGTAGGTTCATCAAGCAGGAGGAAGTTGGATGGGGAGACTAGCAGCCGGGCCAAGGCGTAACGGTTCCGCTCGCCGCCGGAGAGCACGCCGATCCGCTTGTAGACATCGTCTTCCGAGAACAGAAAGCATCCCAGCAGCGTGCGCAATTGGGTGAGGGTCCACCGCGGGGCCACCGAGGCCAGGTCATCGAGCAGGGTAGCTTCGGCGTCCAGCTCCCGGTACTGGTCCTGGGCGAAGTAGTTCGGCTCGGCATTGTGACCCAGGCGGTAAGTGCCGCTGGTGAGCGGCTCCACTCCGGCCAGCAGTTTCATGAGTGTGGATTTGCCGGCGCCGTTGACGCCCACCAGCGCGATCCGGTCTCCACGCTCGATGAGAAAACAAACGTTGTCGAATACGAGCTGGCCGCCGTAACGTTTCGAAACCCGGTCGAACTCGGCCACCACGCGGCCGCTGGGTTTGGGCTGCGGGAACGAAAAGCTGATGGGTTTCTCCTCGGGGGGAACCTCGACGCGTTCCATCCGCTCCAGTTCCTTGATGCGGCTCTGAACCTGCCGGGCCTTGGAGGCCTTGTAGCGGAAACGGCGGATGAAAGTTTCCAGTTGCTGAATGCGCTCCTGCTGGTTGCGGTAGGCCGCCTGAAGCTGGCGGAGCTGTTCCTTCTTCCGGACTTCGTACTGGCTGTAATTGCCGGCATAAAAATGCAAGCGGTGGTTCCAGATCTCGACAATGCGGCGTACCGTGACGTCCAGGAAATAGCGGTCATGGGAGACGACGACATAAGCGTGAGGGTAGCTCTCCAGGTATTCCTCCAGCCAGTTGCGCGCCTCCAGGTCCAGGTGGTTGGTGGGCTCGTCGAGCAGCAACAGGTTCGGTTTTTCCAACAGCAGCCTGGCCAGGGCGATGCGCATCTGCCAGCCGCCGGAAAACTCCTCGGTGCGGCGGTTCCAGTCTCGCCTGGAAAAGCCGAGTCCGGCCAGTACCGTTCCGACGCGCGCCTCAAGCGCGTAGCCGTCACGGCCCCGGAACTCGGTTTCGAGCTGATGGAAACGCCGGGCGATCTGCTGATATTGCTCGCCGGCGGGGTCCAGCTCGGGCATCTTCCGCGTCAGCTCTTCCAGTTCGGCTTCCATGGCCTGAAGGCTGGCGAACACGGACATGCATTCGGCGAACACGCTCCGCCCGGACAGCGTGAGGCCCTCCTGGGGAAGATAACCGGCGGTGACGCCGCGGGCGCGGGTGACGGAACCGGCGTCGGGGCTTTCCAGGCCGCATAAGAGTTTCAGCAGGGTGGACTTGCCCGTGCCGTTCGCTCCCACCAGCCCGAGCCGATCCTTCGGCCCAATGAGCCAGTTGGCGTGTTCGAACAGGGTCCGGGAACCGAACCGCCTGACGGCGTCAGTCAGTTGGATCATCGGTGGCGCACCGGAAACAGCGTCTTCAAGCTTCGCCGTCGTTCACGGCGGCTCGCTCGAGCGGCCCGCAGAAGAAGTCCAGGGCCTTGGAGATGAAGTTCTTCAATTCGGAACGCTCGACCACGGCGTCGAGAAACCCGTGCTCGAGAAGAAACTCGCTCCGCTGGAACCCTTCGGGCAGCTTCTGGCGGATGGTCTGCTCGATGACCCGGGGTCCGGCGAAGCCGATGAGCGCCCCGGGTTCGGCGATGTTCAGGTCGCCGAGCATGGCGAAACTGGCCGTCACTCCCCCGGTGGTGGGATCCGTCAAGACGCTGATGTAAGGCAGCCCGGCTTCGTCCAACCGCATCAAGCCGGCGGAGATCTTGGCCATCTGCATCAGGCTGACGGCGCCTTCCTGCATCCGGGCGCCGCCGGAGGCGGAGACGATAACGAGCGGGGTCTTTTCCGCAATGGCCCGCTCGATGGCGCGGGCGATCTTCTCGCCGACCACGCAGCCCATGCTGCCGCCGATGAAACCCAGCTCGAGCACGCACACGTTCACGCGCCGGCCGTTGATTTGTCCGGAGGCCGAGACAATCGCATCCGGAAGGCCCGTCTTCTCCTGCATGGCCGCCAGCCTTTGCTTGTAAGGTTTGGCGTCGGTGAATTCGAGCGGATCCAGGGAGCGGAGGTCCTTGTCGTACTCCTCCCATTCGCCGTCCAGCAGCAGCCGGAGCCGGGTCCTGGCGTTGATCTTGAAGTGGTGGCCGCACTTCAGACAGACTTGCAGGTTCTCCTCGAGGGTCTTGCGCCAGAGAATCTGGGAACAGCCCGGGCATTTCTGCCACAGCCCCTCGGTGCGGACCGTTCGCTCACCCTGCTGTGCCGACACACTCGGCTTCTTACGTGTGAACCAAGCCATCGTGAAAAGAAAACAGCTTCCTCGGTCTACCGTAGCGCGCTCAAGGTCCTGTCCGCAACGCCGCCGCCCGCCTTGCAAGGGTACTCACCGGGGGTACGGATGGCCGCGCAGCGTCGTGAAAGCGCGATAGATCTGCTCGGCGAGGATGAGGCGCGCCAGCTCGTGGGGTAAGGTCAGCGGCGACAGCGACAGAAGCAAGTCCGCCCGCCGGGCCCAACCGGCGGGCAACCCGTCGGCGCCACCGACCAGAAACACCAGGTCGCGAGCCTCGCGCTCGGCGCGTTCGATCATGCGGAGCAACTCAGCGGAGTCCGCCGCGCGACCGGCCGGGTCCAGGGCGATCATGGTGGCCCCGGGGTGTCTTTTCCAGGGGTCGGTGCGCTGCGGCCGGATTTCGTGCATCTCGCACCGGCCATACCGCGTCGCCCGCTTGATGTATTCCCGGGCCATGGCGTTCGCATGTGCGTCCCGGGGCTTGCCGACGTAGTAGAGCCTGATTTTCACGTCGATCCATTATGGACCGCCGAGACGCCGGGCCGCAGGGCTCGAACCCGGGGCGGCGGGACGCGTCACCGCGGTCACAGGAATTTGACGCCAAGACGCAAAAGCCGCAAGAGGAAACTGGCGAAATCAAGTGGCCGGTGCTGCAGAGCCGCGCCGGGCGGAGCCAGCCGGGGGAACTAAATCCCGGATGGTTCGTATTTTTTTGACAGGCTGTTAATATCGGCCACGGGGAGCCGTCTCCATGATGAAGGAGCAAGGCAGGAGCAATGACGTGGAAGCCGCTTTGAGATTCCCGAGCCCGCGGACCGGGATGGAGTGGACGGAAGAGATTTACCAGCGCTACTACCCACTCGTGTTCCGGGCCGCCTTCCGGGTGACCGGGAACTCCACCGACGCCGAAGATGTGCTGCAGACGGTCTTCCTGCGGCTCGTACGGGGCGGGGACAGGAGCGGCGACATTGCCGGGATGGAAAGCTACCTCTATCGTGCTGCCGTCAATACCGCGCTGGACCTGGTGCGATCCCGGCAAAGGAACCAGGGTGTTCCCCTGGAAGAGGCGGTGACGTCCGGCGCCGCCGATACCCGTCATGCTCCCGACCGCGCTCATTCAGCCGGCGAAATCCGCGACTGGCTCCGGGCCGCTGTCGCGCGGCTCAGCCCGATGGCCGGGGCCGCCTTCGCGCTGCGGTTCTTCGAAGAGAAGTCGAACGCGGAGATCGCCGAGATTCTCGAGACGTCGCCGGGCACGGTCGCGGTGACGCTTCACCGGGCGCGCAGCCGAATCGAGCGTGAGTTCAAAGAGGATCTGGGAGGTATCTAATGCGGTCAGACAAGAAGCAGCCGGAAGCCAATCTTGACAAGGCAATCGAAGAGATCCGCCGCCAGCCGATCGAGCAAGCGGCCATGAAGAGCGCCGCGGACCGGGTATGGAGCCGAATCGCAGGGGAACTCGAAAGCCAGGCCGGGGAGACAATCCGCGGCTGCGCTGATTTCCAGGCGCTGATCCCGGAGTATCGGGCCGGGAAGCTGTCCCCGCAGCGGGCCCTGCTGGTCAAAGACCATCTCCATGAATGCGTCGCCTGCCGCAAAGAATTCATGAAACAGTCAGCCCCACCGGAAGCCGTGCAACGACAACCCAGACGCGGCGTGCGGGTTCCGAAGTGGGCCGTGGCCGCGGCGGTGATGCTCGCGGCCGGGGTGTCGTCGTGGCAACTATTCAACCGGTTCGGGCCCCCGCCGGCGGGGCCGGTGGCCGTTGTGCAGTCGGTGAACGGCACTTTGTTCAGGGTGGCTTCCGAAAAGATAACTCCTGTCGCTCCCGGCGAGGAGCTGGCGGCCGGGGTGTGGATTCGGGCGGCGAGGGAGGCGAGCGCCATCGTGCGCCTACGCGACGGCTCGTTGGTGGAACTGCGCGAGCGCTCCGCGGTGGCGGTCTCTGAGACGCGGCGCGATGTCACCATCCGGCTGGCGCGGGGCAGCGTGATCGTCGAGGCAGCCAAACGATCGTCAGGTCACCTGTACGTTTCCACGCGGGATTGCCGGGTGGCGGTGACCGGGACCGTGTTCAGCGTCAACAGCGGGGTAAAAGGCTCGCGCATTTCGGTGATCGAAGGTGAGGTGCGGGTCGCGCAAGGCGGCAGGGAGGCGGTGCTGCACCCGGGAGAGCAGTACTCGACGAGTCCCAACATGACGCCGGTCTCCGTGCAAGAGGAGGTTTCCTGGAGTCAGAACGCCGCGGCGCACCTCGCCCTGCTCAAGGAACTGGCGGTCCTCGGAGACGCAATGAACCGCCAGGTGCATCTTCCGGCGGCCCGCTATTCCAGCCGGTTACCGAATTACCTGCCGGCCAGCACGGCGCTCTACATTGCCATTCCCAACCTCGGAGAGACCCTGGCCGCCGCTCACGAAGTTTTCCAGCAAAGAATCCAGGAAAGCCCGGTGTTGCACGAATGGTGGGAAGAACAGGTGCGCGCGAAGCCGTCCGGTCCGAGCGTGGAGGAGATTATCGACCGGATGCGGCGGTTCGGCGCCTATCTCGGTGACGAAATCGTGATCACGGCGGCGCTCGACGCCGACGGCAAGCTGGGCCCACCGGCTCTCGTGGCGGAAGTAAAACAGAGCGGATTTCCTGAGTTTGTGAAGGCGGAGCTGGGCACCTCCGGCGACGCCGAACTGAATGTATTTGAGAGCGCGGCCGCCATTACCCCTGGTGCGGATAAAGCGATGCTGCTCTACGCCCGGGATGGTGTGGCGGCGATGTCGCCGGACGCGACTGTTCTTCGCCAGATTGCTGAAGCGATGGAGGGCAGGGCCACGGGAGGCTTCGCCGGTTCCCCATTTCACAACCAGATCGCCGAAGCGTACGCCGGCGGCGCCAGCCTGTTGTTTGGCGTGGATCTGGAGCGGATCACAGCCGGGCAGAAAGACGCTGAGATCCTGGGCAACGTCCAGCACGTGATTGTCGAGCAGCGGGAGGATCAAGGCGTGCCGGACACGCGGGCCGTGCTTACGTTTGCGGGACCGCGGAAAGGGATCGCCTCCTGGCTCGCGGCGCCGTCACCCATCGGCGCGTTGGAGTTCGTGAGTCCAGAAGCAAGTATCGTTTCGGCGGCCGCGGTGCGCCAACCCGCCTCCGCACTCGATGACCTGCTCGCCACGATTCCAGCACTGAAGGAAGGACTGAGTGAGGCCGAGGCGAAACTGGGACTCAGCGTCCGTGACGACGTGGCGGCGGCGCTTGGCACCGAGTTCGCCGTTGCCCTGGACGGCCCGGTATTCCCCGTGCCCTCGTGGAAACTGATAGCCGAGGTCTACAATGCCCCCAAGCTGCAGTGGACGATCGGCAAACTCGTGGATGCGGTGAGCCAGGCCGCCGCCGAGCACGGCGCCGCGCCGGTGCAACTCACCGAGGAGGCCGCCGGCGCCCGGACTTACTATACGCTGACGCTGCCGAAAGCCGGCCCCATGTCGGAGATCCACTACGTCTTTATCGACGGATATCTGCTGGTGGCGCCGAACCGGGCGCTGCTGGAGAAAGCCATCCAGAGCCGAGAGAGCGGAGACACGCTCATAACGTCGCCGGAGTTTATCTCCCTGCTGCCGCGAGATGGCCACAACAACTTCTCCGCGATGGCCTACCACAACATCGGGCCGGCGGTGGCGCCTCTGGCCGACCTGCTCAGCCCGGAGCAGCGCCAGTCGATCGAGGGACTGGACAGCGTACTGAAGCCGACTCTCGTGCTGGCCTACGCGGCCGAGGACCGGATCACGGTAGCGTCCACGTCCCAGGTGCTGGGCTTTACACCGGGCAACCTTTTCGGGCTGCGCGTGCCGCTGAGCTTGCGGGCCTTGTTCGGGCGGCACCAGGGTGCGGCGCAACAATAAGCCGGGCGGGGATGCACCCTCCGGCCGGTAGTCCGCCGCGGGTAGCGCAGGCCGCCGCCTGCTCTGCATTGGCTGCAGCGAGACTTCGATAAAGGGGAACAAGCAGCCCGCGGAAATCGTATCATCAATCTGGTGCCCGCCGTTATCGAGCTCGACAAGCTGGAAGTCCGATTCGGACGGCGGACGATTCTCAGCAGGTTATCCGGCTCATTTGATGGCCGTGCGATCGGACTACTGGGGCCGAACGGGGCCGGTAAGTCTACCTTGATCAACACGCTGCTCGGGTTTCACCCACCGGCGGCGGGGACGGCCCGGATCCTCGGGCTCGACGTTGCCAAACAGGCGCGGCAGGTTCGCTCTCTGGTGGGTTACATGCCAGAGAGCGACAGCTTCATCGCCAGCATGAGCGGCGTGCGCTTCGTCCGATTAATGGCCGAACTGGCCGGTCTTCCCGCCGAGCAGGCCCTGGAACGGACCCACGAGGCGTTTTTCTACGTCGGCCTGGGCGAGGCCCGGTACCGCAATCTCGGCACTTATTCAGCGGGCATGAAGCAGATGACGAAGCTCGCCCAGGCGATTGCTCACGGGCCGAAACTGCTGCTGCTCGACGAGCCGACAAATGGGCTGGACCCGCCGGCCCGCCAGCGCATGATCGAGCTGATCCGCGAGATTCGCGACCGCGGGGAGCTGCGGCTGCTGATCTCCTCGCACCTATTGCGGGACGTCGAGGAGACCTGCGACCAGGTGCTCATCCTGAAAGAGGGGCGGATTGCGGCTTTCTGCGACCTGGAAAAGGAACGGCGAACGAATCGCAGGTTCCTCGAGTTGGAGACGCGAGGGGCCGGCGCCGCCTTCCGCGAGGCGCTGGAACGGCTCGGCTGCGAGGCGGCATGGTCGCGGAACGGGCGGGTCAAGGTGGTCTTGCCCGGCGGGGTCGAGGTCCGGGACCTGTACAAGATCGCGGCGGAGCAGAACGTCCGCCTCATCCGGCTGAACTACAAGCGGGACTCACTGGAAGACATCTTCCTGAAAGCCATGGGAGGCGCCGATGGCCGTTTATAAGAAGATCTACCGGCCGTATGACGGACCACTGACACCGGCCGCGTCGCGGTTCTTGATTCTGCCGCGGTACCAGTTCGAGGAGATGCGCCGTTCCCGCTTTTTCACCAGCTTCTTCCTCGGCGCGCTGATCATGCCCATCGCCTGCGCGCTCATCATCTACCTGCACCATAACTTCAGCGCCCTGGGGATCATGAACCTCCGGGCGGACCAGATTGTCGCGATCGATGCGAAATTCTTCCTGTTCTTCCTGGGATTTCAGAGCATGCTGGGGTTTTTCCTGGCTGCGTTCGTGGGTCCCGGGCTGGTCTCGCCGGACCTGGCCAACAACGCTCTGCCGCTGTATCTGGCGCGGCCGTTCGAACGCAGCGAGTATGTGCTGGGAAAGATGAGCGTGTTACTGATCCTGCTATCGGCAATGACGTGGGTTCCGGGGCTGCTGTTGTTTCTCTTGCAGGGCTACCTGGAGGGAGCCGGGTGGCTGGCGGCCAATCTCCGCATCGGCGGGGGGCTGTTTTTGGGCTCCTGGATCTGGATCCTCATTCTCTCGCTGCTGAGCCTGGCGCTTTCAGCGTGGGTGAAATGGAAGCCGGTGGCCGGCGGACTGCTGTTCGTGGTTTTCTTTGTCGGGACCGGGTTCGCTGCGGCGATCAATGCGATCCTGGGGACGAAGTGGGGTCACTTGATCAACCTCAGCCACCTGATCGGAACGGTCTGGGTGTGGCTGTTTGAAGAGCCGATGAAACGGGGCGCGGGGGCGGTCTTTTTCCGCGTGCAGAGCGGCGAGGAGATCCCGATCTGGACGGCGTGGGCGGCGCTCATCGGAATATGCCTGCTGTGTCTGTGGCTGCTGGGCAAGAAGGTCCGGGGCGTCGAGGTGGTCCAGTGAGCAGCTCGCAGATCACGTTCGACAACGTGAGCCGGTTTTACGGCGAGGTGCTCGGCGTCAACCGGGTGAATCTCTCCATCCCGGCCGGCATCACGAGTCTGGTGGGCCCAAACGGCTCCGGCAAGACGACCCTGATGAACCTGATGACGGGGCTGATTCGGCCCACCCGCGGCGCAATCCGCGTTCTGGGCATCCCGCCGGACCGCCCTGAGAAACTGTTTCGCCTGGTGGGCTACTGCACCCAGTACGACTCCTTCCCGAAGGGGATGACGGGCTACCAGTTTCTGTACTCGTTCCTCCGTCTCCAGGCCAGGTCTCAGGCCGAGGCAGACCGGCTGGCGTGGCGTGCACTGGAGCGGGCCGGCCTGACGGAGGCTGCCCAGCGCAAGGTGGCCGGCTACAGCAAGGGGATGCGGCAACGGATCAAACTGGCCCAGGCGCTGGCGCACGACCCCAGCGTGCTCGTTCTCGATGAGCCGCTCAACGGGCTGGATCCGATGGCGCGCGCCGAAGCGCTCGCCCTGTTCCGGAGCCTTGGCGAGCAAGGTAAGCACGTGATTGTCTCCAGCCATATCCTCCACGAAGTGGACCGTATCTCGGACCAGGTGATCCTGCTCAGCAACGGGTACGTGGTCGCTGAAGGGCAAATCCAGGGGGTGCGCAACGAGGTCACCGATCAGCCGGTGCAGATCCTGGTACGGTGCAACCGGCCCGCCGAACTCGCGTCGCTGCTGTTCCGGGAAGATCACATCGTGGAAGTGAAGCTCCATGACGACGGGAAGGGGCTGTTCGCGCGGACGCGCGATGCGGACCGCTTCTACCTGCTCCTGAACCGCCTCGTGCTCGCTACCGCCCTGGAGGTCGAAAGAGTCGCTCCGGCCGACGAGGACGTGCACTCGGTGTATCAATACCTGATCGGAGCGGCGGAAGGGGGCGCCGGATGAGGATTGCGCAACTGAGGTCGCTTCCGTGGAGGCTCTGGTGGACGCAACTGCGGGCCATCCTGCGGATCGAGTGGAAGAAGAACTTCTTGAGCCGCCGATCCTGGTGGATCTACCTGGCGGCGCTGGCGCCGGTGATCTTAACAGCAGGCCACTCGCTGGTGGCCTTCTACCGCGGGGGCGCGAACCACACTCTGGCGCAGGACTCGCGGGTGTTTGCCGGCGTGTTCCAGCTCGGCTACCTGCGCATGTTTCTGTTCTTCGGGTGCGCCATCCTGTTCACTAACCTGTTTCGGGGCGAAGTGCTCAACCGGACGCTCCATTACTACTTCCTGGTGCCGCTGCGGCGGGAAGTGCTGGCCGCCGGGAAGTATTTCTCCGGGCTGATCGCCGCCACGGTCCTGTACGCGGGAAGCGTGGTGCTGGCCTACGTCATGATGTTCCTGCACTTCGGGCCGCAGTTCGAGGAGTTCTTCTACGAGGGGCCGGGTATGGCGCACCTGGTCTCTTACGCTGGCGTGACAGTGCTGGCCTGCATTGGTTACGGTGCGGTTTTCACCGTGATGGGCCTCGTATTTCGAAACCCGATGATGCCGGCGGCGGTGGTGATGGTGTGGGAAGCGGCCAACGCTTTCCTTCCGCCTCTGCTGAAGAAGGTGAGCGTCATCTTCTATTTGAAATCGCTGTGCCCGGTGGATGTTCCCGTGCGGGGTCCGGTGGCGTCGTTGCTGGTGCAGGAAGCCGACCCCGTCCCGGCCTGGCTCGCGATCCCCGGGCTCCTCCTGGTGTCCGGGCTGGCGATGGCCTACGCGGCCTATCGGGCTCGCGGGATTGAGATTAGTTACGCGGAGTAGGCGCCGCGGGCCGCACCGCCCCCCGGATGAGGAGGCCCGTTACCGGGTGCGGTTGGGGAGGCTCGAGAAGAACGGCACTTCGGACCGTTCCAGCAGCCGGGTGGCGGCCGCCGGAGTTAACTCCCGGCTGAAAAGGTAGCCCTGGACGCGGTCACAGCCGGCCTTTCGGAGCACGTCGAACTGGCTTGCTTTTTCGACGCCTTCACCAACCACCGCCAGGCCGAGGTTGTGCGCCAGTGCCACGATGGCCTCGATGATGGGCAAGGCGGACTCGGGCGGGTGTGCCTGCTGAAGAAACGACTGGTCAATCTTGACGGCATTGACGGGCAGCCGGCTGAGGTAGCTGAGCGAGGAATAGCCCGTACCGAAGTCATCGATCGCCAGACTGACTCCCAGCTCCCGCAGGCGGTTCATAGCGCGAATCGATTCGGTGACATCGCGCATCACCGCGCTTTCGGTGATCTCCAGCTCCAGCGTCTCCGCCGGCAGGTCGTAATCGGACAAGAGTTGGGAAACCAGCTCGAGGAAATCAGGCCTTTCGATCTGGAGCGTGGAAATGTTGACCGCGATCCTCACGGGCGCATGGCCGGCCGCTCTCCAGCTTGCGCATTGACGGCACGCCTCACTCAAGACCCAGGCCCCGAGGGGAACGATGATCCCGCTGTCCTCGGCCAGCGGAATGAACCGGCCAGCAGGAATCAACCCGAGCTGCGGATGACGCCACGCCAGCAGGACTTCCAGGCCATCCAGCGTGCCATCGAGCCGGAACTCCGGCTGGAAGCGTAAGCGAAATTGCCCGTTTTCGAGCGCTTCGTGCAGCTCCTTCACTATCTGGATTCGCCCGAGCTGCTCCGGCCGGGCCCCGGGCGTAAAGATCTCCAACCCGTTCCTTCCGCGTTGCTTGGCGATGCGCAGCGCCACATCCGCGTTCCCCAGAAGAGTTCTAACAGAGCGGCCGTCGCGGGGAAACAGGCTGACGCCGGCGCTCAGCGATACGGCTACTCGCTTTCCTTGGACCACGAACGGTTTGCGGACCACCTCGACCATCGTAAGGGCGATTCGCTCAGCTTCCTCAGCACCGGATAGGTTATTCAGGACGGCCAGGAACCGGTCGGCCCCCAAGCGTCCCAGCACATCCCCGTCACGCAGGCATCCGTTGAGGCGCCGGGCGATGCCCCGCAGAACGGTATCACCGACAGCGTGCCCGAACCGCGCATTCACCCCCTGGAACAAATCAACGTCCATCAGGACGATGGCCACCGGAGCTGCCTCGCTGCGCGCTGTTCGCAACGCCTCGTTCAGCGATGTCTCCACCGCCCCGGCGTTCGGCAGCCCGGTCAAGCTATCCCGGCTGGCCGCCCTCCATTCTTCAGCAAGGAGACGGCCGCCGAGGGAGCTGGCCAGAAACTCAACGATTTCCTTGCGCCATGGAGGCGAGGGACCCCCGGCCCGGCGGCTCGCGAAACCGAGAACGCCATACACCCTGCCGCCAACGTAAATCGGAGTGCAGATGACGGACGCCGCCGCCCGCGGCGCAAAAATAGGACGCCGCAGACGCGGCCGGCGTACGTGGTATTCACACGTCCGGCCCCACGAGACGGTTCTGGTGAACCTGGTCTCCGGCAGCGCTATCTCCGATTTCCAGCCAACGAAATCCTCGTTGGGATACGCCGTCCGAATCTTGCAGCGGTTCCCGTTCACCTCGGCGATCACCCCCGCCGGGAGCTGCAAAATGTCACAACCGGTCTTTACGAAGTCCCGGAACAGGTCCTCGGTCCGTTCGTAATGGGTCGTGGCCAGCCGGTGAAGCTGCTTCCATTGGGCGGCAAGATGCATCAGTTCTCCAGCGCTCTCACGCAGTTTCTGGTCGGGACCCCCGGCAGGGGAGGGCCGTTCCGCAGAGGCGGTAATCTCCCGCGCAAAGCCCATCAGTCCCACCGGCCGACCGCGCTCAAACAACAGGTGCGCACTCACTTCCACGTCGACCAGCCGGCCATCCTTCGTCCGAAAGGCCAAGCGGCAGGTCTGCGAGGCCCCCGCGCCGAACTGTTGGAGAATCATCTGCCGCGCGGTTTCTGTGTAGGCCGGCGAGACCAGATCGGTGAGTTTCATCTCCAGCAGCTCCTCGCGGGAGAAACCGGTGAGCTTTTCCGCGGCGCGGTTGACAGCCGTGAGTTGTCCCACCAGATCGTGCGTGAACACGATGTCGGTGGTGTTCTCAAACAGCTCCCGGTAGCGCCGCTCGCCGGCGTCGAAGGCCAGGGGATCCTCCAGCGGCCGGCACGAGGAGATCCATCCCACCAGATAGCTGGCCGTCAACTCCGCCAGATCCTGCAACATCCGAATCTGCCGGGGGTCTAAACGCCGGGGCCGGCGATCAAGGAGACAGATGATTCCCCACCGTTCCCCCTCGGGACCGACAATTGGCGAGCCGGCATAGAAGCGAATCCCCGACGGAGAGGTCACCAGGGGATGTCCGGAAAATCGGGCGTCTTGCGCCAGATTCTCTACGACGCAGGTTTCCGGAGGGGCGAAACTGTGGTAGCAGATGGCCGCTTCGCGTTCGGTCCAGCCGTCCAGAACCCCGTAGGAGCAGCGCAACCCGTCCAGCCGGTTGGCGTCGAGCAGAATCAGGGCCCGCGGAACCGAGAACCATCGCGCCGCGGATCCAGCGATTGCGTCGAGCATGGGGCCGGGATCGGGGCGCGACCCGGCATCCCACCCAAATCTACCGGCGGTGTGACTCCTGGTGATGGGTTCAGGTGTCATTTCGAAGGGCACGCGTTGCCCGGCGCCGAGGCCAGGCGGGCTCCAGCACCCTAAATATAGTCTCCGACGAAGGAGTTATTGTATCACTGAATATTTCCCATAGGAATAGTACAAGCCTCGACAGGTACCGAAGCAGAAAAGAGACGGCGGAAGCGAGCCGAGGGCCTGTACACCGGGTGTGCCAGCCTCCCATTTCAGTGAAGTAGTAATTCGCCGTGATGCTGCAACTGATGGCGCAGCAAGAGGCGG
>CAZXVW010000098.1:12524-15999 GCA_964644025.1 uncultured Solibacteraceae bacterium | reverse complement strand
GGGTCCGCAACCGCGGAAGGATCGCACGGCCAACCGTTGGGGCAGCGAGCGGGGAGATTGCGTGGTGATGGGGCAGAAGGTGCCGATCCAGCGGCCGCGCGTGCGCACGACCGAGAAGCCGGTGGGATGATCGGAAGCGACACCCTCTATAGGGCGGCCACTGGCTGGCTCCTGGGCGTCGACGGCGTGGCAACAAATGGCAACAATCTTGGGCTAAGGCGTTGCAGGCTTGGTGGCGCTAACGGGATTCGAACCCGTATTTGAGCCTTGAGAGGGCTCCGTCCTAACCCTTAGACGATAGCGCCGCCGGACAATTCGTAGTATAGCAATCCCGCGTTGGCCGCCGCCAGCGCCCGGCAACCGTTCCCCCCGGGGCAGGCGGCGCGCCGTGCGCCACCGCCACGAAGAACCCGGCGGCCACCTCACCGGAGGCCACACGAGGGCATGCGCTATCATGTTACGGCAACCTGTATGGAGCCTAATTCACCGGAAACTGGAGGCGATCCTATGCAAGAAGCTGAGTTTGACCGGCGGGATTTCATGAAGCTGGCGCTGGTGGGGCCGGCAGCGGTCCGCGCCTCGGGCCTGGCCCTGGCGCAAACGGGGAGGCGGCCCGGAGCGCCCGAGCTGCGCTTCCGCCAGGTGCATCTGGATTTTCACACCAGCGAACACATCGAGGACATTGCCTCCCAGTTTGACCCGGAGGAGTTCGCCGCCACGCTGCGGCGGGCGCACGTCAACTCGATTACCTGCTTCGCGCGCGGCCACCACGGCTGGATGTATTACAACACGAAGAAGTTCCCCGAGCGCCGCCACCCGCACCTGAAACGCAACCTGCTGGAGGAGCAGATCGAGGCATGCCACCGGCGCGGCATCCGCGTGCCCATCTACATCACCATCCAGTGGGATTACTACACCAGCAAGGAGCACCCGGAATGGCTCACCCGCGATGAACACGGCGCTCCGCAGCGGGGCGGTACCTTCGAACCCGGTTTCTACCGCAAGCTCTGCGTCAACTCCCCGTACCGCGATTTCTTAAAAGAACACATCCAAGAGGTGCTCGAACTCCTGCCGGTGGACGGGCTGTTCCTGGACATCGTCACGCCGCAGCCTTGCGCCTGCGTCCGGTGCGTTGCGCTGATGGAGAAAGCCGGATTGAATCCCGCCGACCCGGACGACCGGGCCCGTTTCGCCCTCCAGACCATCAACGAATTCCAGCTCGAAATGACCCGCTTCATCCGCCGGCTCAACAAGGATTGCACCATCTTTTACAACGCCGGCCACATCGGCCCGCGGCACCGGGCCGTCGCGGACGCCTACACCCATTGGGAGCTGGAGTCGCTGCCCAGCGGCGGCTGGGGATATCTCGACTTCCCGCTCAAGGTCCGCTACACGCGGACGCTGGGGCTGGACAGCATGGGCATGACCGGCAAGTTCCACACCTCCTGGGGCGACTTCCACTCTTACAAGAACCAGCCGGCGCTCCAGTTCGAATGTTTCCAGATGCTCGCGCTCGGGGCCAAGTGCTCGGTGGGCGACCAGCTACACCCGGTGGGAAAGATGGACCAGGCGGCCTACGACCTGATCGGCAGCGTCTATGCTGAAGTGGAAAAGAAGGAACCCTGGTGCGCCGGCGCCCGGCCGGTGGTCGAGATCGGCGTGCTGACGCCGGAGGAGTTTCTCGGCGGCTCCTCCCGGAACATCCCGGCGGCCGCTCACGGCGTCACCCGGATGTTTCAGGAACTGGCGTACCAGTTCGACATCCTCGATTCCCAGAGCGACTTTTCCGGCTACAAGCTGCTGGTGTTGCCGGACGAGATTCCCGTCTCGCCAGCCCTGGCGGCGAAAATCGAGAAGTTCGTGGCCGGTGGCGGGGCGCTGCTGGCCTCCTTTGAAAGCGGCCTGAAGCCGGACAAGAGCGATTTCGCCCTTCGCTCGCTTGGGGTGCGATTGAAAGGCGACGCTCCTTACAGCCCGGATTTCATCGTCCCCAAGGGCGCCATCGGCAAGGGCCTGCCGCCGGCCGAACACGTCATGTACCTGAAGGGTAAACAGGTCGAGCTGCGGCCCGGCAGCGAGGAGCTGGCGCCGGTGATCGTCCCTTACTTCAACCGCACCTGGGAGCATTTCTGCTCCCACCGCCATACGCCGTCCTCGGGCAACTACGGCTACCCGGGCGTGGTGCGCCACGGGCGGGCCATCTATTTCATGCACCCCGTTTTCACCCAGTACCGCAAGAACGCGCCGCTCTGGGTCAAACAGCTCGTCGCCAACGCCATCGGCATGCTGCTGCCGGAGCCGCTCGTGCGCGTCCAGGCGCCCTCGACCACCCTGACCGCGCTGAATCACCAGCCGGCCGAGAACCGCTGGGTCCTCCACCTGCTGCACTACATCCCCGAGCGCCGGGGCCAGGACTTCGACGTGATCGAGGACGTGATCCCGATTTTCAACGTGGCGGTCTCGGTGGCCGCCCCGCGCGCTGTCGGAGCGGTCAAGCTGGCGCCGCAAGGCAACCGCGTTCCGTTTCAAACGAGGGATGGCCGGGTCGAGTTCACCGTGCCGAAGGTGGAAGGCCACCAGATGGTGAGCCTGGAGTTTGCCTGAGCAGCGGCGGGACCGGCCGCCCGCGCAACCTGCTCCTCAGACCACGCTCAACTGCTGGTCCCGCTGGGCCTCGGCCGTGATCTCTTCCCACTCGCGCCGGTTGTACACGCAGCCCGGGTCCCCGGCGGTGATGTCGCCGGTGTAGGCCAGCGCCCGGGCGCGGCATCCGCCGCAGTAGACGCGGTAGTCGCAGACGCCGCAATGATCGCCCCGGTCTTCGCGGTCTTGCAAAGTCCGGAAAAGTTCGTGGTCCCAGATCTCGGCCAGGCTCTGCCGCCGGAGGTTGCCCACCACCTCGGTGGAGATGTAAACGCAAGGGGTAACGTCGCCGTTCGGCTGAATGCAGCAGTAGCAGCGGCCGGCCCCGCAACCGCCGATGTAACGCGCCAAAACTCTGGTCTTCGTCCCGCCGCCCCGGCCGACGTGCCCGGTGGCGAACAAGCCGTCCTTGGGACCGTAAATCACGCAGGAGCGACCGAATTGCGGCGCGGTGGAGATGACGTTGATCTCTCCCTCTTGCAGGTAGTCGACCAGTTTCTTCATCAGGAACTCCCGCTGGTCCGGCGTCAGATCCTCGTTGGCGTGGTCTTTGCCCCGGCCTACCGGAATGAAGTTGAAATGCGAGAAGGTCGCACAGCCCAGGCTCTTGGCCAGCGCCACCATCGCGTCCACCCGCTCCACCGTATTCCGGGTGAAGCAGGTAGCCAGGCCGGTGCGCATCCCTGCCGCCACGGAGTTCCTGATACCCTGGATGGCGCGCTCCCAGGCCCCAGGCCGTCCGCGGAAGCGATCGTGCTCGGCCGGGTCGTTGCTGTCGATGGAAACTTCGACGTACTTGACCCCGCATTCGATCAGGCGCTGCATGTTCTCG
>CAZXVW010000098.1:0-12424 GCA_964644025.1 uncultured Solibacteraceae bacterium | reverse complement strand
CACCGCTGGGTGATATTCCAAACCGTAAACAACGGCGCCGTGTAACGTTGCGGTTTCGTCAACCCGTACCGGGCGATGCTCCTGGCCGTCAGGGCCAGCGAACGGACCGTCGGGTGATGATGAAACAGCTTCTGTTTCATCAACTCCTTGTCCAACCGGTACCTGCGCAGGAAAACGTCGATGAGCTTGCTGGGAAGCGCCCACTTCAGCCGCTTCAGGCCGGTCAGGGAATCGTTATCGTAGTTCTCGCAGATCCGCTCGAACAACGGCTTGCCTTCCCGGTTGCAGTGGGTCAGCAGCCGAAACAGTTGTCGAACATAAGGTCGCGAAAGGATGTCTTCCAGAGGGTGATGTGGTTCGCTGATTGTCTTGGTCAACCGGCCCGCTTGGGGTCGAGCATGCGTGCTAACTGTGTCACGGGAATCATCGAGGTACATGGCGTCAGCCCTGTCAAGAAGTAATCTGCATATGCACAAGCCGGCATGAATCGCTCACTCTCCCGCCCCCGCCGGGGGGGTACTCCATTCCCCAGGGTCGGCTTCCCTACTGCTGTGTCTTCCTCGTCCCGCCGGAGACAAGCGATTCGCCAACCCCCCAACTCCTTACAATTATAGAACAATTGCGATCATAAGGCGTTATCTAGACACTCGACCTGTTCTCTTCGTCTTTTGTTCACCGGGTTGGCGGGTCGGTCCGGCAACCGTGTCTGGAGGTTCGCCGCCCGGCACGGCTGCTCTGCCATCCAACCCTCCCATCGGCTGGTGGAGCCCGGCCGGCCGCACTCCAGCAGCATTTCCCGGCTCTGCCGCCAGGTATCTGCCCCCCCGGATCATTGGCCCCGTCTCCTTCCGGTAAAAATTCCTCCACCCCGGCCGATAAGGCGAACGAACGGAGAGACTCCAATGAACACCCTGCTTGAAGAAAGCGCCCCCGTCACGGAGCCCTGGGCGCTCCGGGATTTGCCCCCGTTTCCCTGGATTACGACTAAAGTGCTGCAGTTGTTTTCCACCGCCGGCGACGATGTAGAAGCGCGCCGGCTGACCGAGCTGATCCGCTCCGATGCTTCGCTGGCTTCGGAACTGCTCCGCCGGGCCAACTCCGCGTTGTTCGGACTCCGCTCGCAGGTGTCGAGCATAGAGCACGCCGTGACAATGCTGGGCCTGGAGCGCGTCAAGACGCTCGCCATGACGCTGGGGTTGGGCAGCTATCTGAAAACTTCCCTGCGCGTGGCCGTGCTCCGGCACTGCTGGCGCCACAGCCTGGGCTGCGCCCTCCTGGGCGAAGAGTTCGCCGAGGCGTGCGGCCTCCGGCCCGACCAGGCATACACGGCCGGGCTGCTCCACGACGTGGGACGCTTGGCCCTGCTCGTCAAGTACCCCCAGTCATACGCGAATCTGCTCTCCGTGGTGATAGAGAACCATTTCAGCATGCTCCAAAGCGAGCGTGACCTGTTCGACATCGACCATTGCGAAGCCGGCTCCTGGCTGGCCGAAGGCTGGGACTTCCCCGAGGAACTGGTCCAGGTGATCGGCGACCACCACCGTCCCCCCAGCGATCATTCCTCGGACCTGCTCCGCTTGATCCATGTTACCTGCCGGCTGGCCGACAGCTTCGGCTTCTCGGTCACCAATCCAGCCTCGCCGGAAAAACCGGAGGAGATCATCAAGGAGTTGCCAAAGCCGGTCCAGTTGGACGGCGACGATCTGGTAACGCTCAAGGACTCGATGACCGACAGGGTCAACGCCCTGGAATGAGAACATCCTCCCTCCTGGTAGGATATGAAGGAAAGTCCATTCCCCAGGAGGCAATCATTGGCTGTTTACACCAGACGCCAGGCGCTGGGGCTGGCCGTGGGCGCCGCAACTACAGTGCCCGCCATCGCGGCCGTTCGCCCGAATATTCTGTGGATTTCGTGCGAGGACATCAACCCGAATCTCGGCTGCTACGGTGACCCCCACGCCCATTCCCCGAATATTGACCGGCTCGCTCGCCAGGGTGTGCGCTACACGCGGGCCTTCACGGTGGCGGGCGTGTGCGCCCCAAGCCGCTCCGGCATCATTACCGGGATGTACCCCTCCACGCTCGGCTCCGTGCACATGCGGTGCCGGGCGATGCTCCCGGAGTTCGTGAAACCTTTCCCTCAGTATCTGCGCCGGGCGGGTTACTATTGCACCAACAACTCCAAGCAAGACTACAATTTCAACACCCCGCCGGGGACCTGGGACGAATCCAGCCGGAAAGCCCATTGGCGCAACCGGAAGCCCGGCCAGCCCTTCTTCGCGGTCTTCAACCTCACCGTGACCCACGAGAGCCGGATTCTGCCCCGCGGCCCGGAGCATGAAAAGCTGGTCGCTCGCCTCACGCCGGACCAGCGCCAGGATCCCGCCGCCCTCACCGTGCCCCCGTACTACCCGGATACGCCGGTGGTGCGCCGCGACCTGGCCAACTACTACGAACTGATTACCGCGATGGACTACCTGGCCGGGGACCATCTGCATGAACTCGAACAGGCCGGACTGGCTGAAGACACCATCGTCTTCTTCTGGTCCGATCACGGCGTAGGTCTGCCGCGGGCCAAGCGCTGGCTGTATGATTCCGGCACACACGTGCCGCTGGTGGTCCGGATTCCGGAAAAGTTGCGGGCGGAGGGCCAGGCCAGGCCCGGAACAGTAAGCGATGAGCTGGTCAGCTTTATCGACCTTGGCCCCACGGTGCTGAACCTGGCCGGCCTCCCCGTGCCGGAGTACATGCAGGGCCGCCCGTTCCTGGGACCACGGCTGCCGCCCCCACGCCGCTACGTGTACGGCGCCCGGGACCGCATGGACGAACGCTACGACATCATCCGGACAGTCCGCGATCAGCGCTGGCGTTACATCCGCAATTACGAGAATTACAAACCGTACTACCAGTACATGAACACGCCGGAGAAAGGCACCACCATGAAAGAGCTGCGCCGGCTCCACCAAGCCGGGAAGCTCCCTCAGGCCGCTGAGCAGTTTATGGCGGATCACAAGCCCGTCGAGGAGCTCTACGACACCCAGAAGGACCCGTATGAAATCCACAACCTGGCCGCCTCGCCGGAACACCGGGCGACGCTCGAACGCCTCCGGGCAGCCCACCAGCAGTGGATGGAGGAGACCAGGGACGTGGGACTGATTCCCGAACCGGAGCTGGTGGAACGGGAGAAGAAGCTCGGCAGCCGCTACGCGATTCTGCGCCAGCCGGGCACGCGTGATCTGCCGCGGCGCTTGAGGGCCGCGGCCGACCTGGCCGGACAGGGGCCATCGGCGCTTCCGAAGCTGGAAAAGCTCCTCTCGGATCCCGAAGCCGCGCTGCGGTACTGGGCCGCCATCGGCCTGGGAAACCTCGCCGGGAAAGCTTCCCGCGCCGCGGGCGCGCTGAAACAGGCTCTGCGGGACTCCTCGCCGGTCGTCCGCATCGCCGCCGCCCGGGCGCTGTGCCGGATGGACCGGCTGAAGGAGGCCTTGCCGGTGCTGGAGCGGGAACTGGCCAGCGAACAGGAGTGGGTGCGCTTGAACGCCGCTATCGTGCTGGATGAACTCGGCGCCAGGGCGCGGCCGGCCATCCCAGCGCTCCACCAGGCTCTCAAAGACAAGCAAAACAAGTATGTGGTCCGCGTGGCCAACCACGCCCTGAACGCGCTGGAGGGCACGCACCGCGTTGTGCGATGACTCCAGGGGGGCCGGCCAGCGGCCTGAACCACGGCGTGGGCTCTGCTCACCGCGAAACACGCTCACCCGGAGGACCGCCGTGCCTCCGCCGTGGCCATGTTACGATGAAGTACTTCCAGATGATTGGCGCTGTTCCGGACATACTGTCCCGTATTGTCGAACACAAACGAGCCGGCCTCGAGCAACTGCGTCTCCAGCAGCCGGAACTGGAACGGAAAGCTGCGCTGCAGATGCCGGGCCGGCGGGACTTCCGGGCCGCCTTGCTCGGACGACGGCCGGCGATCGTCGCTGAAATCAAGAAGGCTTCACCCAGCAAGGGGCTGCTGGCCCCCGACTTCCGCCCAGCGTCGTTGGCCAGAGCGTATGAGGCCGGAGGCGCGGCGGCCTTATCGGTGCTCACCGAGGAACGCTTCTTCCAGGGCAGCCTGGCGGATCTGGCCGCCGCCCGGGACGCGGTTCACCTCCCCGCTCTGCGCAAGGATTTCACTACCGATTCCTGCCACGTGATCGAGGCCGCCGCCCACGGCGCCGACGCCATCCTGCTCATCGCTGCCATCCTCACCCGCGACGAGCTTGTCCGGTACCGGAAGCTGGCCGCATCCTACCGGATGGCGGCCCTGGTCGAGGTGCATCAGGAACGGGAACTCGATCTGGCGCTGGAGGCAGGCGCCGACATCATCGGGGTGAACAATCGCGACCTGCATACGTTCGAGGTGAAGCTCGAAACTTCGCTCCGGCTCGCCGGCCGCATCCCGGAAAATGTGGTCCGGGTGAGCGAGAGCGGCATCGGTTCTGCGGACGACATCCGCAAGCTCGGTGATGCCGGCTATCACGGGTTTCTGGTGGGCGAGTGGCTCGTGAAGGCGGCTGATCCGGCGGGGGCGCTTCGCGCGCTGTTGCCATGATGGTCAAGGTCTGCGGAATCACCAACCAGGAAGACGCGGCCGCCGCGGCCGCCGCCGGTGCTTCGGCGCTGGGCTTCATCTTCTATCCGAAAAGCCCTCGCTACATCACCCCGGAGCACGCCGCCGGGCTGTTCTCCGCCCTGCCGCCGCGGGTGTGGAAGGTGGGGGTCTTCGTCAATGAGCCGCCGGACAAGGTAGTCGAGGTGGCCCGGCGAATCTCGCTGGACGTGGTGCAACTGCATGGGGAAACACCCCTGCCCCAAGGTCTTCGCGTCTGGAAGGCATTGCCGGCCGAGGTGACCCTGGATTCCACGCAATTGGAACGCTGGGCCGCCGAGGCGTTCCTGATAGACACACCCGCCGCCGGCGACGCCTACGGGGGAACGGGCCGCACCTTCGACTGGCGGCGGGTCGCCGCCCTGCCCGGCCGGATCATCCTGGCCGGAGGACTCGACGCCGGCAACGTCGCGGCAGCCATCCGCGCGGCGCGTCCGTGGGGCGTGGACGCCTGTTCGCGCCTGGAGACTGCGCCGGGCAAAAAGGACCATGCCAGGGTGGCGGCCTTTATTCAGGCGGCCTTCGCTGCCGCCGGTGAGCCGGGTGAGGCCGGCCACGAGCCGCAGGAGCCGTTATGATCACCCAACCGGATCCCCGGGGCCACTTCGGACCTTACGGCGGGCGGTTCGTCCCCGAGATTCTGATGGCCCCGCTCGAAGAACTGGAGAACGCCTACCTGGAGGCGCGCTCCGATCCCAAGTTCCAGGCGGAACTCCGCGATCTGCTGCGCGATTACGCCGGCAGGCCGACGCCGTTGTACTATGCCAGCCGCCTCTCGGACGCGCTCGGCGGCGCCCGCATCTATCTCAAGCGGGAGGACCTGCTGCACACCGGCGCCCACAAGATCAACAACTGTCTCGGCCAGGCGCTGCTGGCCCGAAGAATGGGCAAGCAGCGGATCATCGCCGAGACCGGCGCCGGCCAGCACGGCGTGGCCACGGCCACCGTCTGTGCCTTGTTCGGCATGGAATGCGTCGTCTACATGGGCACCGAAGACATGCGGCGGCAACGCCTCAACGTCTTCCGCATGCGGTTGCTCGGCGCCAGGGTGGTGGGCGTCGACGCGGGCAGCCGGACACTAAAGGACGCCATCAGCGAAGCGATGCGCGACTGGGTGACCAACGTTTCCTCCACGCATTACTTGCTCGGCTCGGCCCTCGGCGCCCATCCCTATCCCATGATCGTCCGGGATTTCCAGCGGGTGATTGGTGACGAGGCCCGCCGGCAGATCCTGGAGCGGGAGGAGACACTGCCGGACACCATCTTTGCCTGTGTGGGCGGCGGCAGCAATGCCATCGGCATCTTCCATGCCTTCCTGGAAGATGAGAGCGTCCGGCTCGTCGGCGTGGAAGCCGGCGGCACCGGCCCGGCGCTGGGACGCCACGCGGCGCGATTCGCCGGCGGGACGCCGGGAGTCCTCCATGGCACTTACAGCTACTTGCTGCAGGACGCCGACGGACAGATCGCCCGGACGCACTCCGTCTCGGCGGGACTCGACTACGCCACCGTCGGCCCGGAACACGCCTGGCTCCACGACCGGGGCCGCGCCGAGTATCTTTCAGTGCGGGACAGCGAAGCCCTCGAGGCAGCCCGCGTGCTTTCCACCACCGAGGGCATTATTCCGGCGCTCGAGTCGGCACACGCCGTAGCCGAGGCCATTCGGCGCGCCCCGGAGGCCGGCGGTGAGCTGTTCCTCATCAACCTGTCCGGCCGCGGCGACAAGGACATGGACATCTACCGCGAAAACTTCCCGGAACTGGACCAGGAGGGCGCCGGTGAGTAGGATTGCAAGAATGTTCGACCGGTTGCGGAGCCAAGGCCGTCCCGCCCTGATCGCCTACCTCACCGCCGGCGATCCGAGTCTGGAGCAGACCCCGGCGCTGGTGGCGGCGCTCGAGCGTGGCGGCGCCGATCTGATCGAGCTCGGCGTGCCGTTCTCCGACCCCGTGGCCGACGGCCCCGTCATTCAGCGGGCCTCGGAACGCGCCCTGCGCTCGGGAACCACCCTGCGCGGCGTGCTAGAAGCGGCGCGCGCCATCCGCCGCAACTCGGAAATCCCCGTTCTTCTGTTCACTTACCTGAACCCGGCGTTGCGTTACGGGTTGCAGAGACTCGCCGACGACGCCGCCGCGCAGGGTATCGACGGCTGCCTGCTGACCGACTTGAGCGTCGAGGAAGCCGACCAGTACGTCCAGATCATGCACGCCCGCAGCCTCGACACTGTTTTCCTGGCGGCTCCCACCAGCACTCCCCGCCGCCTGGAACTGGTGGCCAGACACTCCAGCGGCTTCGTCTACCTGGTATCCCGCACCGGTGTGACCGGCGAGCAGGCATCGCTGTCCCAGGCCGTTGAGCCGCTGGTGGCCTCCATGCGACAGATCACCACGCTGCCGCTGGCCGTGGGATTCGGAATCTCGAAACCGGAACACGCCGCCGCCGTGGGTGCCCTGGCTGACGGCGTCGTAGTGGGTAGCGCGTTCGTGCGAATCGTGGAGCGCAACGCGGGCAAGCCGGCGCTGGAAACCAGACTCGAAAACCTCGCCCGGCGGCTGAGCCGTGCGTTGCCGAACAAGCCATGGACAGGGAAGCCGGACTGAAGATCGTCAGGACATACCGGGACCAGATCGACGAGCTGGACCGTAAGCTGGTGGCGCTGCTCAACCAGCGCACCCGGATCGTGGAAAAGCTCGGGCGCGTCAAGGAGGAGCTCGACATGCCGGTCTACGAGCCTAAGCGCGAAGATCAGGTTTATCGCAACATTGTTGAGAACAACTCCGGACCCCTTCCCCCGGAAGCCCTCCGGCGGCTGTTCGAGCGCATCGTTGACGAAATGCGGACCTTGCAGCACATGAACCGCAAGAACCGGAAAAAGAAACCCGCGCCCGGCGGCTGAGCGCAGCGCCGGCCGCGAAAACCGGTCTCCGCTCGCCTGAGGTGATAGAGAGGAACGGAACGCAATGCTAGTGGTAATGCAGGAGGGCGCCACCGAGCCCCAGATTCAGGCAGTGATCGATCGAATGGTCTCACTGGGCTTCACCGTGCATCGTTCTACCGGTGTTCTCCACACGGTGCTGGGCGGCGTCGGACCGGTCGAGGACGTCACTCCCGCCGACTTCGAGGTGATGGAGGGGGTCAAGGAATGCCACCGCATCGTATCGCCCTACAAGCTCGCCAGCCGCCACTTCCGGCCCGGCGGCACGGTGGTGCGGGTCGGCAACGTTGAAGTCGGCGGCGAAAGAGTGGTCATCATGGCCGGCCCGTGCAGCGTGGAGAGTGAGGAACAGGTGGAGCGCACCGCCGAGGCGGTCGCTCGCGCCGGCGCCAGCGTGATCCGGGGCGGCGCCTTCAAGCCCCGCACCTCCCCGTACAGTTTCCAGGGTCTTGGTGAGCAGGGGCTGAAGCTGCTTCGCGCGGCCGCCGACCGTCATGGCCTCCTGGTGGTCAGCGAAGTCATGGACGTCACCCAGATCCCCCTGCTGGCCCGCTACGCCGATATTGTCCAGGTGGGCGCCCGCAACATGCAGAATTTCAACCTGCTCAGAAAGCTCGGTGAACTGAACAAGCCGGTGCTGCTGAAGCGCGGCCCGGCGGCCACCGTGGAGGAATTACTTCTCTCGTCGGAGTACATCCTCTCCGGCGGCAATTATGACGTCATTTTGTGCGAGCGCGGCATCCGCACCTTTGAGACCTATACTCGCAACACCATGGACATCTCCGCGATCCCGGTGGTAAAACGTCTCTCCCACCTGCCCATCATCGCGGATCCTTCGCACGCCACCGGGCGCCGCGACAAGGTCTTACCCATGGCGCGCGCCGCCGTCGCCGCCGGGGCCGACGGGCTGTTGATCGAAGTGCATCACGACCCCGACCACGCGCTCAGCGACGGCGCGCAATCGCTGTGGCCGGACCAGTTCGCCGAACTGATGGAACAGCTCCGGATCATTGCACCGGCGGTGGGCCGCCGCATCTGAGGACCGGGATGGAAACCGTCGCCATTGTCGGGGTCGGGCTGATCGGGGGCTCCATCGCCCGGGCGTTACGCCAGGCTGGCTTTACCGGCCGGCTCATCGGCGTCAGTTCTCCGCGCACTATCGAGCAAGCCTTACGGCTGGGCGTGATCGACGAGGCTTTGCCGCTCGAGGAAGCCGCCGCCCGCAGCGACTTGATCTACCTCGCCCAGCCGATCTCGAAAATCCTGTCCACGCTGGAAGAGCTCGATGCCTGCGTACAGCCCGGAGCACTTGTAACCGATGCCGGCAGCACCAAGGCGGAAATTGTTAGCACGGCGCGGAAGTATCTCCACCGCGCCTCCTTCCTCGGCGGACACCCGATGGCGGGCAAGGAAAGCCGCGGCGTCACGTCCTCGGACCCGGATCTGTTCCGCGGCCGCCCGTACGTTCTCACGCCGCCGGACGGAGCAATGCCCGCCTCGGACCGGGAACGTGAATTCGCAGACTGGCTGCGGAAGATGGGCGCCCGCCTCGTGTTTTTGGACCCGGAACACCACGACCGGGTGGTGGCGCTGGCCTCCCATCTCCCGCAGTTGCTCTCCACCGCGCTCGCCGCCACGCTGGCCCGGCGTCCGGAAGCTGAAGACATCCGGCAAGTCGCCGGCCCGGGCCTGCGCGACAACACGCGCCTCGCCATGAGCCCCTACGAGATCTGGAGTGACATCCTGGCAACCAACGCCGGGCCGATTCGGGATGCCCTGTCCGCCTGCATCGGAGTGCTGGAGCAATTGCAGAGCGAGCTTACTTCCGAAGAAACCGCCTGTCAGTTCGACCGCGCGGCAAAGTTCGCCCGCTCCCTGAGAAATAAATAGGACCGCCCGGGCCAAACTTTCCTTGACACACCCGTTTTCCGAGCGTCTGATGGAAGCAATACTGGCCATGATCGCCACCAATTATGCCCGCCTGGGAAACTGCCCGCGGACAACCGAAAGGATTCAACTGGCTCTGGAGTGCGCTCCGGCCACGGCCGGCGCCCCACGGGCATCTCGCGCGAGGCGCGCCAGTGCCTGCCGCTCCACCACTGGCCCGGCAACGTCCGGGAACTGGAGAACGCCCTGCAACGCGCCGTGGTGCTGGGGTCCTCGGATTGTATCCGGACAGAAGATCTGCCCGGGGAGCTGGTGGAAGCGGCCACACCGCCGTCAGAAGCCGGGAGCAGCTATCACGAAGCGGTGCGCCAGGCGAACCACGACACAATGATCCGCCGCCGTTTCCCCCACTGGAAAGGGTGTGCCCAGGCCGGCCGGGGCTAAATCCGCACCGGCGCCCGCTGCACCTCGCCGGTGACCACCGCCCGGTTCTCCCCCACGAACACGTTCACTTCCGAGCGAACCCCAAATTCCGGCAAATAGATTCCCGGCTCGATCGAGAAGCCGGTCCACGGAATCACCCGGCGTTCATCGTGCGTCTCCCAGTTGTCCATGTTGGCGCCGGCGCCGTGCACCTCGCGCCCGATCGAATGGCCCGTCCGGTGAATGAAATATTCGCCGTAACCCGCGGCGCGGATGTGGCCGCGCGCCGCATCGTCTACCTCCCAGCCGTGCAGTCGCCGCCGCGCCGTTACCGCGTCTTTAACCCGCCGGATCGCCGCATCGCGCGCTCCGGTCACTACTGAGAAAACCCGCTCGATTTCCGCCGGCGTTTGCTCGCCGCAATAGCCGGTCCAGGTGACGTCGTAGTAGACCGCGTCCGGCTCGTCGAGCTTCGCCCACAGGTCGATCAGCACCCAGTCGCCGCGCCGGATCTCCTGCTTCATTTCTTCGGTCGGCTCGTAATGCGGATTGGAGGCGTTCGCATTGACGGCCACGATCGGCCCATCGTCGGTCACCAGCCCGTTCCCAACGAACGAATCCAAAATGAACCGCTTGATCTGGAATTCGTCCACCGGCTCGCCGGCCCGCAGCTTGTCGCCGATCCGGGCAAACGCCTGCCGGCGGATCTCATCCACCCGGCGGCCCGCCTCCAGGTGAGACTCCAGTTGCGCCTGGCTCCAACGCGCCTCGAAATACTGCACCAGGTTCGCCGAGCTCCGCACTTCCACGCCCAGGCTGCGCACCAGCTCCACCGTGCCGGCATCCACCATCGCGACGTACGGCACCGCGCAGCGCGGCGAATACTGCATGGCCGCCACCCGGCATCCGGCCAGCAGCTTCTGCAGTTCTTCGGCCTGCTGGTGCCAGCTTGAATACTTCGCCTTGCTGCCCGGAAGCGCGTCCAGCATTCCCGCTTCGACGCCATGAACCAGGCCGCGCGGCTCGCCGGTGGCGGGAATCAGGTAATACCAGCGGCGGGTCGGCATCCGGGGCGGTTCGAACTCCAGCACCCGGTAGGCGAGTGGGTCGCGGCGATGGTGATCAAAAAACAGCCACCCGTCCAGACCTTCCCCGGTCAGCGCTTCTTGAATCTCGGCAATGTTCCTCATAGCTTGCTCACCTCACTCCGCCCATCAATCGCTTCATGGGTTTGACAAACAGCGCCAGCACCAGCGCCGCGGCCAGCGAGATGCCCGCCACCACGCCGAACAGCGAGGGCAACGCCAGCGACTCGTAAAGCGACGCCATCCTCCCGCCCAGGTAGTTGCCCACCGAGATCGACAGGAACCACACCCCCATCAGCAGCCCGCCGACGCGCGCCGGCGCCAGCTTCGTCATCGCGCTCAGCCCCACCGGGCTCAGGCACAGCTCGCCGCAGGTATGCAGCAGGTAAGTCGCCACCAGCCACATTGGGCTGACCATCTCCCCTTGTGCCGCCCGCATCGCCGATGGTACCAGAATCGCAAAACCCACGCCGGCACCCAGCAAGCCGAAAACGAACTTCGTCGGGCTGGAGGGATCGCGGGGCCCCAGTCGCACCCAAAGCCAGGCGAACACCGGGGCCAGGGTGATAATAAACAGCGAATTCAGCGACTGGAACCAGCTCGCCGGCGCCTCAAAACCGAGAATATTCTTGTCAGTGCTGCGCTGCGCAAACAGGTTGAGCGTGGAGCCGGCCTGCTCGAACACCGACCAGAAGATCGCCGAAGCAACGAACAGCACCGCTACCACCACCAGGCGCTTTCGCTCCTCGGGCGTCCAGCGGCCGAACAACAGCAGCCACGCGAACACCCCGCCGACGGCCGCCAGCAGCGCTACGCCGAAAGCATTGGACACCATCTGGGCCGTGATCCGCGCCGCGCCCGTTAGCGACAACGCCGCCAGCACGGCCACCACCGCGAGCGAACCCGTTACCCCGTACCACATCCGCCGCACCAGCCGCCGCTGCTTCTCCGCCGTCTCCGCCGGCGTCGGATGGAGCCCCGCCTCGCCCAGGTACTTCCCGCCGAGCCAGTACTGCAGCGTCCCCAGCGTCATCCCGACGCCGGCCAGGGCGAAACCGAGGTGCCAGTTCACCCGCTGCCCGAGATAGCCGCAGGCCAGCGGCGCCAGAAACGCCCCCAGGTTGATGCCCATGTAAAAGATCGAGAAGCCCGCGTCCCGGCGCACGTCCCCGGGCCGGTAAAGCTGCCCCACAATGGTGCTGATGTTCGGCTTCAGCAAGCCGGTGCCGATGGTGATGACCAGCAGCCCAAGGAAAAACAGCGGGACGCTGTGCGCCACCAGGATGAAATTCCCGGCCGCAATCAGGGTGCCCCCGTAAAGAACCGCGCGCCGCTGCCCCACGATGCGGTCCGCGATCCACCCGCCGGGCAGGCTCAGCATGTAAACCATCGCCGTGTACAGCCCGTAGATCGCCCCCGCGCTGCCCACGTCGAACGCCAGCC
>CAZXVW010000097.1:0-16032 GCA_964644025.1 uncultured Solibacteraceae bacterium | reverse complement strand
GCGGATGTGATGTCCTGGTCGGCCTTGTAAATCCATTCACCGACGATCTTGCGGATTACTTCTTCCTCAGGCGGCCTCATAGATCACCTTCCCGTATTTGTTGGCCGGGTACGCGATGCCGCCGATGACGTTCTTGCTGGCCTCGAACCACTCGGTGGAAATCACGATGACGTCGAAAGGATAGCCCAGCCCGCTGAGCGTCGCGTCAATCTGCACGCTTTTCTTGCGGCGGTCGCCGGGGTCTCTCTCGACTATGAGAAGGTCGATGTCGCTGTCGCGGGTCATCCCACCCGTGGCGGCGGAGCCGAAAAGGATGATCTTGTCCGGCGCGGCCACGGCGAGAATCCGGCGGACGATCTCTTTTACCAAGGATTCGTCAATCCCCATGGCCGCCTCCCTGGCCGGCTATGAAAACCGCAACTCGGGCGCCCGGATGCAACCGGGCTGTTCAACAAGCCGACTCGCAAAACGCAGAACGGGAGAATTCGGAAAGGATGTTCTTTGGACACCGAACGCAACCGCCGGGGTTGGCCCTGAAACCCGAAAAGTTCTTCTCCAACCGGAGAATCCATCATCATGCCGGCCTCGCCGGAACCCCCGAACCAATCAAGGAAGGCCGTCGTTTCTCACCTCCCGTTTCCCCTGATCTTTATCGTTGACCAACAGGCTCCGGGAGGTTCGTGGTTTTAATCTGGCTCCTCAGGTAGGACTCGAACCTACAACCCTCCGGTTAACAGCCGGATGCTCTACCAATTGAGCTACTGAGGAGCAGGCCCTTGCGGCTGGATTTTATTACAGCAAACCCGCCGCGGCCGTGTCAAATACACCCTGAGCCAGATTCCACGGGAACCGGTTTCGGCGGTCTCTGATCAGCCGGCCCGTCCGGCATACGTGGAGGGCACATCCAACCCCGGGTGGCGCCGGCCGGCGGACGAGGCCGGCATGGCAGCGCTTGACAACCGCGTAAGCCCAATCTTATCATTAGGTTTGCGATGGCAGCCCACCGGCCGGAAGTCTTTTTGACGGCCGCTGCCCCCTTGCGAGGAGGGTGCTTTGATCAAAGCCGATATCATCAACGAAGTTGTCAACAGAACCGGAATCACCAAGACGAAGGCTGAAATGGCCGTGGAAACCGTCTTCGAGAGCATGAAGCGCGCTCTCGGACACGGCGAGCGGATCGAGCTGCGTGGCTTCGGCATCTTCAACGTCCGGCCGCGGAAGACCGGGATCGGACGCAACCCGCGAACCGGCGCGGAGGTCGCGATTCCTCCCGGCAAGGCAGTGCGCTTCAAACCGGGCAAGGAACTGCAGTCGCTTCGGTAAGCTTCGACGCTCGTGCCTGGCCAGGGTAGTGCCCCGGGCTCGTTTCCTGCTCCGCCTTTCCCCGGCGCGGGCGAGCCGGCGGTCATCATTTCGCCCCCCCGGCGAAAGCCTCGTTACTGGCTCCATCTATTCCTTCTGTTGCTGACCCTGCTGACGACCACGGCGGTAGGCGCCGGGATGGCGCATAACTTCCACCATGACCTGCCGGCGTTCACCGCCGAGGATCTGGGAGTGATCCTGGAAACGCTGGAGAGTCCGTCGGAAATGCTCCAGGGGCTGCCGTTTTCCCTGACCCTGCTGCTCATTCTGCTGGCGCATGAGATGGGGCATTACCTGGCTTGCCAGTATTATCGGGTCGAGGCCACCCTGCCGTTTTTCCTGCCCGCCCCGACGCTGATCGGAACGCTCGGCGCGTTCATTCGCATCCGTTCGCCCATCTACACCCGGAAGGCGCTGTTTGATATCGGCGTGGCGGGGCCGTTGGCCGGCTTCATTTTTCTGCTTCCCGCGCTGGCCGTGGGGCTGGCTTTCTCCAAGGTGATTCCGGGAATCGCCGAGCGCGGGGAGCTGATCTTCGGTGCTCCGCCGATTCAGAGCCTGCTGCAGGCGGTCATTTTCCCCGGCGTCGCCGCCGCCGATGTCTCGCTCCACCCGGTGGCCCGGGCGGCCTGGGTGGGCGTGCTGGCCACCGCCCTGAACCTGCTTCCCGTCGGGCAACTGGACGGCGGACATATCCTGTACGCGTTCGCCGGCCGTCACCACAGACTGCTCTCCCGCCTCTTCGTCCTCGCGTTGATCCCGATCGGTCTTTTCTACTCCTACAGTTGGCTCCTCTGGGCTGCTATCCTCTTGTTGCTGGGCATGCGTCATCCCGTAATTCATGACACCACCGATCTCGGCCCGGGCCGGAGGAAGCTCGCCGTGCTGGCGCTGGTGATTTTCCTGCTCTCGTTCACCCTGGCGCCGGTACGGATGAGCGAAGGGTTTTGATGAAAATCTCGGCCACCATCATCACCTTCAACGAGCAGAGCAACATCGCCCGCGCCATCGAGAGCCTGCGCTGCTGCGACGAAGTGGTTGTGGTGGACAGCGGCTCGGTGGACCGCACGGTGGAAATCGCCCAGCGGCTTGGCGCGCGCGTCGTCGACCACCCCTGGGAGGGTTTCGCAAAGCAGAAGAACGTGGCCGCCGAGGAAGCTTCCCACGATTGGATCCTCTCGCTCGATGCTGATGAATCACTGAGCGAGGCGCTGGAGGGCGAGATCTGGCAGCTCAAGAAACGCGGCCCTGCTTACGATGCCTACACCGTGCCCCGGCTGGCCCAGTACCTGGGCCGCTGGATCCTGCATTCGGGCTGGCACCCGGACCGCAAGGTGCGCCTCTACGACCGCCGCAAGGCGCGCTGGAGCGGCAGTTATGTCCATGAAAGCGTTCAAGTGAACGGCCGCATCGGGCACTTGGAAGCCAACCTGCTCCATTACACCTGCGACTCGCTTTCCCAGCACCTGGAAACCATGAACCGCTACACCACGCTGGCCGCCCAGCAACTGGTGGCTGAAAAGGTACCCATCGGCTGGCGGCACCTGTTGCTCGATCCCCCCTGGACGTTCCTGCGAACGTATTTTCTCAAGCGTGGCTTCCTCGATGGGACCGAGGGCCTTGCCATCGCTTACATGGCGGCCATGTACAACTTCGTCAAGTACGCCAAGGCGAAGTTCATGAACCCGAACCGGTAACCGACACCGTGCGCATCCTCCACCTTGACACCGGCCGCGAAATGAGGGGAGGGCAGTGGCAAGCTTTCTACCTGATGGAAGGGCTAGCGGCGGCGGGCCATCGCCAGGTGCTCGCGGCCCCGGCGGGCTCCGGGCTGCTCCGGCGGGCCGCGGAAGCGGGATGGGAGACCGCCCCGTTGCGCCTGGCCGCGCTGTGGCGCCTCGTCCGCCAGGCTGAGATCGTGCACGCCCACACCGGCCGGGCTCATGCACTCGCCGCCGCGGTGGACGCGCCGCGACTCGTCGTCTCGCGGCGCGTGGCCTTCCCGGTGAAGCGGAACCTGCTCTCGCGCTGGAACTACACCCGGCCCAGGCGCTTCCTGGCAGTGTCGGAACACGTGAAGCGGACGTTGCTCGATGCGGGCGTCGAAGCGGACCGGATCCGGGTGGTTTACGACGGCGCGCCGGAACTGCCGCCTTCGGCCGGCGGCGCCGGAATCGTGGCGCCGGCCACCGATGATCCGCGCAAGGGCGCCAGCCTGTTGCGGGCCGCGGCGGCCCGGGCCGGGGTGAGAGTGCTGTTTTCGGCTGACCTGGTGCGAGACCTCAGCCGGGCGGACCTGTTCGTCTACCTGAGCCGGTCCGAGGGGCTTGGCTCCGGGGTGCTGCTGGCCATGTCGGCCGGCGTGGCGGTCATCGCCAGCCGCGTGGGCGGCTTACCGGAGCTGGTCGAGCACGGCGCTTGTGGGCTCCTGACCGAAAACAACCCGGAAGCGGTCGCGGGGGCTATCCGGCGCCTGGCCGGCGACGCGGAACTCCGCGCCGCGTTCGGCCGCCAGGGCCGGCAGCGGGCGCGCGAGCGCTTTTCCCTGGAACGGATGATTACAGCAACCATGGAAGTCTATCGCGAGGTGCTCTCATGCTGATGCCCATTGTGGCCTTTCTGTTCGGCCTCTTCATCGGCAGCTTCTTGAATGTTTGCATTTACCGCTTGCCGCGCAACCGCTCGGTGGTGCAGCCGCGCTCGTATTGCCCGCGCTGCCGGCATTCCATCGCCTGGTACGACAATATCCCTCTGCTCAGCTACGCGCTGCTCGGCGGCCACTGCCGGCACTGCGGACAGCAAATTTCCTGGCGTTACCCGGCCGTGGAGCTGCTCACCGGCGGGCTGTTCTTCGCCGCCCTGCGCCTGGAAGGCCCGGAACCGGAAGCGGTGCGGTTGTGCGTGTTCGCGGCGCTGCTGACCGGGCTGGCGTTTACGGACCTGACCCGGCGCATTCTGCCGGACGAACTGACGCTCGGCGGCGTGGCGGCCGGCATCGCGCTGGCGGCCTGGGTCCCGATGAGACACGGCCTGGTGGGAGTGCTGCTGGGCGGTTCGTTCTCTCCGCGGTTCGCCTCCGTCGCGGAGTCGGTTGCCGGAGCCTTGTTCACGGCCGGTTTGCTGTGGGCGGTCGGCTGGCTGTACCAGAAAATCCGCAAGCGGGAGGGACTGGGCCTGGGCGATGTCAAAATGATCGCCATGATCGGCGCTTTCCTCGGCATCTACCAAACACTGATCGCACTCATGCTGGGCTCGCTGCTCGGTGCCGTCATCGGCTCGGCCTACATTTACCTGGCGAAAAAGGACCCCGCCCGGTTCCCGTTGCCCTACGGGACTTTCCTGGCCGCCGGCGCCCTGGCTTACGTCTACCTCGGGCGGTTGATCTTTCCACCCCTTTAGGGCTAGCCGGCCGCGCCGGGCGTGATGGGCCAAGCCGGGATATCTCGGCCGGTGAGTGCGGATTCATTCGAGGTGGTCGACGGTGATCTCGCACAGGGCGCGGGCCGGAACCTCCTCCGAGCGCCGGCCCCCCGCCGAGAACAAGACACCGGTTTGCAGGGTAGCGGGGACGTTGGTGGGGTTTTTCATGACCTTCGCTCTCCTGGCTTCATCCTAGCCGACCTCAGCCGGAAAACAGCCGCCGCCACGTCCGGCGGATCCGCCTAACCCATTGAAGTTGAGGGGGTTGTGGAATCTGGAAACCAGTGTGATTGCCGTTGCTCTGCCGTCACCGGCGGCGCGCGTTCCGGCTCCGGCGCACCGCTGGCCACCGCCCGAGGCGGCGGGCCAGGAACCGGCGTCCTGGCCGGCGCGAACCTCTCCGGAGCCAGCGGATCAACGAGGGCTGCCTTTGCCGAAAACTACTTGCGTGGCAGTGCAAATTGTGATGTGCTCTAGAACGGATGATGGGAAGGGAAATAGCAGCGACGGACTTTGAGCGTCTTTGGCGGCGGCTCCAGCAATTAGGACTGAACGCTTACGAGGCTCGCGCTTACCTGGTGCTGGTGGATCACCCGCGGTTCAAGGCGCTCGAGCTGGCCCGGCGTGCCAATGTGCCCCGGCAGAAGATTTACGAGGTGCTTGAAAGCCTGATGGAGAAAGGCTTCGCGAATGTCACCCAGGAGAAGACCAAGCTGTTTTCCGCCATTGAACCTGGTCTCGCCGTGGCGAACTACCTCGCCCGGCGGCGGGAGCTGCTGGAACGCGAACTGACCGACCAGTCCCGTCTCGGCTCGGCCATCGTCGACGACCTCAGCGCGGCTTACTCGGACAGGCGGGAAGGTCTGGGAACACTGGACTACCTGCGCATTGTAAGCGAGCCACGCCAGGCGGCGGCTCAGTTCCGCGAGATGCTGGCGGAAGTCTCCCACGAGTACATGGAATTCTGCCGGCCGCCATACGCCACCGCGCCGCTGGAGACCGACCTGATCATGGAGGCGGTCCGGCGCGGCATCTCATGTCGCATTCTCATCGAAGCCGGATTCCTCCCGGCGGTGGCAACAAACTCGCCGTCCGCGCTGAACACGTTGGGCGTGCGCTTCCGGCTGGCCGAGACTCTGCCGATGAAGCTGGCCGTGTTCGACGGCGTCCGGGGCATCATCGCGTTGATGGACCCGGTTCTGACCAGGCCCGCCTGGACCTCGGTGCTGTTTGACCATTCCGGCATGGGAGAGGCGATGACGGCCCTCTTTGAACGGTACTGGCGGCATGGTTCCCCGCTTCGGACCCGCCGCAAGAAAGTTTCCCGCAAGAGCTGACCGGCGCCTGGATGCCAGACCGCCGGATTTTACGCTTTTTACACTTTTTTTGCCTGCCCCTGCGTGCGGATCTCCCGGATCGTGTAAATGCGCCGCCCCTGGCTCTCAAAGTAAGTCCGCATCATGACCTCACCAAGGATTCCGGTGGTGAACATGAGCAACCCGCCGAGCAGCAGCACCACGCCGGCCACCATCAGCGGACCGTGCTGCTGGACGATCTCGTGGCCGGTGACTTTGTAGACGAACAGGTAAGCCAGAATCAGACCGCCGACCGAAGTTCCCAGCAACCCCACGCGGCCGAAAAAGTGCATCGGCCGGGTGAAGTAGCTCAGCAGGAACTTGATTGTCAGGATGTCGAACAGCACATTAAAAATCCGGCCCAACCCGTAATGGGACTTTCCCTCGGTGCGCAAGACGTTCCTGATGGGCACCTCGGCGATGCGGGCCCCGTAAAAGCTCGCCAATGCCGGGATGAAGCGGTGCAGCTCGCCGTAGAGCTTCACCTCGTGGAGAATGTCAGCCCGGTAGGCCTTGAAGGTGGTGCCGAAATCCCGAAGATCCACACCGGAAGCCTTGGCCATCAGCCAGTTGGCAACGCGTGAGGGCAACCGGCGGGTCAATGCGTTGTCGATGCGGTGCCGGCGCCACCCGCTGACGATATCGTAGCCCTCCTCGAGCTTGGCCAGCAGGGCGGGAATGTCTTCCGGGTCATGCTGTAGATCGCCATCCAGGGAAACGATGATTTCTCCGCGGGCCTCGTCGAAACCGGCGGCCAGCGCGGCTGTCTGGCCGAAGTTGCGGCGCAGGCGGATCACCTTGAGGTGCGGATTGTTTTCGGCCAGATTGGCCAGCAGCGCGAAACTGCCGTCGGTGGAGGCGTCGTCCACAAAGATGACTTCGTAATCCCGGCCCAGAGAGTCGAGGACTGAGACGAGCCGGTCATGCAACGGAACAATCGCCGGTTCCTCGTTGTGGATCGGGATGACGACGGAGATCATGCGGCCGGAAAACCCAGTGTAACATTGAGAGGCCGCCCCCAGCGCCAGCGAGCCGAAACGGTCGCGTTGTTTGCTTCCCCCTGCAAGCAGGCCAGCCGGCGATGATTCACCGGCGGGCTGCGATGGCCGGCGCGCGGAAAAGCCCCGGCCACGAAATCTCTTCCCATGGTGTGATACCCTTTATTTTTGAGTCGATTGACCGAATGCCCAGCAGAGTGAGCGAGTCCATCATTCTGCGGACATATCCACTTCGGGAAGCAGATCTGATCGTTAGTTTCTTCACCCGCGACCATGGGAAGTTGCGCGGTGTAGCGAAGCGGGCGCGGCGGTTCAAGAGCCCGTTCGGGGCGGGGCTGGAGCGGCTCTCGCACGTGGAGATGTCCTACTTTCAGCGGGAGAACCGCGAGCTGGTCAACCTGGACTCATGCGAATTGCTCCACTCCCAGTTCGCACTGGCAGGAGAGTATGCGGCCGGGGTGGCACTGGATTATTTGGCCGAGGTTTCCGAGCAACTGCTACCTCCGGCGGAAGTGAACGAGAGGTTCTTCCGGCTGCTGCTGGCGATGCTCGAATACCTCCGCACGCGGGGCGCCGCGGGCATCTGGCCGGCGGTGACCTACTTCAGCCTGTGGGCGGTGCGGCTGTCCGGTATCCTGCCGGAGCTGAAAGTGAGCGGTGAGGAAAGATCGATTGCGGAAGAGATGCTCGTGAAGCCGGTCGGCGAACTCGGTGAGCGTAGCTGGTCCAAGCAGACCGCCCGGGGCCTGCGCCGCTTCCTGGTCAGCCGGATCGAAGAGCACATCGAGCGCAAGCTCCAGACGGCCGCCTACCTGGAGGCACTGTGAAGGCGCGCCACGGCGGGCGCCAGGCAGCGAAAGCCGGCTTCGGCCGGCAGCCTGTTCCGGCTCCCTGCCCGCGGGGCTGGTGAACCACTAGCGTATGGACTCGTTTCAGCAGACATTGTTCCGGCTTAAAGAGTACTGGGGTGACCGCGGGGCCATCCTCCAGGAGCCGTACGACGTCGAGGTGGGGGCAGGCACTATGTGCCCGGAGACGTTCCTCCGGGTGCTTGGGCCCGAGCCTTACCGGGTGGCTTACGTGCAACCGAGCCGCCGCCCCGCCGACGGCCGTTACGGCGACAACCCGAACCGGCTGTATAAGCACCAGCAATACCAGGTGATTTTGAAACCCTCGCCCGACGACATCATCGACCAGTACCTGGCAAGCCTGGAAGCGATCGGCATCGATCTGGGTCGGCACGATATTAAGCTCGAGGAAGACAACTGGGAATCGCCCACGCTGGGCGCCTGGGGCATCGGCTGGCAGGTGATGCTGGACGGTCTGGAGATCACCCAGTTCACCTACTTCCAGCAGTGCGGGGGCATCGATCTGGAAGTGGTGCCCGTCGAGCTGACCTACGGGCTGGAGCGGCTGGCGGCTTTCCTGCAAGGCAAGGACTCGGTTTACGAGATCGAGTGGGCGCCCGGGGTGAGTTACGCCAAGGTCCGTTATGCCGACGAACTGCAAAACTCGGTGTACAACTTCGAGATGGCCAATGTGCCGGTGTTGTGGGAGCTGTTTCGCCTTCACGAAGCCGAATGCCAGCGACTGCTGGAGGCTTACGCGGACTACGCCGCCAAGCCCCGCTTTCCGGTGCTGGCCGCCTACGATCACGTGCTGAAGTGTTCCCACCTGTTCAACCTGCTGGAGGCGCGCGGCGCTCTCAGTGTCACCGAACGGGTGGGGGTAATCGCCCGCGTGCGCAAGCTGGCCGTCGGCGTGGCCAAGACGTGGCTGGACCAGTCCAGCCGCGCTCCGGAGGTGGCTTGATGGCCAGACCCTTCCTGCTGGAGATCGGTACCGAGGAAATCCCGGACTGGATGATTCGGCCGGCGCTGGCGGGCCTGCGCGAGTTGTTCGCCGCGCTGCTGGCCGACCACAAGCTGAGCGGCGAAGTCACCTCGGTGGAGGCGACGCCGCGGCGCCTGGTGCTCGCGGCCGAAGGATTGCCCGTTGTCCAGAAAGCAACCACGGAAGTCCTCACCGGCCCGCCGGTCACGGCCGGTGAAAAGGCGGCGGCCGGCTTCGCCCGGAAATTCGGCGCGGCGGCCGGGGATCTGAAGATCATCAAGACGCCCAAGGGCCGCTATTATTCCTACCGGCGGAGAGCGCCCGGCCGCAGGACCCTGGAGATCCTGGCGGAGAACCTGCCGCAGCTCATCCTGAGGATTCCCTTCCCGAAGACGATGTACTGGACCGGCAAGAACGGTCCTCGCTTTATCCGGCCGATCCGCTGGCTGGTCGCATTGCTGGGCGCGCAGGTGGTGCCGTTCGAAATCGCCGGCGTCCAGACCGGGCGCTACACCAGCGGGCACCGGCAGCTCGGCAAGAAGAGGGTCCGCGTCACCATCGCCGGCTACGCCGATGCGCTCGAAAACAACTTCGTGCTGGTGGCGGCCGCCCGCCGCCGCCGGAAGATCCAGGAGGGCATCGAGCAACTGCTCCGGGGCACCGAACTCTCGCTGAAAAGCGACGAGGCACTGCTCGATACGCTGACGTACCTGACCGAGTACCCGACACCGGTGCTCGGCAATTTTGACGACAGCTACCTCAGCCTGCCGCAAGAGGTTCTGGTCACCGTTATGCGCCACCACCAGCGGTACTTTTCGGTGGTGAAGCCGGATGGCACACTGGCGCCGCACTTTATCGCCGTGATGAACACGGCGGCGGATCCGGAAGGACTGGTGCGCGCCGGCAACGAGCGCGTGCTGCGGGCCCGTTTCAATGACGCCCGCTTTTTCTGGGATTTCGACCAGCAAAAGAAGCTGGCTGACCGGGTTGAGGATTTGGCGGCGGTCACCTTCCAGGCCCAGCTTGGATCTTACCTGGACAAGGCCAAGCGAATGGTGGCGCTGGTCCACGAACTGGGCGGGGGTGAAGCCGCCGAGCGGGCCGCCCTGCTCGCCAAATGTGACTTGACCACCGAAATGGTCGGCGAGTTCCCGGAGCTGCAGGGCGTCGTGGGCGGGCTTTACGCCCGCGCGCAAGCAGAGCCGGAGGAAGTCGCGCGGGCCATCTACGATCATTACAAGCCCGCCAGCATGGAAGAGGCGATCCCCTCCACGCCGGCAGGCCGCCTGGTGGCCTTGGCCGACAAGCTGGACACGCTGCGGGAGTGCTTCCGCATCGGCCTGGTTCCCAGCGGCTCGAAGGACCCATTCGCGCTGCGGCGGGCCGCCCAGGGCGTGGTCCGGATCCTGGTGGAAGGCGGGCTGGATTTCCCGTTAAAGAAGCTGGCGAGGGGTAATGCCCAGCTCCTGGAGTTCCTCTTGGACCGCGTCCGCTACTATTTTCGTGAGATTCGCGGTTTCGCCTACGACGAGGTGAACGCCGTGCTGTCGGCTGGCTACGACGACCTGGTGGACGTCGAGCAGCGCCTGAAAGCGATCCGCGAGGTGCGGCCGACGGAGAACTTCGAGCCGATCGCCGCCAGCTTCAAGCGGATCAAGAACATCCTCCGGCAAGCCGGATTTACCGGGGGCGGCGAGGTCTCGACCGGGCTTTTTCAAGCCGCGGAAGAGACCGCACTGCACGCGGCCTTTCTGCGGATCCGGGACCAAGTGAATTCCCACCGCCGCTCGCGGAACTACCGCCCGGCCCTGGAAACGATCGCCTCACTGCGCCCGCAGGTGGACCGGTTCTTCGACCACGTCCTGGTGAATGCGCCGGAGGCCGACATCCGTCAGAACCGGCTGGCGCTGCTGGCCGGCCTGTTGACTGAATTTTCTTCGATCGCCGATTTTTCGGAGATTGTCACGACGAAGTCATGATTTCCAATGAGGACATATTGATAAGGAGCACGAGACAGCTATGAGCAAGTACGTATATTCATTCGGCGGCGGTACCGCCGACGGCAATGGAACCATGAAAGATATCCTCGGCGGCAAAGGCGCCGGTTTGGCCGAGATGAGCCGTGCGGGCGTGCCGGTTCCCCCGGGATTCACGATTTCCACCGAGGTCTGCAACATCTATTTCCAGAACAAGGGCAAGGTGCCCAAGGAAGTGGACGAAGAAGTGGCCGCGGCGCTGGAGAAGCTTGAACAGCAGATGGACCAGAAGCTGGGCGATCCGGAGAATCCCCTGCTGGTGAGCGTGCGCTCCGGGGCCAAGTTCTCCATGCCGGGAATGATGGACACCGTCCTGAACCTCGGCCTCAACGACGAAAGCGTCAAGGGCCTGATCGCCAAGAGCCAGAACCCCCGGTTCGCCTATGACTGCTATCGCCGCTTCATCCAGATGTTCGGCAACGTGGTCATGAACATCGAGAAGGAGAAATTCGAGCGGGTTTTCGATGCCCGGAAGAAGAAGGTGAAGGCTAAGTATGATACCGACCTCACCGCCGAGGACCTGCAGGTGATCATCGAGGATTACAAGAAGGTCTACAAGAAAGAAACCGGCCAGGAATTCCCGCAAGATCCACTCCGGCAGCTTGAAATGGCCCGCAACGCGGTCTTCCAGTCCTGGTGGAATCCGCGGGCGTCGCACTACCGGAAGATGAACAAGATCCCCGATGACCTGGGTACGGCGGTGAACGTGCAGACGATGGTGTTCGGCAACATGGGCGAAACCTCGGCCACCGGCGTCGGCTTCACGCGCAACCCGGCCACCGGCGCCAAGGAGTTCTACGGCGAGTACCTGATCAACGCCCAGGGCGAAGATGTGGTGGCGGGCATCCGGACGCCGCAGCCGATCTCCACGCTGAAGGACGTCATGCCGGAGGTCTACGAGCAGCTCAAAGCCATCACGACGAACCTGGAAAAACATTACCGCGACGTGCAGGACTTCGAGTTCACCATCCAGGACGGCAAGCTGTACATGCTGCAAACGCGCAACGGCAAGCGCACCGGGCCGGCGGCCGTTCGCATCGCGGTGGACATGGTCGAGGAAGGTCTCATCACCAAGGAAGAAGCGGTGATGCGCGTGGAACCGCAGCAACTGGACCAGCTTCTGCACCCGCTGCTGGAGGAGAAGTCGAAGAAGAACCTCACCAAGATTGCCACCGGCCTGCCAGCTTCGCCGGGCGCTGCGGTGGGCCGCATTGTCTTCACGGCTGATGACGCAGTGGAAGCGGCCCCGAGCGGTCCCGTAATTCTGGTCCGCAAGGAGACCGTGCCGGATGACATCCATGGCATGGAAGTGGCCAAGGGAATCCTGACCTCGCGCGGCGGGATGACGTCGCACGCCGCCGTGGTGGCCCGGGGCATGGGCACGCCGTGCGTGGCGGGCGCCGAAGGCATCAACGTCGATGAACGGCGAAAGCGGCTGACGGTAGGCGGCGCGAAAGTCGTGTTGAAGGAAGGCGACTGGATCTCGCTGGACGGAACGCTCGGCGAGGTGTTCGCCGGCCAGGCGGCCACCGTCGAACCGGACCCCTCCTCGGGAGCGCTGGCGAAGTTCATGAGCTGGGCCGACGAGTTCCGGGGTGGCTTCGGCGTACGCGCCAACGCGGACATCCCGCGGGACGCCCGGGTGGCCCGCCGCTTCGGGGCCCAGGGAATCGGTTTGTGCCGCACCGAGCACATGTTCTTCGGCGAGGGCCGCATCGAGCACGTGCAGGCGATGATCCTGGCTGACAACGAAAAAGACCGCAAGCGGGCGCTGCGCAAGCTTCTGCCGATGCAACGGCGTGATTTCGCCGGCCTGTTCAAGGTGATGGACGGCTTCCCGGTGATCATCCGCACGCTGGACCCGCCGCTGCATGAGTTCGTCCCCAAGCGCGAGGAGATCATGGTGGATCTCGCCAAGCTCCCTCACGCCACCCTGAAGGAAAAGCGCGCGATGAGCGAACGCTATGGGGTGCCGGTGCGTGAGCTGAAGAAGTTCCTGCCCGACCTGCTGCATCGCGTCGAAGAGCTGCACGAGTTCAACCCGATGCTCGGGCATCGCGGCTGCCGCCTTGGCATCACTTACCCGGAGATTACCGAAATGCAAGCGCGGGCGATCTTCCAGGCGGCCATTCAGGTGGCCAAGAAAGGCATCAAGGTGATCCCGGAGGTCATGATCCCGCTGATCGGCAGCGTCGAGGAGCTGGCTGACCAGAAGGCGATCGTCAAACGGGTGGCCGAGGAAGAGCTCGAGAAGGCCGGCCTGAACGGCGAGCTGGAGTACAAGATCGGCACCATGATCGAGATCCCGCGCGCCGCGCTGACCGCTGATAAGGTGGCTACCGAGGCCGAGTTCTTCAGCTTCGGCACCAATGACCTGACCCAGACCTGCATGGGCCTCAGCCGCGACGACTACGTCAAATTCTCCAAGGATTACGAGGAGAAGAAGATCTTCAAGGCCGACCCGTTCCAGGTGCTGGACCAGGAAGGCGTGGGCCAGTTGGTCGAGATGGGCACCCAGCGCGGCCGGCAGACGCGGCCTGACCTGGAGGTGGGCATCTGCGGCGAGCACGGCGGCGAGCCGAGTTCGGTGGGCTTCTGCTACCGCGTGGGAATGAACTACGTGAGTTGCTCGCCCTACCGGGTGCCGATCGCGCGCCTCGCCGCCGCCCAGGCCGCCATCACGGCGAAGTCGGCCGAAGCCAGCGCCGAGACGACGCGGACGGCCTGAGCGCAGCACGTCTGCGATAGCAAATTGCGCAACCCAGAAGGGCCGGTCCGAAGTGACCGGCCCTTCTGGCCCGTAGCCCCTGGCCGCTGGCCGGTGCAACGCGGGCCAGGGACAATCCCGGACGCCGTCGCTTCGCGACACACGGAAAAGCCCCGGAACATGGGTTTGCCTGCGTCCCGGTTCCAATAGCGCACCAGCCCTCCGCCGGAGCAGATTCCAGGATGCCACCGGCCGGGGGCAAGAAGACGGCAACGGTTGGCAATCGAAGAGTTGACCTACAGAGTTTGGGGGGGCTGGTCCGCCGAAACGTGCAGGGAATCCAACGGCCAGACCGGCGGTGAACGGCAGTTGCGCCGTCCGGGGCGGGGATTTACGAGCCTGTGATTGCGGCGGGCGCCCGCACGAGCAGAAGTGGCGGCGGGTGGTCAATCATCGCCGGTGGCGGATTCCTCGGGAGGCAGATGCTGCTGGATGGCCAGGATCAAATCCTCCCGCTGAACCGGCTTGGAGAGGAATCCTTGCAAGCCCGCCTCGCGGCAGCTCCGCTTGAACTCCTCCGAGTAGTTGGCCGTGAGGGCCAGGATCGGCGTTTCGGCGTATCCCGGCAGGCGGCGAATGGCCGCCGTGGCTTCCAGCCCGTTGATGCCCGGCATCTGGAGATCCATCAGGATCAGGTCATAGCGGCGCTGGCTGGCCGCCTGAATCCCATCGGCGCCTCCCTCGGCGCAGTCAATGTCGTAGCCGCCGCGGGTCAGCACGTGCTTGACAACCCGCCGCGCCACGTCATTATCGTCCACCAGCAGAATACGGCGGCGGGACGCTTCCTGAGAAAGCGCGTTGGCCGGAGCGCTGTCTTTTTCGGGCGGGACCTCGACAGGAAGCATCAAGCAGAACGTGCTGCCCACGCCCGGCTCGCTGTCCACGGTGATGGCGCCTCCCATCAGAGCAGCAAGTTTCCGAGCCAGAGCCAGACCCAAGCCTATGCCGTTGTATTTGCGCGACAGACCGGATTCGAGCTGGCGGAACGAATCAAAGATGGCGCGCAATCTGTCCTTGGGTATGCCGACCCCGGTGTCCTTTACGCTGACGAGCAGGCGGGCGCCGGCATCACCGTCCTTGCTCATTTCGGCTGTCACCACCACCTCGCCCCGTGAGGTGAACTTGATGGCATTGGCCACAAGCGGCGAAAGAGCCTGGCGCAGACGGACCGCGTCACCTATGACGCAGGCGGGCACGTTTTCCCTCGCCTGGCACACCAGTCGCAGCCCCTTCGCTTCCGCCTTCGACGCAAACTCGTTGACGGTCCTCTCAAGGATCCGCGCGAGGTGAATCTCGCTTTTTTCCAGCCTGACATTGCCCGCCGCCAACTCCGCGTAGTCCAGGGCGGAGTTCAACATCTCCATGAGCTGCTCCGCGCACAGCCGGGTGGTGTCGACATACTCCCGCTGTTCCTCAGTCAACTCCGTCTCCAGCAGCAGGTCCGTCATGCCCATGATGCCGCTGATGGGAGTCCGGATCTCGTGGTGCAGACTCGCCAGGAACTGGTCGCCCAGACGGTGCACCTGGGCCGCCTCATCGGCTTGCTGGGTGCGCTCCCGGGCTGTGGGTTTCCGGCCTTCGTCCGCCATCACCTCTCCAGTGGGTGAATCGGCTGAACACCGGAACTTCATTAGGTGCTAGTACTGCTAAATTCCGGGGAGGCAAAGCCTGCAATGGCCCGCGGGACAGAAGCGGTGGGAGTCCCGGGTCAGTCTTCGCTGCCAAACAGGTTGGTGAATGACTCCAGCGCGCCCCGCTCGTCGCCGCCCCTGCGCACCGGGTTCAACTCGCGCCGGAGCTTCTCCAGGGTCATGCTTTGCACAATTACACGGCCCGGGCCGCCCAGTGTGGCCAGGAACAGGCCTTCCCCGCCGAAGATGGCGGTCTTGATGCCGCCGACGAACTGGATGTCATAGCTGACGGATTCGTCAAAGCCGACGATGCAGCCGGTATCGATCTGGATCGTCTCACCCGGATTCAGTTGGAACTCCAGGAAGTCACCGCCGCCGTGGATGAACACGGTGCCGGGCCCGGTCAATTTTTGCAGGATGAAGCCCTCGCCGCCAAACAATCCGGCGCCGAGTTTCTTGACCAGGGCGATGCTGAAAGCGACGCCGGCTTGCGCGCACAGGAAGCTGTCGCGCTGCACCAGCACGGTCTGGCCGGGCGCAAGTTCGAGTGCCTGGATGCGGCCCGGATAGTTGCCGGCGAAGCCGACCTCGCCTTCCTGGGAAGCGCGGAAATAGGTGAGGAACAGCGAT
>CAZXVW010000096.1:0-16088 GCA_964644025.1 uncultured Solibacteraceae bacterium | reverse complement strand
CCTTGACACGGTAGAGGTCAGCAGTTCGAGTCTGCTCGAGCCCACCATTCTTCTTTCAACAGCACGCAGGGATCCCCCGGCTCTCGATCAATCGCGGCGGCCGGCCCCGGAATCTGACTGATCAAATGATCAAAGCCGGATTCTATTGTGATCGCCCGGGATGCGATGCCCGCCCTGGCCGGTCAGGAGTCTTGCCGGCATTGAGCAACGGGATGGGCTAGCGCCGGCGCCGGCCCGCGCAAACAGCAAGCCCCGGTCCGCCATGCCGGGGCCGGGGCTCACTGAAGATAACCGGGCATCCGGAGCCGGAAGCCGGGCTCAGAACCGGTACGTGATGGCCACCTGCATCACCCGGGGGCCTCCCTGCCGTCCCGAGCTGCCAACCCGCTCGATATAGCCGCCGGTGACCTGGTTGAACAGGTTGTTCGGCAACAGGAAGTTGGTGCGGTTCGGCACGTTGAAGACATCCCAGCGGATCTGGACCGACTGGCGTTCCCGCACCGGGATGTTCTTCCGGAGCCCCAAGTCCACCACGAACAGCCCGGGACCGTCCAGAATGTTCCGTCCGGAATTGCCGATCGCGAACGGGCTGAACCCATACTGGCTCTCCGGCAAGCAAGTCTGCGAAGCTTCCGGGTCCACGCACGGCACTTCCTCAAAGGCCGCCACGTCGAACCACGGGAAGTCAACTCCTCTCCGGCCCGGCAAAGCGCCCTCCGGCATGTCCCCTTTCTCTACCCGGTTCGGCCGGTCCGTCTCGCCCAGGTTCCACTCCACGTTCGAGGTCTTCACCGTGAACGGAGGGCCGGTGTAAGCGCGCGCCGTTCCCGAGATCTGCCAGCCGCCCAACAGCACCTGCTTCCACCCGCGCAGGCCGGGCAACAACCGCCGGCCCCGGCCGACCGGGAGCATCCAGTTGAATGCAGCAGTGAACACATGACCCCGGTCCCAATCCGAACGGGCTCGTTCGAGCTTCAGGTTCCGCGCATCGATCGCTCCGGAGTAGCCTCCAGCACTGGACCCGGTGAACTGGCTCGCCTCGTCGATCGACTTGCTGTACATGTACCCGGCCCGGAAAAACAGTCCCTTTTTCGCGCGGCGCCGGAGCGAAACCTCCAGGGAATTGTAAATCGAATTCGCGCCCCAGGAGTAATAGTTGATGTTGTTGAAAAACCCGTACGGCCGGGGAAACCCCAGTCCGGCTTCGTAGTACTCCAGCGTCCGGAACGGCTGGTTGATGTTGTATTTCCGGCCGAGGTGTGTTCCCTTGGAGCCAACATAGCCGAGCAGCAACGAGGTGCCGTTGAACAACTCGCGCTCGACCGTGAAGTTCCAGGTCTGCAAGTACCCGGTGGCCGGGTGCGGTTCGAAGCCGGCCGCGTTGGTTACACCCTGCAATTTTGCGCGGCTTTCCGGGAACGGATCGTCAAACGTGAGTACGGACGGATCCTTCGTCAGTCGGTAGAAAGACTGTTTGATGGTGAACGGGAAATTGTTCGCCAGGTCGTTGCGCACCGGGTTCAGAATTTCGCCGCCATAGAAGATTCCGTAACCGGTCCGGACCACCAGCCGGTTGCTGCCAAGCGGGCGCCAGGCAATCCCGACCCGCGGGGCGAAATTCGTGTAGTCGGCATAGACAAGCGACCTCGGATAACCCGCCTCTTCGGCCGTCATCACCTGCCCTTCCATTCCGGCCGAGCTCAGCAGTTCCGGCAGGTTCGGGATGGTGCGGTCATCGGCGATCACGACCTTCCCGAGTTCGGGCACGAAATTCATCCAGCGGTCGTAGCGATCGTACATCGGCAGATTCAGTTCGTAGCGCAAGCCGATGTTCAAGGTGAGATTTGGCGTTACCTTGTAGTCGTCGTTGAAGAAGGCTCCGTAACTCGTGCTGCGCACATAATTCCGGTTGATGCCCAGCGTCCGGGTGGTGCTGTGCAGCAACCCGAGCAACAGGTCGCCCACCGAATTGCCGGTCCAGCGGCCCTGGAAGTTGTACGTGCCCCGCTGGTTATTGAAATAGGGCTGGTTGAAGCGCACCCGCGAGACATCAAAGCCGGCTTTGATGGTGTGGTGGGACTTCATCCACGTAAGCTTGGCCGAGGCTTGAATATCGGTGACGAAATACCTGACTGGCTGGGAATTCGCCGTCCCCAAGGTTGCGTAATCCCGGACGGTGATCCGGGGCCAGTCCATGAACTCCGGCTCGGAGACCAGGCTTGGAAGACCCAGCTCGGCAGGGACGTCCTGGCCGGCGTAGTAGCGTCCCTGTTCGCGCGTGGCGTTGCGGCTGAAGCCTCCGCGGAACTCCATCAGCAGGCTCGGGGAAAACAGGTGCGTCCAGTCGATTCCACCCAGGGAGCGGTCGTTCTTTTGTTTAAAGCCGAAAGTGCCCAGGTCACTGCCGCTCCACGGATTCACCGTCCGCGCGAACCGCTTCTGGTAACGAAAGGCAATCTTGTCACGCTCACTAAAATTGTGGTCAATCTTGCCAATGATGCTGTGCCACTTGTCGTCATCGTTGCCGACGGCGGCGTAATTGAGCGGCTGGCCCGGCCGGTTGGGCAATGGGAAGTAACTCAGTATGTTAACGCCAACCGCGTGGAACCGGCTCGGTGGAATGATGCTGCCCGGGAAGCAGGCCTTCTGGTTCTTCTTGTTGCACGCTCCTTTCAGGAACGGATCTTTCAAAAAGGAGGTGCTTGCCGACATGTCTCCCTGCCGCTCCAACTCCGTCGGCACCCGCGTCAGGCGGACCTGTCCCAGGACCTGCGTGTAACCTTCATAGCTCACCAGGAAAAAGGACTTGTTGCGCACGATCGGGCCACCTACCGTTGCCCCGAACTGGTTCCGCCGGAGCTTCTCCTTATCCGGAGCGAAGAAGCTGCGCGCGTCGAAAATGTCGTTCCGGAGGTACTCGAACACGCTGCCGTGGAACTGGTTCGTGCCCGAGCGGAGCACCATGTTGAGGATGCCGCCCGCATACTTGCCGTACTCGGCCGAGTAACCGCTCACCTCCATCTTGAACTCTTGGACCGCATCCAGGTTCGGCCGGGCCTGTGCGGCCGCACCACGCGGGTTGCGGTCATTGAAACCGTCAACGTAAAAGTTGGTGTTGGTGGCGCGGGCCCCGTTGATGTTCATCGCCGAGCCCTGGCCGCCCTGAGCCGCGGGGTACACCCCGGGCACGAGAAAAGCCAGGTCGGTGAAATCCCTGCCCTCCAGCGGCAGTTCTTCGATCTCCTCATTGACGATCACGTCACCCTGGATGGCGCCGCGCTCGGTCTCGATCGGCGCGATCTCACCAGTGACCGTCACCGATTCGGTCAGGGCGCCCAGCTCCATCTGGATGTCGTGCCGGTATACCTGGCCGACCTGTAAAACCACGTCGCTCACCCGGTACGTCTTGAAACCTTCCACCTGGGCGGATAGTTCGTAACGGCCGGGGTCAAGGTTGGGCACCGTGTAGTAGCCAACCTCGTTTGTTTGGATGGTACGGGTCACGCCCGTGTCCAGATTCCGGACCGTAATCGTTACGCCGGGAATCACTGCCTGGGCGCTGTCGGTGACAATGCCGGTAATCGAGGTCCAGTTGGCCTGGGGACTCGCACTCGGGACCAACCCTACCAGAAGAGCTAATCCAATCACCCACAACGCCGATGAAGTTCTGCGTTTGTTTGTGTTCATGACGTTACCCTTGTCTGCCTGTGATTTTTCTTTTAGTGCAAGATCCCCGTGTTCGCCGCCGGACTGACCGGTCCGGTGGCGTGATGAAGGGCATGGGTCACAGCCCTTGGGCCGGCTTGTGCGGAGCGGTGAACGCGAACCAACAGCGCGAGTACGTGGGCAAGATCGAAAGCGAAACCGCAGGGATCCCCGCCTTTCCCCGCTACCCGGCTTCCCATAGCCGTCGACCGTCCTTTCTCAGCTAATCTCAAAAGCGGCTATCCCCCTGGGGCGCGCGCGCCGATGGTTGGCGCACTAGCCGCATCTGTCGGCCAGGTGTTCACAGACGTCCCCATTGGACCGGAGATTGCAAACGGGCGTATGACCCGCTCGCGCTTCTTCAGAAGCCCTGCTGTCTAGCCCACCATGGCCTTTCGCTTTTTTCTAGCACGGAAGCTCTCCGGTGTCAACCAGGCCGCAAGATCCGCAGGAGTTTCCACGCCTTTTCGCCCTTGGTGCGTGCGGCCCCTCCTGTGCTGAGGTTTCTCGAATGCCGCACTCGCTTCCGCCTCTGTAAGTTGGCGAAAAGAGGGTTGGTGCGCGCCGCCGGCTCAGGGTGCCCCCGAATTCAAACCCGGCTGTTGGAGCCGGCAGGGAAATTAGCCCCGGGATTTGGCACGGTCCAATGGTCCCCCGGGACGGCGAAGTACTAACGGGCGGGCGGGATCTCCCGTTCGGCCGGCAATGCCGGAGAAGGAGCCGGTCAGGGTTGGATTGAACCCCATCGCGGGTTTGTAAACAACGGCGTCAAGGGGGAGGGTTCGAAAAAAAGTGAGTCATCGGCGGCGGAATTTCGTAGTAGGAGGATGAGGCGGTAAACGGTGAACGAACTCATCGCGGCGGCAGCCAACCCGGTTCCGGTGGAGAAGGAGGCCGTCGCGCAACCCGATTTCGCCGTCATCGTGCGCGAGAACCAGGCGATGGTTTACAGCATCGCCCTCCATTTTCTGCATGAGCCGGCGCTGGCCGAGGAACTGGCCCAGGAGGTCTTCCTCCAGCTCTTTCAGAACCTCGGCCGGCTCCGGTCCCGCGCCCATATCACCTTCTGGCTGCGGAAGGTGACCAGCCACCGGTGCATCGACTACGCCCGGCGCCGCAGCCAAGCCACTGAGGTCGCCCTCGACCGGGTTCCGGAGCCGGTCACCGCCGGAGAGTTCAGTGATCCCTTGCTGCGGAGCCACCTGCGGAAGCTGGTGGCGTCCTTGCCGGAGAAGAAACGGCTGCTGATCATCCTGCGTTACCAGGAGGAGATGGAGGTGCGGGAGATCGCCAGGGTGTTACGGAGGCCGGTGCGCACCGTCCGAACCCAGCTATGGCGCACCCTGGCGCAACTGCGGGAGAAATCGTCCCGTTTGTTGGAAGGTGGGAATGATGAGCCGACTGGATGACGAACTGAAGGAAGCGCTCCGGCGGGAAGAACCGCCCGCTGGGTTCACTGAGCGCGTGCTGGCTCGCGCCGCCGCGCCGCCGGTCCGGCGCAGGCGCTGGGAGAGGTTCGCCGGGTGGTTCCGGGCGCCGCGTCCGCGGTGGGCCGCCGCTGTGGCGCTGAGCCTGGTGCTGATCGGCGGCTACACGTATCATCGCCAACAGCAACGCCGCGCCGAGGGTGAGCGCGCCAAGCAGGAGGTACTCCTGGCTCTCCGGATTACCGCCCAGGAATTTCAGGCCGTCCGCGCCAAGGTGCTCGCACTGAACACCGCCCGGTAGGCAGGCAAAAGGAGAACTGATGAGAAACGTAATTGCAGGTCTGTTGATCCTCACGGCTTCCCTGGGCGCCCAGGGGCTGAAGTTTCCGGCGAGCTTTGACGAGCTGGCCAAGAAAGCCGAAAATGTCGTCGACGTGACGCTGGACGCCGCCGCCCTGGGGCTTGCCAGCCAGTTCCTTTCGCAAGAGAAGGGCGAGGAGGGCAATGTCAAGGAGGTCGTCAAGGGTCTGAAGGCCATCTATGTCCGCAGCTTCGAGTTTGCCGAGGAAGGGCAGTACACCGAGGCCGACGTCGACGCCATCCGGTCCCAGTTCAGGGGGGCGGAATGGACGCCCATTGTCAACGTGCGGAGCAGAAAAAAGGGCGGCGAGAGCACCCAGATCCTGATCAAGAAGCAAGACGACAAGATCGCCGGTCTCGCCGTTTTGGCCGCCGAGCCCAAGGAACTGACCGTGGTGTATCTGGAGGGGCTGATCAATCCGAGTGACCTCGCCAAACTGGGCGGCAACTTCGGCATCCCGAAGATGAACATGGGGCCGGTGAAGGACAAAGAAAAAGAGAACTGATCGCGTGCCAGGGTCGTTCTTTTGTGCTTGGATCTCCCTGGTGTACGCTAGGAATGGTACACCCCGGGAGGTAAACAGAAAGCAATGGCCACTCTCAGCCGACGCCAGTTTCTGGCCGGAGCCCCGTTTGTTCTCAGCGCCAGGACGCAGCGCACGAACCTGCTCTTTATCATGTCCGACCAGCACCAGCGCCCGGCTTCCGGCTGTTACGGGAGCCGCGAGGTTCACACGCCGAACATTGACGAAATCGCCCGCAACGGCGTGCGCTTCGACCGCGCTTACTGTTCGGCGCCCGTCTGCGTGCCCTCGCGCGGCTCGCACATCACCGGCCTGTACGCTCACAAGCATGGAGCGAAGATTCTCCAGGACCCGCTGCCCGCCTCGGCGCGCACCATCGCTCACTTTTTCAAGGAACGCGGTTACGTGACCGGCGCCATCGGCAAGATGCACTTCGTCGACGAAACGCTGCGCCACGGCTTCGACCACCGGCTCTACCACGCCGACTTCCTCAAGACACTGACCCGCGAGGAACAACAGCGGCTGCGCCGCGACCAGGGCGGCGCCGGCGGCATAGTGGGCCGTCCGTCCGAGCTGCCCGCCCGGTTCTTCCGCGATACCTATTACGCCGAGGAGACCGTCAAGTTCCTGCATGAGAATCGCGACCGCCCCTTCTGCCTGTGGTCCTCTTTCCTGAAGCCTCACACGCCGCTGGTGCCGATGCGGAAGTATTTCGAGATGTATGACTCGAAGCCCCTCACGCTGCCCAAGCGCACCGATCACGAACTCGAAGACGGCTTCCCCGGAAACCTGATCCGGGCCAAGGAGCGCGGCTGGTACCAGCAGACCGACGAGGAGCTTCACCATTCGCTCGCCGGCTATTACGGCAACATTACCCAGATGGACGCCTGCGTCGGCCGCGTCTACAACACGCTGCGGGAACTCGGCCTGGACAAGAACACGGTGGTGGTTTACACCTCCGACCATGGCGAGATGGCCGGCGCGCACCGGATGTGGACCAAACACAACATGTACGAACAATCAGTCGCCGTGCCGCTGATCGTCAGCCTGCCGGGCCGGATGGAAGCCGGCACGGCGCGGTCCGAGCTGATCGAGGGCGTCGATCTGTTTCCCACCCTGACCGAGTTGTGCGGGCTCGGCAGCGTCACCGGCCTCCACGGCCGCAGCTTCAGCGCCCTGGTGCGCGGCCAGGCGTACACGCCCCGCGAGTTCGCCTACTCGGAATACTACTTCTGCCACAAGGTTTTCACCAAGGATGACCGCTACGTCGGCAAGCCGCCGATGCTGATGGTCCGCACCGACCGCTGGAAGCTCAACTACCTGAGCTGGGACCGGTGCGAACTCTACGACGTGGTCAACGATCCCGGCGAGGAACACAACCGCATCGACGAGGTCGGCAACCGGGGCATCGTCAAAGAGCTGAAACAGATCGCCGAGCGCACATACCACTCTTGAGGAAGACAGACTGAATGCCGCGCCAAGTTGTCCGGGGCGCCGGGCGCCGTTATTGGCCGCCGCTGGGCGGCACCACCCGGAACTTCCGGTATAGGAACGGCGTGAAGGGGCGCTGGCCTCGCGGCAGCAGCGCCATCAGGATGTAGTCGCCCGGGGCCAGCTTGCTAGTGTCCAGCGAGGCAGTGTAGCGCAGCTCGTTCTCTTCCGGCACCGGAACCACCTGGTAGCTGTCCACCGGCAGTTCCCTCACCCGTTTCTTGTCACGGAACAGCGCCAGCTTGGCGCTCGGCGGGGCTTTCAGCGCGCCGGCGCCGACGTTATAAAGGTCATACAGCAGGTAGACCGTGTCTCCCTGGCTGAACACGTGGGCCGAGTCCGGGTAAAAGCGGATGTTACCGATGTCGAGCGCGCCCGCCACCGCCGCCTCCTTGCCTTTCCCTTTCCGCCGCGCGGACCGGGCGGAAGATTTCGACTGCGCCGGAATGCGGGCGATCCGGCCGGTGAGCAGCAGCGAGCTGGGCGACAGCTCCTCGTTGAAGTCGGGCAGGTGGAGCGTCGTGCGGTAACTGCCGATCTTGCCGGTGTTCTCGTCGCGCAGCACGATTCTCCAGTCGTAGGTTCCCGCCGGCAACTTCATCTGGGAGGTGTAGTGCAGCACCGCCTCCCGGTTACGCTCGAACCGCTGGAACCAGTCGGGCTTCAACACCATGTGGAACCGTTGCTGGTCCACCGCCGGCGGCCCGTCACCGTCGGTGGGCGTCGCCCGCGCCACGATGGTAAAGTCCATGGCCACGCCCTGTTTGGCCTTCTTGACCGGAATGTCGTAGGAGTGAATACCCACGCTGTAAGCCAGCACCGGCTCGCCGTCATCAGCCCGAAAGTACTCGTGCCCGACCAGTAGCGGCACATCGACGTAAGGCGTGTTGAACTGCACGGCCTGGTGCAGTTGCAGTTCCCGCTCCGCCTTGGTCATCTTCGCGTAGTCTTTCTTCTCGTAATAGCCGCGAAGATAGGAGAGCTTCACATTCGGCCGGCTCACCGTCACCCGGATGCGGCGGAACCGTCCCTTCTGCTCCGTATCGCGCGGATAGTAGCCGAGCAGGTAGTAGCCGCTGAGACTCTCGTTGACCGCCTCGAAGATCTCGCCCAGGTCGTTCGCGTTCAGAACCGCCCGGCCGCCGCTTTGCTTGGCCAGGTCCACCAAGCCGTCCTGCTCGTCCTGAAACTTCTCGATCTGTTTCCGGAATCCGTTGTTATCCGGATTGCCCAGCAGCGTCTTGAAATCCACCTTCTGCGATACGTCACCGCCGGGCGGCAAAGCTTGCAGCCGCCGGACGTCGGCCACGTAGAAGCGAACGCGGGCGCGCATGGCTTCATCGGCGAAGCTGTCCAGCAGGTCCAGGTTCTCCTCTTCGATCCGGAATCCCCGCGAGAACAGCACGACGATCTTCCGGCCGGGATAGATGCTGAGCGCGCGAATCAGGTCGATGTACCGGTACAGGGTCAGGTAGCCGTAATAGGTTCGTTGCTCGTTCACCGACTCGATGGAATCGGAGAACTCCGAATTGAGCTCCTGCATCAGGCTTTCGAACTGGTCGGTGTACTCGTCTTCCTGCTGGGCCGAGATCGTGGCCTGATCGATCAGGCTCTGCCCGGTCCGGTCGGTACCGAAGCCCCGGTGGAGCTTCTCATCCAGCGCCGCCAGCAGCGCGTCCTTGTCGGCGGTGAACGGCGTTCCGTCCAGTGAGACGAGGACTCCGGGTTGCAAGTCCTCGCTGATGAATTTTCTGATGGCCTCATAGATGACGGGACGGTCCTCCCGGCCGCCCCGGCTGGCGATGTAGACCAGCGTGCTGCGCCGCAACTGCTCGTAAGCAGGCTCGCGGGCCGGCGAGCGCGCCTCGACAGCCTTGCCGGCGGGCGCGGGCGCCGGAGCCGGCGCCGGGGCACCCATCGGCGACGGGAGCGCCTGCCCGGGCGTGGCGATGTACTCGGCGAAGGAGATCCGTTGCGGCTTGCCGTTCTCGGTCAGCGTGAAATCATCCTTGGTGAGACCTTCCACCGGCCGCCCCTGCCGGTCCGTCACCTGGACTTCTACCTGCATCAACGCGGTCTCGACGTGAAAGACAGGCGGGCGCGCCGGAGTTTGCGCCGTCAGGCCCATGGGCCATAGCAGACCGACCACCAGAGCTGTTTTTCCGATTCGCATGCGAACAAGCCCCGCGCTCTCGTTTAACACGACGGGGCGGAGAGAGTTGTTGTTACAACCGGCTCCCTACCCTGTAGTTTATCGGCAGGAGGGGAGCATTGCTGTTGTCCCAGATGGCGGCCGGCCTCGCCCGTACCGGGAATCTGGTACAATTAGCAGCGGAAGCGTCCACACAACCCCAATGAAATCAATAATCTACCGGTGCCGTTGGAGACTGGGGCCGGTAGCCGCGCTCCGGATTTGTCTCCTGGTGTCCCTCACCTGGCTGGCGGGCTGCGCCGCCAAGGAGCAACCGCTGCCCGCCTATCCACGCTGGGGTATGATCGAACTCGTCTTTCATGGCCCGTCACTGACCGGCTTGGGCGAGCCGAATCCGTTCGCCATTGCCTTCGACGTCATGTTTACCGGGCCTGGTGGCGCCGCCTTCCTGGTTCCCGGCTTCTACGACGGCGACGGCCACGGCGGCCTTGGCGGTGACATTTGGAAGGTCCGCTTCGCCGCCGACCGCAACGGCGTCTGGTCCTGGCATACGCAAAGCCCGGATCCCCGGCTGAACGCCCGCAGCGGCCGCTTCGGCGTGATCGATCCCCCGCCGGATGCGCCCCCTCTCTGGCGCCTCGGCCGCCTGGAATACGTCAATGAACGGTACCTGAAGTTCCGCGAAGGCTCCTACTGGATCCAGGCGGGCGCTGCCGGGCCGGAAAACCTGCTTGCCGCCGCTGACCGGCAAGCCACGAAGCGCCGGATCGATTCCCTCGCCGCGGCGGGCGTCAACTCGGTGCGCGTCGTGGCCAGCACACTCGGCGGCAGTAACGACATCTGGCCCTGGGTGGGCGCCACTCCAGAGGAAGCCACCCAACATGCGGACCGCTACGACATCGCCCGGCTGGAAGAGTGGCGGAGGGTGTTCGACTACCTCCAGTCCAAGGGCATCGTGGTGCACCTTGTCCTGGAGGGTAAGGAGGCCTGGACCGGGTACGACCACACCCGCTACTACCGCGAGATGGTCGCCCGTTTCGGCTATCTCCCGGCGCTGTGCTTTGACTTCGATGAAGCGTACGGCGAACGTTACGCGCTGGAAGAGGCCCTTCACTACATGAAGCTGCTGGGCACGATCGATCCCTACCAGCACCCTCGGGCCGTCCACGGCGTGAACTTTCCCCGCCCCGACTACATCGACAGCCCCGCCGTGCAACTGGCCAGCATTCAGACGGGCCCGAGCAAACCGGCCACCCTCAACCAGCTCGCGGTTGACTGGTTTGGCGGCGCCCTCACCCGCAACGCGCGTCCCCTGGTTGTCAGCTTCGATGAAGCCCGGCCGGCGGTGGACCGCCGGAGCTGGTGGAGCGTCTTTCTCGGGGGCGGCGTCTGGGCCAGCCGGCTGCCGGCGCAAGAAGACCCCAGCCGGTTGGAATCCGCCTGGCGCGAGCTCCGGCTGGCCCGCGCGTTCCTGGAATCGCTTCCGGTCGAGCGCATGTTCCCGGCCAATCACCTGGTGCGGCAGGGCGAGGCTTTTTGCCTGGCGCGTCCGGGCGAGGTCTACGCGCTCTACCTTCCCTACGGCGGCCGGATCGAACTGGAGCTCGCGCCCGGCAACCGCTACCGCGCGCAATGGTTCGATCCGCGGAGCACCCGCGCCGACCCGTGGGGGAAAACCGCCGAACTGCAAGGCGGCCGCCAGGTTCTCACCGCTCCGAAAGGCCAGGATTGGGCCTTGCGGATCGAGAGAATCGCCGGGGAGGCTCAAGCCCCGCCCGTGGCCGTTTCCGCGGCGCTGTTGTGTTCGCGCAACGCCCCGGTGGCAATCCACCTGGCTACGCTGCCCGGCGACTCGGTGGAAGCTCTCCGGTACCAGATCGTGACGCCACCCACCTCAGGCTCGCTCACCGGCGAGGGCGCCGACCGGACCTACACCCCACGCCGCGGTTTCACCGGCCGGGACCATTTCACCTGGCGCGCCGCCGGACCAGCCGGCGAGTCTAATGTCGCCACCGTAACCATTACCGCGAACGCGGCCGGCGTCAACATCCCGCCGCGCGCTTACAATGGAACCGTTCGTGTCCGGGCCGGCCAGCCGCGGGCCTTCCTGCTCCGCTACGCTGACCGCGACGGTCCCGGCCCCTATCATTTCCGCATCACCCGGCCGCCGGATCATGGCGCCGTGCGCCTGCTCGATAACGAGGCCACCTACACGCCGGAACCCGGCTACCGCGGCCCGGACAGTTTCCAGTGGCAGGTGAACGACGGTGAAGACCACTCCAACACGGCCACCGTCCGCATTACCGTTCCGGGCTAACCTGGCGGGCGCAACCGCCCGGTGTGACCGATGCGCAGCACCTTGGCGGTTTTGCCCCCCAGCGGCGTTTGGAGAACATACTTCCGCGCTGCCGCGTATAGATTGATAGTCTCGATAGAGGTAGATCATCATGTACTGCGACAAATGTGGCGCGCAAGTTCAGGAGGGCCAGAACTACTGCCCCTCTTGCGGCAAGTCCTTTGTACCGGCAAGCACCTCACCGGGCGCGGCCGGGATCCCGGGCGCGGCGACGGCGGCGCCCGGCCGGCTCGCGAACCATCTCCGGGTGCTGGGAATCCTTTGGGTCGTCTATTCGGTGATCCACTTGCTTCCCTCGCTTGGGATGTTCGCATTCGGCACGATGTGGTCTCCGTGGATGCACCGGGGCATCGGCTGGCACGGGTTCTTTCCCGGCCACTTGATTGCCATGGCCGGAGGCCTGTTCGGCGTACTCGCCATCATCGGCATCATCGCCGGCTGGGGTCTGATCAGCCGGCAGCCGTGGGCGCGGATGCTGGCGATCGTGCTCGGCTGCCTGGCGCTGCTGAGCATCCCCTTCGGGACCGCCCTGGGCATCTACACGCTGTGGGTGCTGCTGCCGGCGGACTCGGATCGCGAATACCGCCGCCTGGCCGGAGCCTAGCGGCGCCTTCCGCCTGGTTGCGCCGGCGGACTACACTAAGGGCATGCGGACGCCAAGACGCGTATTGATCCTGTCGCTGCTGGCGGCGATTTCCCTTCCTGCCGCCGACGCAGCCTTGGAAGAAGCGCATGCCAGATTCCGGGAATACAAGTTCGGCATGTTCATCCACTGGGGCCCTTACTCGCTGGCCAGCGTCGAGGCCTCCTGGCCGATCATGCGCCCCAATCCAAAGCGCTGGGGGCCCATCACCGAGGCCGAATACCGGCGCCTGCCGGAGCGTTTCAACCCGGTTCGCTATGATCCGGACGAATGGGTCCGGCTGGCGAAGGCGGCCGGGCAGCGCTACATGGTATTTACCAGCAAGCATCACGACGGCTTCTGCATGTTCGATTCCGCCTATACCGACTATAAGATCACGAACACTCCTTACGGCAAGGACATCGTGGCCCAGCTTGCCGCGGCCTGCCGGCGGCAGCAGATGCCGCTTGGCTTCTACTATTCCCCGCCGGACATGCACCAGCCAGGTTACCGCGACACCTCGAAACCGGCCAGCGAGAACTGGTTGGGCGAGCCGACCCGGCCGGAATGGTTTCTCTATCTGGACTACATGGAGGCCCAGCTCCGCGAGCTGCTCACCGGCTATGGCGACGTTTTCGTCATCTGGTTCGACGGCCTCCGCAACCAGCGTAAGTTCGACGGGCTTCGCTTCCACCGTCTGATCCGGGAGCTGTCGCCGGGCACCCTGATCAACAACCGCATCGGGCTGCCGGGCGATTTCGAGACACCCGAGCAGTTCCTTCCCAAGGGCATCCCGACGAAAAGCTCCGGTGCGCGCCTGGTGGGCGTCGACGCCAAGCAGGGGGCGAACCTGCCGCCGGATCGCGTCCCCCGGCCGGAGGATTTCCGCCGCTGGGAAACCTGCATGACCATCAATCACACCTGGGCCTATAACAAGCGCGATCTCGATTACAAGTCCACTACGCAGTTAATCCGCACGCTGGTCGAAGTGGCCAGCAAGGGGGGCAACTTCCTGCTCAATGTCGGGCCGCGCCCGGACGGCACCATCCAGCCCGAGTTCCAGGAGCGGCTGCGGGGCATCGGCAAATGGCTCCAGGTGAACGGCGAAGCGATCTACGGCACCACCTACGGCCCCATCCAGGGCCTGGCGGCGGTCAAGACCACGACGAAGGGCAAAACCGTCTACGCGCACCTGTTCGCCTGGCCCGCGGGCGCGCTTGAACTGCCGTGGCCGGCGGAGAATCTGGCCACGCTGGGTCTGCAGTCGAAGGTGACGGATGTAACGTTGCTGGCCGGCGGCGCCCCGCTGCGCTTTGAGCAGTCACCCGGTCATCTGCGCATCAGCTTGCCGGCCCAGGTCCCGGACCAGGCCGTTTCGGTCCTCGCCATCCGAACCCAATAAGCGCGCTTGTGGTTCGGACGCCGGCCTTGCTCCGGCGACCCCGCTGTCCCGGCGCCGGAATGGCTTCTCCCCGAAACCGGCATCATGCCCGCCGGAAAGGTGTATCTTGAAAATGTCATGAGCAGTCAAACCAGCACTCGCAGAGATTTCGTCAGAATGACCGGGGCCGGCCTGCTGGCCTCCGGCGCGGGGATGGGCGCCGGCCGCGCTCCCCGGCCGAACATTCTTTACATCATGTCGGACCAGCAGCACTGGCGCGCCGCGGGCTACCGCGACAAGTTTTTCGACACGCCGAACCAGGACGCGCTGGCCCGCCAGAGCGTCGTGTTCGAAAACTTCTTTTGCTCGACGCCGCAGTGCTCGGCCAGCCGTTCCTCCATCTTTACCGGCTGGTGCCCCAGCCGCACCGGCGTTTATGGAAACATCGGCGCGGCCGGCGGCAACAATCTCGCGATGCCCACCATCGCGCCGAAGCTGCAGCAGGCCGGCTACCACACCGGCTACTTCGGCAAGTGGCATCTTGGCAGCGACGCGGTGGCCAACGCCGGCTGGGACGAGGAACTGAAGAAGACCGACGACAAGATGGTCACCCCGAAGGCCGTTGACTTTCTCAAGCGCCATGCCCGCGGCGGCAAACCTTTCTTCCTGGTGGCCTCGTACTTGAATCCGCATGATATTTATCATTTCCGCCGGGATACGGGCGATATTTCCCGCGTCTCGGCGCCGCTGCCCGATTCCTGGCGCAAGGAGACGTTCACCCACAAGCCGGCGCCCCAGAAGCAGTTCATGACCGAGGACCAGGGCACCGCCATCTGGGGCCAGCCGGAAAAGGTGTGGGAATACTACCGCGAATACTACCGCAGCCGGGCCAAACTCTATGATGATGCCGTCGGAGCGCTGCTGAAGGCCGTCAAGGACAACGGCCTCTGGGACAACACCATCATCATCGTCACCTCGGACCACGGCGATATGGACACCAATCACCGGCTCATTTTCAAAGGCCCGTTCATGTACGAGCACATGGTCCGGATCCCGTTGCTGATCCGGGTTCCGGCTGGCCTGGGCGGCGCCCCGCGCCGGGTGAGTGACTACCAAGGACAGAACACGGACCTGGCGCCGACAATTCTCGAGCTGGCCGGCGCCAAACCTTACCGCTGCCACGGCCAATCGCTCAAGCCGTTGTTGATGGGCGGAGGCACGGTAAAAAACCGCGATTACGTCATCAGCCAGTACTACAGCAAGCAGAAGTGGGTGAATCCCATCCGCATGATCCGCACGCCGGAGTTCAAGTACAACCGCTACATGCTCTTCGGCGAAGAGCTGTACGACCTGAAGAACGATCCGGAAGAGCTGGTAAACCTCGCCGCCGACGCCGGCTACGCGGCCCGAAAGAAAGAGCTGCAGGCCGAGCTGGACTGGTGGATCCAGAAAAACCAGGACCCGTTCTACTACATGCGCGCCACCGACCGCGCCGGCCGCATCCTCCCCGGCCAGGGTCCCTCGTGAGCGGTTCCGGCGCGCCGCCGGCGTGCGCTACTCCACGATCGACTGGTAGGCGAGGACCTTGAACGTGTCGCCGTAGCGCAGGCCCGTATGGGGCAGGATCTGCACCATGTAAATGCCGATCATCTTTTCGGCCGGGTCGATCCAGAACCGCGTCCCGGCCGCTCCGCCCCAGCGGTATTCCCCCACCGAACCCGCGATGCCGGTCCGGCTGAGGTCCAGCGTTACGGCAAAGCCCAGACCGAAGCCGCAACCCGGGGTAAGCTTTCCCTTCGGAATATCACCCAAGTGGTCAACCGTCATCAGGTGGACGGTCTTCGGGCTGAGGATTCGGACGCCATCAAGCTCGCCGCCGTTGAGCATCATCTGGCAGAAGCGGGCGTAATCGGAGATGGTGGAGACGAGCCCGCCGCCGCCGGAGAAGAAGGTGCCCTTCTTCATGAAGTCCCGGGAGGTTTTCGGGTCCGCGGGCTTGATGCCGCCGTTTTTATCCGGCGTGTACAACTGGGCGAAACGGGACTTCTTCGCCTCAGGCACGTAAAAGCC
>CAZXVW010000095.1:0-16106 GCA_964644025.1 uncultured Solibacteraceae bacterium | reverse complement strand
CAAGGCCACATACTTTTCCAGCCGGCGGCTCCACTGCTTATCCTTGACCAGCACGTAGGCCTCGTAGGCGGCCTTGTAGCCGAACAGCCTGTCCTCGTAAGTCTCAATCGGCCCGATCACGATGTCGAGCGTGTTCGTCTTCATGTCCATCCAGGCCAGGTCGCTCGGCTGGTAGTTATCGGTGAGCAGCGCCTCGGCCCGCATCTCCAGATACCGGCGCAGTCCGGCGTCTTCGGCCAGGCTGGCGGCCTGCCGGAGGCTGCGGGCGGCCTTCTGCAGCTCGTCCGCATAAGCCTCGTGATAGGGCTGAGGCACCAGCCTGCCCCTGGCGTCCCGCCGCACAAGCGTGTAGAGGCTCTTCAGTTGGCGGCCTTTGTCCGGCGCCGCCGCCACCGCGGCCTCGAACTCTTCCTTCGTCATGTCGCGCGGGTAGAAATTGGCGCCCGGCGGCTTGGGTCCGTACCCTTCCAGAAACGGGGCGTCGCCGTCCAGCCGGTCCCACGGGCCGTAGTTGATTTCCGCGAACCGGCGCGCGTCCGGATCCTGGATCCTGGCGAGCAGCGCCGTCTTGTCGCCGTAGGCCTGCCGCCAGAACAGATCGTCCATTACGGCGGCCGCCCTCTTCAGCAAAGGAATCATCCGCTGCTGTTTGTCTGATAGCACGCTCAAGTCCGTCTCCAGGCGGACCGTCGTATATTTGGCCAGGCGTTGTTTCATCGCGGATGGTTTGTTGCTTTCGCTCGTCCTCTTGCTGGTGCACGCCGCCGCGCCCAACCCCAGCGCGATCACGACGCCGCCGGCTAGTAGCTTCTTCATCGTGGGTCACCTCATTGGCTATTGTGCCGATCCTCTATCATAGTCCGCGGCCGCCCCGGCCGATTCCAGGTCCCGGCCGCCGGCGCGCCCGGCCCCTCCCGTTTTTTAGTAAACTCGTGAACGTCAAGGAGGTTCTCAAACAGCTTTATGAACAGAAGATCATTCATCGTCGGCGGCGCCGCGGCAATGCGGGTGCTGGGCGCCAACGACCGGGTCAACGTGGCCGTCATCGGTGTGGGCGGCCGCGGCCGTTCCCACGTGAGCCACCTGGCCAAGATCAAAGGCGCCTCCGTGGCGGCCGTCTGCGACGTGGATACGGCGCAGACCGAGCGCGCCGTCCAGATTGCCTTGAAAGCGCAAGGGTCCAAGCCAAAGACCTACGTGGACATGCGGAAACTTTTCGAGGACAAGGACATCGACGCGGTCACCATCGCCACGCCAAACCACTGGCACGCGCTGGCCACCATCTGGGCCTGCCAGGCCGGCAAGGACGTCTACGTCGAAAAGCCCGCCAGCTACAACATCTTCGAGGGCCAGAGGATGGTGGACGCGGCGCGCAAGTACAAGCGCATGGTCCAGGTCGGCATGCAGAGCCGCAGCACGACGCACAAGATCCGGGCCATGGACCTGCTGCACCAGGGAGTCCTCGGCAAGCTGTACATGGCCAAGGGCCTGTGTTTCAAGCGCCGGAAATCCATCGGGCACGCCGAGGATGAACCCGTGCCGCCCGGCGTCAACTGGGACCTGTTCCTGGGACCCGCCCCGATGCGGCCGTTTAATAAACTGCGCTTCCGCTACAACTGGCACTGGTTTTGGGACACCGGCAACGGTGACATCGGCAACCAGGGAATCCATGAAATGGACATCGCCCGCTGGGGCCTCGGGCTCGGCCTTCCCCAGGGCGGCGTCGGCGTCGGTGGAAAGTACGTCTACAAGGACGACCAGGAGACGCCGAACACCCTGCTCGCCGCGCTGGATTACGGGGACTCCGAGATCCAGTTCGAGGTGCGCGGGCTCATTACCGGCGGGGAAGCGGACCTGACCGTGTCGAAGAACATCATCGGCGACATCTTCTTCGGCGAGAACGGCTACATGACCGTGGATCACAGCGGGTTCCGGACCTTCCTCGGTGAGAAGCGCGAGCCGGGCCAGGCTATGGAGGCGGTCAAGGGCGAGGATGGCACCACCAAGCACATGGAGAACTTCCTCCAGGCGATTCACAGCCGGAATTACAAGGATCTTCACGGCGACGTGGCCGTAGGCGTGGCTTCGATGGTGCTGGTGCACATCGCCAACATCAGCTACCGGGTAGGGCGCAGCGTGAAGTTCGATCCGGTGACGCAGACCTTCGGCAATGACATGCAGGCCAACGCCTTGATCAGCCGGCCGCGTTACCGTCCGCCTTACATCGTGCCGGACAAGGTTTGAGCGGGCGCCGGCGGCGGGCCGTCGCAGTTACTCGGCCAGCGTGATCTTGGCGGCCCGCTCGAAGCGGCCGGCCTCGCGGCCCGCCAGCGCCGCCAGGGCCAGTGTCGCCATTTCCACGGGCAGGATCTCCAGCAGCGGCAGCGTGTGCCCGGGGACTTCCGGCAGCCGGAATGCACTCCTGCCAGCTTGCCAGCCGACGAGCTCCGCCTGCCCGCCGGCGCGGCGGACGTCGTCGACCAGCCGGAGGTTGAGTTCCGCCACCGGTCCGGCGCCCTCAAAAACCAGCAGCAGCATCCGCGGGTTGACGATCTCCAGCGGGCCGTGGCGGAAAGCCGCGGCGCTCATTCCTTCGGCCGGGAAGTGCGCGGCTTCCTTGATGATCAGTCCGCCGGTTCCGGCGGCTGCGAGCGACGCACCCCGGCCGGCGAGAAAAATGTATTCGATGCCCCGTAACCGCCGCGCCAGGAAGCCAACATGCCGCTTCCAGCCGGCCAGGTAGGAAGCCATCGCCGTGGCGGCGGTTTCCAGGTCCCGCAGCGCGCGGGCCGGGGCGCGGCCGCAGCAGGCTTCGCCCAGCCAGTCGAGCGCCGCCAGCGTCGCCACGTAGGTTTTTGAGGATATGGAAAACTCGCTGCCCGCCCGGGTCAGGACGGCAATGTCGGCCCGCCTTGCCAGCGGAGCTTCCGGCGTATTCGTTATGCCCACTACAAAGCACCGCCGCCGCACAGCACGGAGCAGCCGGACCGTCTCTACGCTGGCGCCGGACTGGGAAACCACCACCAGCAGCCTGTCCGGCCCGAGCAGCCCGCGCTGGCCGTGAAGCAGTTCCGAGGTCTCGACCATCGCCACCAAGCGGCCGCGGCCGGTGAGGCGCAGCAGGAGCGGGTGCAGGGCATGAAACGAAGAGCCCATCCCGGTCAGCACGATGCCCTGGAAACGGTCCATCTGGAGCGCTTTGCGCAGCGCGCCGGGTTTGGCCTGTTTGAGCGCGCTCACGGTGTCCCGTACCGCTTTCGGCTGGGCCAGGATGTCGTCCAGGTAGGGGCCTTCCACCAGTTTCAGGGCCACGGTAATCCTCGCGTGCCGGTCATCAGTAGGGCCGTTCCCGGATCGGCAGCGGATCATGCGCACCGGCGATGCGGGCCAGCAACTCATCCTTGAGACGGCGCCGCACGGCGGTCAGCCCGGCGTCGTTCCAACGGTTGACGTACTCGTGCGGGTCCGTTTCCAGATCGTACAGTTCCCCGTAATCCACCGTCGGGTAATAGCTCATGCGCCACTGGCGGGTGCGCAAGGTGTACAGGTCTGGGACTTCCGCCTTGGGGGCTTGCGGGCCTCTTTCGCCGGAAAGTCCGTACTCGATCAGAATCGAACTGTAGCCCGTGTCGGCGGTCTCACCCCGGAGCACGGCCGCCTGCGAGCGGCCCTGCACGCCCGGAGTCCGCGGCAGACCGGCCAGTTCGGCGATGGTGGGGAACACGTCGATTTCCTGCACCAGGCCCTCCACCACCTGGCCGGCTTTCACGTGGCCGGGCCAGTTGGCCAGCCAGACCAGGTTGGCGCAGCCGCGGTAATGCAGCGGGCCTTTGTAGAACAGGTCGTGGTCACCGAGCAGATCGCCGTGGTCGGGGATGAACAGGATCAGCGTGTTCTCACGCACCTTGTATTCGTCCAACGCCTTCAGGATCCGGCCGATGGAATCGTCGATCAACGTCACTTCACCGTAGTACTGCGTCCGGTTGTAGCGGACGCGCTCGACCCTGCGCCGCATCGAGGCCAGCCGCTTCTGGATGAACGGCGGCTTCCCGTCGTGCTCGCCGTCCCGCCGGTAGGGCGCGGGCATGTCTTTCTCCTTGTACATTGCGCCATACGGCGCGGGCGGATTATAGGCGTGGTGCGGATCCACAAAGGAGCAGAAGGCGAAGAATGGCTCTCCCCGGTCGGCCGCGCGGCGGATGAAATCGATGGTGTGAGAGGCTGCCCAGTAACTGTTATGCAGCTCGACCGGGATCTGGTTGTCCGGCTTGCCGGCATACTCGGGATGGTAGCGTTTCATCCACACGGCTTGCTCGCCCCGGCGCTGATCTTCGCCAATGTGAAATTCCTCGAAGCCGTAGTATGGGTCCGGGTGGGATTCCATCAACGGGAGCTGGCTGTGAAAGTGCGGGATGAAATGGAACTTGCCGGCCCCGCCGGTGCGATAGCCGTTTTTCAAGAACACCTGCGCCATGGTCGTCTCGTGCCGGGGCAAGGGGACGCCGTTGGAGCGCACGCCGTGAACACTCGGGTAACGCCCGGTGAAAATCGAGGCGCGGGAAGGCATGCAGACCGGGTGCTGCGCCCAGCACTCGGTGAACCGGGTGCCCCCGGCGGCGAGGGCGTCGAGGTTCGGTGTTCGGATTACCGGATTGCCGGCAACCCCCATCGCGTCCCACCGGAACTGGTCCGCCATGATGAGGAGCACGTTCGGGCGCGAGGCGGCGGCCGTTGCGCTGGCGGCTACGGCGGCGCCGGTCGAGGAAACCTGAAAGAATTCTCTCCGGGATAGTCTGCTCATGCTGGGATCATGATAACCCAACCGGAAACCGCGCGGTCCGCCGCCGGTTGCAGCGGTGGCCGGCGCCTCCCTAGAATGGGGTTTCGCCCCCGGTCTTCCGTCTTGCCGCGAAACAAGTGCCGGAGCGCCAGTTAATTCCATGCATGATTTAGCCGCTTTTCGAAACGACCTGGAAGGTATCGCTAGACAGTTGGCGAAACGGGGCTTCACGCTTGATATAGAACGCTTCCGCGATCTGGATGCCCGGCGCCGGGCGACTCTGACCGAGGCGGAGCGGCTGCGCGCGTTCCGCAAGTCGGAGAGCGCGGAGATCAGCAAGCTCCGCCGGGCCGGCCAGGACACCGCCGAGCAGCAGCGGAAGGTGCGCGAAATCGGAGACAGGATCGCGGCGCTGGAAGCCGAGGCCAAACGCCTCGACGAGTCCTTCCGGGACCTGCTGGCCAGTGTCCCCAACCTGCCCCATCCCTCCGTGCCCGTGGGCGCCACCGAAGCCGACAACGTCGAGATCCGCCGGTGGGGCCAGCCGCCGCGGTTCGATTTCCCGCCCCAGGCGCACTGGGATCTCGGCCCGCGGCTCGGCATCCTGGACCTGGAACGGGCGGCGAAGATTGCCCGTGCCCGCTTCGCCGTTTACTGGGGCGCCGGCGCGCGGCTGGAACGAGCCCTGATCAACTTCATGCTCGATGTCCACACGCGCGAGCACGGCTACACGGAGGTCCTGCCGCCGTTTCTGACCAATTCCGCAGCGCTGTTCGGCACCGGGCAGTTGCCAAAGTTCGCCGAGGACCTGTTCCGGGTGCAGAATGAGGACCTGTGGCTCATCCCGACCGCCGAGGTCCCGGTGACGAACCTGTTCCAGAAAGAGATCCTCGGTGCCGACCGCCTCCCGATCAAGCTCTGCGCCTATACCCCCTGCTTCCGCAGCGAGGCTGGCTCTTATGGACGCGACGTGCGGGGCATCATCCGGCAGCACCAGTTCCAGAAAGTGGAACTGGTGAAGTTCACACGCCCGGAGGACAGCTACGAGGAGCTGGAACAGCTCACTGCAGACGCCGAGGACATCCTGAAACGCCTGAAACTGCCGTTCCGCACCGTGGCACTGTCAACCGGGGACCTGGGGTTTTCCTCGGCCAAGACTTACGACCTGGAGGTCTGGCTGCCCGGCCAAAACGCCTACAAGGAGATTTCTTCCTGCTCGAATTTCGAGGCTTTTCAGGCCCGCCGCGCCGGAATTCGCATGAAGCGCGGGAAAGGGAAGCCGGAATTCGTGCACACTCTCAATGGCAGCGGCCTGGCCGTGGGACGGACGTGGGTGGCCATTGTGGAAAACTATCAGCAGGCCGACGGCGGCGTGGTGGTGCCCGAGGCCTTGGCCCCGTACCTGAACGCCGAACGAATCACCCCGCAGGGCGAGTTGCGCTAGCCGGCTGAACCACCTTCCCCGGCGGCGCGGTCACACCCAATTCCGGCAATTTAGTGCCTGGCCAACTTATTCCTGTTAAAACACTTAGGAGCCACCGCCCGGTCCCGGCCGAGCGCCCTTTCGCTAACCAGCGTCTAGACTATTGCCTGAAGGGCATTTCGCCCCCGCACCCGGCGCGCCGGTGGCGTTCCGGGAAAGTTGTTTTGGAGGCTTTCTCACGTGACCTGTCGAAGAATCCGAATCCAGTGCGCCGCCGTGGCGCTGATGTTACTGGTTGCCGCCGCGGGGCGGGCGGCGCCGGCCGTGACCACCATCGAGGACACACTGTACAAGGCCGACGGAACACCTTTCGAGGGATTATTGATGATCAACTGGAAGAGTTTCGAGGGTCCCGGCGCCACGAACATTCCCACCAACAGTCTGACGGCGCAGGTAACCGGCGGGCACCTGCTCATTAAGCTCGTCCCGACGACCACGGCGCCGACGGCAGCCTACTACTCAGTGCGTTACGTGACCGACGGCAGCGTGCAATTTACCGAAATCTGGAGCGTGCCACCCAGTGACACCCCGCTGCGCGTGCGCGACGTCCGGATCGCCTGGCCGCCCGCCACCACCGCGATCGTCGCGGCAGCCACCACCGTCACCATCGAGGAGGTGGAAGGGCTGACGGAAGCGCTGGACATGCGGCCGACAAAAGGCCAGAGCTATATGCCGTCGCGCGTCGCCGTGATCGGCCCGACGGGCCAGATCGAGGCCGCCGCCGGCGATCTGGACGACTGCGTCAAGGTAGACGGCAGTTCCGGGCCTTGTCTTTCCGGCTTTGTGGACGCCGAGACGCCGGCCGGAACCGTCGATGGAGTGAATGCCGCCTTCACGCTAGCCGCCACCCCCGCCCCGGCCGCCAGCCTCCGGCTCTATCGGAACGGCCTGCTGCAGAAAGAAGGGGTCGATTTCACCCTTTCCGGCAACACGGTCAGCTTTCTTTCCGGTGCTGTTCCGCAGCCCGGCGACATCCTTCTGGCTTACTACCGTACCGGGGGAGACTAAACGCGGCGAAGGCAGCCAGAGGAGGCTGCGGCGTGAACCCGGCCGCCTGGACGATGGCCCAAAGGTACTGCTAACCTTAAGTGTTTTTTGGACTTAATTTACGACCATCTCCCACTTTTCGCGGTAGCCGCTTGGTGCGATCATGATTAACACAGCAGTATCGCTGGAGGAGAGAAGATGACCATGATCTCCAGATTCACCGGCCTGGGATGGCGGCTCTGGTCCGACCGTCGCGCCCAGGACCTGGTCGAATACTCGCTGGCTGCCGCGTTTGTGGCCGTGGCGGTCTCGGCGTTTTTCCCGCCGTCGATCGCGCCATCGATCAGCAGCGTCTTTTCAAAGGTCGTTGACCTGTTTGGCCAGACGCCGTAACGGCTGCCAGTCACCGCGAGTCTTATCGCCGCCCGGCGGCGATTCGGACTCCATAGCGCCACTTCCTCCGTCACCTCGCGGAAGTTCCGTCCTCTAATCAGCCGGACTCGATACGCCCACTTCAGTGACTCTCCGATTGCCAGCGGCATCCACGCCGTGGCCGGACTAGCGGAAAGGCCGCGCCTGCGTGTGAAAGAATGGTTACCTCGGCCGGCAGGCGCCACCGTCAGCCCGCGGCCGGGAAACCTCTTGAGGAGAAGCTGATGAAAGAACCGTCTGTTTGCCGCCGCATTGTGTTGCGATCTGTTTGGGCCGCGCCGGTCTGGCTGCTGCTGGCGGGCTTGTGGCCGATCACCGCGCCGGCAGCGCCCGCCGGTACCAAGCCCCGTCCGAACATCATCCTGTGCATGGCCGATGACCAGGGCTGGCACGAGGTGAGCTACTATGGGCATCCTCATCTGAAGACACCCATGCTGGACGACATGGCCGCCCACGGCCTGCGCTTTGACCGTTTCTATGCCGCGGCCCCGGTCTGCTCGCCGACGCGCGCCAGCGTGATGACGGGCCGCCACCCGAACCGTTGCGGCACGTTCTCTCCCAACCATTCCATCCGGCCCGAAGAGATCACCATCGCCCAGATCCTGCACCAGGCCGGTTACGCCACCGGACATTTCGGCAAGTGGCACCTGGGCCCGGTCCGGAAGGGTTCCCCCACGAACCCGGGGGCGATGGGATTTGACCACTGGCTCTCGCACGATAATTTTTTCAGCTATAACCCGCCCCTGGTCCGCGACGGCGCCCCGCCGGAGCGGATTCCCGGCGAAAGCTCGGAAATCGTCGTCACCGCCGCCATCCAGTTCATCAAGAGCGTCGTCCGGCAGGGCAAGCCTTTCTTTACCGTCGTGTGGTTCGGCTCGCCGCATGAGCCTTACGCGGGCATCGATGAGGACATCATCCCTTACACGAATCTCGATAAGCGCCTGCGCCACCGCTTTGCCGAAATCGTCGCGTTGGACCGCGCGATGGGCCAGCTTCGCGCTTACTTGCGGGAGAGCGGGCTGCGCGACAACACGCTGCTGTGGTACTGCAGCGACAACGGCACTCCGAAGGAAGGTTGCGTGTGGACCAAGCTCCGGGGAAGCAAGGGCACTGTGTATGAAGGCGGTCTGCGCGTGCCGGGCATCATCGAGTGGCCGGCGGCGATCGAGACACCACGCACCACCAGCGTGCCCGTGGTCACCAGTGACATCCTGCCGACGCTTTGCGACTTGCTGGGACTGCCCCTGCCGGACCGCCCGTTGGATGGGATTAGCCTCGTCCCGCTGCTGGAAGGCAAGATGACCGCGCGGCCGAAGCCGATTTTCTTCTGGCATTACGATCGCAGGCTGGAGACGGCCGGGAACCCGGAACCCTGGATCGACCCGGCGCTCCAGCGCGGCACCACGCCCACCTCCAAGCGCTACTTCATTGACTTCGTCAACTATCGTCACCCGGTGGCCCGGACCAGGGATTTCGGCGGCGATGCAGCCGTCACCGATAACCGTTACAAGCTGGTGGCGCCGCGCTCGGGCCCGCTCGAGCTATACGAGATCCCGGCGGATATCAGCGAGGCGCACAATATTGCCGCCCAGCACCCCGAGGTCGTGGCCCGGATGGAGAAGGCCCTGCGTGAGTGGCAACGCTCGGTTGAAGTGAGTCTTACCGGAGCCGACTACAAGAAGAAATAACTCGGCCGGCGCGGCAGGCCCGCCTCCGGCGCCGTTCCCGGTAGGCCCGCCCGCGGCGGTTCGGGCGGAAGCGGATCACTCGGATCCGGCCCCCGCGGCGCTCCGGACGGGGTTGCGCAGCACGCCGATGCCTTCGATTTCAACCTCTACGGAATCGCCCGGCTTCATCGGCCTGGTCGCTCCCGGCGTTCCGGTGAAGACCGCATCACCGGGCACCAGCGTGACGAACCGGCTGATCCAGCTCACGATCGCCGGAGGATCGAAGATCAGGTCCGAAGTGTACTGGTGCTGGACGACCTTTCCGTTCAGCCGCGTCTCGAGTAGCAGCGTGCCATAGTCGAGTCCCCAGGCGATGCACGGGCCCATGGGGGCGAAGGTGTCAGCGCCTTTGGCCCGCCACCACTGCAGGTCCTTGTGCGGACCGTGCTGCCAGTCGCGCTCGCTGACATCATTGCCGCAGGTGAGACCGAAAATTCCGCGGCGCGCCTCCTCGCGAGAAGCGTTTTTGAGATGTCTCCCGATGACCAGCACCAGCTCGCCCTCGTAATGGACGTTGTGCGCGCCCGGCGGGATGAGAATCGGATCCCCTGGGTTTTGCAAGGCGGAAATGGGCTTGCAAAAGATCTCCGGATGGCTCGGCGCCGCCTCGCGGCCGAGGTGGCTTTTGTAGTTCAAGCCGGCGGCCAGAATCTTGGAAGGCTGGCAGGGATACAGCAGCTTCACGTCGTCCATGTCGTAGTTGGCGGACCAGACCTTGTGGTGGCCGAACAAGTCGCCGCTCAGCGGGTGAATGCGCCGGCCGCGCAGCACTCCGTAGGAGATGCTGCCGTGATGCGCGAAGCGCACGTACCGGGTGACGGCGGGGCCGGGGCGCGCCAGCGCCGGCGCCGCCACCGCGGAAAGAAACGACCTGCGCGAAATGCCCATGGTTTGCCTCCGCTTGCCGGGACCGGCCTCCAAAACCATCCCGGCACCCGAATCATATGCCGTTCCGGCGGGGGAGGGCAAACCGGTCGGCCGGCAGCCGGTCGTCTCATTCGTGCTGGTAAGATGAAAAAGAGGATGTCGAAAAAACGGCGCAAGAAGAGAGAACCCCTGCCGCCGATCCGGCTCTGGGGGCACGTGGTGGCCCTGGCGTGGTTGATCCCGGGCGGCGGGCATTTTCTCCAGAAAAGGAACGGGCGCGGGCTCGTCCTGGCCGGAGTGATCACGCTGACCTTCGTGGCCGGCCTGCTGATGCGCGGCACCATGTTTGTGCCCCGCACCGGAGACCTGCTGACCACGGTCATCCACGTGGGCGGCTTTATCGGCGACCTGGCCTCGGGGGTGCTGTACCTGCTCACCACTTGGCTGGGCTACGCGCAACCGGACATGGCCGGCCACGTGCACGACTATGGCACCAAGTTCCTGGTCGGGGCCGGGCTGATGAACATTCTGGCCATGGTCGATGCCTTCGAGATCGCCGTCGGGAGGAAGGACTGATGCCCACCATGAATCTCTCGCACTTCGAGGCGACGGTGCTGTTCGCCCTCCTGATCTCAGTGGTTCTCGGTGTCACCGGCCGCCGAACGGACCGTGAACGCTTCTTGTACGCACTGCGGTGCTTCGGCTATTTCTTGATTACGATCTTCGGCCTGGGCTGGCTGATGTACTTCGCGCACGGCTAAGGCGTGGAATTTGCTTCGCCGGTCTCCCTCGGCTTCCCCTTTGCGAGCGCTTCGTTGCCGGCGCCCGCATTCTCTCCGTTGTCTTCGCAGTTGCCCGTGCACACCACTTGCGAGACCAGTTGGTAGTCGCCTAGCTTCTCGGGATCCGACAGGGAGGCGCGCCGCACCCCGGTGGTTTCGACGAAGGAACCATCAGCGCTTTTTCGCCGCTCAATGATCTGCTGTTCCCGGAGATGAAGGTCCGCTGAGTAACCGTTGATGGGCCGGCCGGGGGCGGCGGGTCCGTACACATTCACCACCGTGGTTTGGGAGCCGTCGGGATGCTTCTCAATGTTCGTCACCGTCTGGCCGGCGAGTTCCATGCGGCCGCTGTTGGTGGTGTTGTACCGTGCCGTGGTGGTGGTTTCCCGGTTCGCCTCGCGCACCACCTGGGTGGTCTCCCGGGCCGCCGGCTCGAAGCGGCCGTCCTGGTTTCTCCGGTAGATGACCACCTGGCGGGTGAAACCGGTCTTGCTCTGCTTTTCCGTGGTCACGTGCTTTTCAGCCACGCGGATTGAGCCGTCAAGCGCCGGGCGCTCGATGATGGTCGTCGCGTTGACGGTGTCGCCGTGTTTCACCGCTTCGGTCACGGACTTCTCGGCCACCCGGAAGTGTCCGTTCAAATCGCCGCGGTACCTGGTGGCCGTGATCACCGTCCGCCCGCCTCCGGCCTTGCGTTCCTCGATCCGGATCTTCTCCGGCGGCGTGGGCCGTCCGTCCTGGTCGTAGCGTTGGATCACGCGCTCGATGACTTTCCCCTGCGGTCCTTCCCGCAATACCTTCTCCTGAACGGTTTCCAGCGGCACGCTGTGCCCGCTGACCGACTGCACCCTTTCCGTGCGCGTGGTTCCGTGCGGGCCGGCCGAGGCGGTGATGACACGCCCGCCGACCGGATGGCCGTTGACGTCATACGTATACGAGGAATACTGGCGGCTGCTTTGCTGCGCGCACATGCTCCCCGCCAGCCACAACATCGTGATGACAACTTTCTTCATGAAACCTCCGGCCGTGCCAACCGGCCACCATGGGCGCTCCTGCCCCTCCTGAATCCAGAGTAAGGCGGGAAATCTACGCTTGCAATAGGGTGAACGCCTTAGCGGGGCAGTCCGTGGCAACGGGAAACGCCTTCGCCGGCAGTCTCGTCAATCATGAAGGCGGCCGTGGAACCTGACAACGGTGGGTTGCGAGCCGAAGCCCCGGCCCGCGGCCCCTGCGGAGGCGCGGAGGCCCAATGTTTGACACGCTTCTGGCGCGGCCGATACACTAGCGGTTTGGTCATCGGATTTTGATCGATACAGGATGCTGCTTTCCAGGGAATTTATCGCCTATCTCTCACGCGAACTCGTCAAGCGGCTCACCCCCCAGGTAATCGAAGTTCACAGCCCGCAGGCGGCCGTGGAAACGGTGGCCACCGTCATCCAGGAGGACCTCGCTATCGAGGATCGCCTCAATGAGGAGGTCCGCGGGATTCTGGCCCAATACAGCGACTACATGCGCCGGGAAGGCGTCAGCTACCAGGAGATGTTCCGGAAGATCAAGCGGACCCTGGTCGCCCAGCGCAAGGTGATTCGGGCCTCGGGCCGCGATACGGGCGACCCGATGAAGCTGTCGCGCGACAAGGTCAACGACATCTCGCACAAGATTGTCACCGCCATGCGCAAGTCGCGGATGTTCCGCCTGAAGAAGGAGACCAACGACGTCCGCCTGGAGATCGTGCGTGCCATGACGGAATTGCTGATGGCCGAAGAGAAGGTGGACCGGGCCGCGCGGGCCAAGATCCGCTCCCAGAAACGCGAGATCCCGGAAGGCAGCGAGGAGTGGGACCTGCTCCACCGGCGCTACTATGCCGAAGAGCTGAAAAAGCTAGGGATCGATCTTTCTTCATGACTCCTTCTATCGTCGTCGTCGGCAGCCTCAACATGGATTTCGTGGTGACCGTCGACCGGCTGCCGGCTCCCGGCGAGACCGTGCTGGGGCGTGATTTCCAGATGGTTCCCGGGGGGAAGGGCGCCAATCAGGCCAGCGCCGCCGGCAAGCTCGGCGCCGGCAGCGTCACCGCGCGCATGGTAGGCCGGGTGGGCTACGACATCTTTGCCGACCACTTGAAAGCCAGCCTCGCCGCTGCGGGCGTGGATGTCAGCGCCGTCCATGCGACCCGGTCCCAGCCCACCGGCATTGCCCAGATCTGGGTGGACCGCGAGGGGCAGAACTCCATCGTCGTGGCGGCCGGGGCGAACCTGGCTTTGCGGAAATCGGAAACCGAGGCCATGCGGCCGGTATTCCGAGGCGCAAAGTACGTTCTTTTCCAGCTCGAGACACCGCTCAGCACCGTGGCCGCCGCCTTGCGCCTGGCGCGCGAGGAAGGGGCGCGGACCATTCTCGACCCGGCGCCCGCGCAGCCGCTTTCGGCCGAACTGCTCGCCGATGTGGACATTCTGACGCCGAATGAAACGGAAGCCTTGATCTTGCTGGGGCGTCCCGCCGAACGCGTGAGCCTCGACGAGGCGCCGGAGCTGGGCCGGCAACTGCTGGCCCGGGGCCCCCGGCAGGTCATCCTCAAGCTGGGTGACCTTGGCTGCTTCTTCTGTGACCGGGATCGCGCCCGGCACATCCCGGGGTTCCGCGTGGAAGCACGTGACGCCACCGCCGCCGGCGATACGTTCAACGGGGCGTTGGCGGTCGCCCTCGCCGAGGGGCAGCCGGTCGAAGAAGCGCTACGATTTGCCAACGCCGCCGCCGCGATTTCCGTGACGCGTCTGGGCGCGCAAGCCTCCATCCCCACCCGCTCGGAAGTCACGGCGCTCCTGCAGCAACGAAGCGGCTGATCCCGATATTGACGGCTGCGGCTACCCTGACGCGCTCCGGCGGCGCAGCAAGCCCCCGGTGGCGCGCCCCCGGACGACGGGCTGCCGCCGCCCTCTGCTCAGAAACGCGCCACTCCGCCACCCGCCTGGCGTTCGATGAAAGCGCGGCTGGCGGCGTCGATCACCGCCATCGCTTTCAGGCCGTCGTTCTGATCCACGCCGAACGGCTCCCCGCGCCGGCAGCACCGGACGAAGTGGGCCACCTCCGCCTTGTAAGCAGGACCGAACCGCGCCACGAATTCCGGCGCCTCGGGCCCGTAATCCGGCAACGGAAACCGGCGCCGGTCGATCACCCGCTCGCGGCCGTAGGCTTCGACGAGAACTTCGCGACGTCTCTGCTCGAAATGCCCGGCGTGAATGTGCCCCTGCTCTCCGAAAATCCACGTTTCCACCCGGTACCCGCTCACGTGGTTCCGGCTCACCTGGATCTGGGCGCGGAACTCTCCTTCGAACCACAGGTACAGCAGGGCGTCGTCGAAATCCTCGGCGGCGCTCGTCAACCGGTGGCTGTAAAGCCGCGCGCCGATCGCGGCCGCCGCCACTGGCTCTTGCCCGGCCAGCCATCGCACTTCATCCACGTTGTGCACCGACATGTCCTCCAGCAGCCCCGGGCTTTGGTAGCCGTCCGGCAACGGACCCGAGTCTTCGAGAATCGAGACGATCTTGAAGGCTCTGCCGATCGCGCCGCCGTCGAGGAGTTCCTTGGCGTGGCGAAGCGGCGCGTCGAAGCGCCGCTGAAACGCCAGCATCAGAGCGTGGGGAGCCTCGCGATTCAGTTTGCCAACGAACTCCCGATCCGAGGCAATGCTGTCGGTCATCGGCTTCTCCAGCAGGACACGGTAACCCGCTTCAATGAGGGTCTCGGCGTGCTCCCGGTGCTTGCCGGTCGGGGTGGCGACGATGCTGGCCGAACAAATGCCCGCGGCAACCAGTTCCTCGATGCTGGCGAAGGCACGCACTCGTTCCTCCGGGGCTCCGAGTTCCGCCGCCAGCCGCTCGGCGCGTGGGCGATCGCTGTCGACGAGGGCTACGAGGCGGCACTCACCGGTCTCGTCCGCAATCTGGCGGACGTGCCGGGCATGAGGCGCGCCGATCCGCCCGAGGCCGATTACGGCGACTCTTACCGGGTCCGTCATAAGAGTCCATCTTACACGCTCCCCCAAAAGCCGAACCTGCCCACCTGGCCCCGCGTGCTGAGAAACCTGGGTCCGGCCGCGCCGGGCAAGAGATCCTTTGTCACCCTGATGAGAGATCGCTACCCGGGCATCGGGGATTTCAACCGCGCCTATCAGACGGCGTTCTCTTCCTTCGATCAACTGCTCGAATCACCAGGGTGGAGTCCCATGGTCAGATCCCGTGAAGTCGGTGACGCGAAAGACATTCACGCCTTCCTGATGAAGATCCTGGACCGCTACTACACGGTCGCCTGCGCCGCGGTCCGAACGCGGATTCCGGTGAAGCAGAGCGCTGTTGCTCAATCCTGACCGGCATCAACCCGGGGTCGTGATCTCCCGGTCACCGGCTGTGCGGGCGCTTCGGGCTTGTATACTGTTTGATTACGCCAGAACCTGGCTGGCACGGGGTCCCGGCACCCCTCGGACGATGGACATACTCGCGCACGGATTGTGGTCGGCTGCCGCGGCCAAGACGGTAAACCCGAGACTTGAGAAACCCCTTCGGCTCCGATGGTTTGTCCTGTGGGGCGTCTTTCCCGACCTGTTCGCCTTCAGCCCCCGCGTGGTGGCCATGATCTGGTTACGGTTCGTCATGGGAACCCCGCCTTCCCGGTTTCCGGTCGGACCGGGGCCGGACGACGGGCAGCCTTTTCTGCTGCGCCCGTGGGACCTGTACCAGCTCAGCCATAGCCTGGTGGTTTTCGCGGCCGTCTTCGCTCTGGTGTGGCTCGTCCGCCGGCGCCCCTGCGGGGTGATGCTGGCCTGGCTGCTACACATCCTGATGGACATTCCGACCCACAGCATGAGATTCTACGCCACGCCGTTTCTCTGGCCACTTTCTTCCTACCGCTTTGACGGAATTTCCTGGGCCCAGCCCTGGTTCATGATTCTCAACTACAGTGCGTTGGGGGCCGCGTACCTGTACTTGTGGGTGAGACACCGCCGGCGCCGCGGCTCCCCGGCTTGAGGGTGCCTTCGATCGGCGCACCAC
>CAZXVW010000094.1:0-16199 GCA_964644025.1 uncultured Solibacteraceae bacterium | reverse complement strand
CTTCGCGCGGCGGGCAATTCGTGGACGCCGGCCTGGTGGAAGTGGAACAATAGAGATCGCAGCCCGTCGTTCGCCCCGGCGGCGAACCACGGTGGAGAAGCAGACAGCCGCGGGAGGATGCCCATGAACAGTTTCCGGATTCCACACATCGTATTGGCGGCGGCGCTGCTGGCCGGCGCCGCGCCTGGTGCGCCGGTGCGCGTCACCATCGATGCTTCCCAGAAGGAAGCGCCGGTCTCGCGCTACCTGTTCGGCAAATTCACGGAGCATCTGGGCCGGAATGTGTACCAGGGAGCCTGGGCGCAGATTCTGTTGAACCCGGAGTTCGTTCCACCCCAGCGGTGGCCCGACGCCCGGCAGCTTGACCGGCGCTTGCGGGCGGCCGCGACAGAGTTCGGACTGACAAAGCTCACCGAAGCCCCCGGGGCCGGCATCGCCCCATATTGGATCGCGGACGGCGATGTGAAGGGCCAATTGCTGGGGCGCGGCATCCGCGACATCCAGCAACTCGTGATCGGCGCCGGAGGCGGCAGCCTGCGCACCGGAGTGTTTCTGCCGCTCCACCGGGTCCGGTCGTTCGAAGTGATGCTCAAGGCGCGCTCGGAGCCCGCCGGGGAATGCCGGGTGGTGGTACAAACCACGGCGGGGCGGACGCTGGGCGAAGCAAGACTTCGGCTTTCGCCTGGCTGGACCGAGCGACAGTGCCGGATCAATGTCAGGGGCGGCCCGACAGAGAAAGGCGCGGCGTATCTGCTCCGCCTGGACTTCCCGCGGGGATCCAGCGTCGAGCTGGAACGGGCGTTGCTGTTTCCCACCGACAACATCGACGGCTGGGATCCGGAAGTGGTGGACTACATGAAGAAGGCCCGGCTGCCGATGCTCCGCTTCCCGGGCGGCAACTTCTCCAGCGGTTACCACTGGGAAGACGGCGTCGGCAGCCTGGACCGGCGGCCGGTGCGGCCGAATCCGGCCTGGCCCATCGTGGAATGGAACCATGTGGGCACCGATGAATGGCTCCGGCTGTGCGAACTCACCGGGGCGGAACCGCTGATCTGCGTCAATGCCGGCAACGGAACGCCGGAGGAGGCCCGGCACTGGGTCGAGTACGTCAACGGACCGGCCGATTCCGAGTGGGGGCGGAAGCGGGCCGCCAACGGTCACCCGCGTCCGTACCACGTGCGCTATTGGGAGATCGGCAACGAGCTGTACGGGGCCTGGCAAATCGGCCACACCGACGGCGCCGGTTACGCGGCCCGTTACGGCAACTTCGTCGCGGCGATGCGGAAGGCGGACCCTGATATTCTGTTCATCGCCAACGGGCAGCGGCGGGCGCTGCTCGGCTCGAAACTAAGAGACCAGACGCCCGGCTGGAACCAGGCGCTGGTGGAGGAGAACGGGCGGATGGTGCGGTCGATTTCCGTGCATTCGCTCGAGGGCAGCGGAATTCCGGCCAATGCGGATCCGGTCGAAGTCTGGAAAGAGTTCGTCGCGTTCGCCGACGGATACCTCGATTACCTGGAAGGACTGGTCGGCGAACCCATGCGCCGGGCCGGGCTGACGCCGCGGGCCGCGGTCACCGAAATGCAAATCTTTACCCGGCATCCGAGCCTGCCAACCAACAAGACCATCGCCGAACCGCTCTGGCTGGCCAGCCTGCTGAACACCTGCATCCGCAGCCACGGCCTGGTGGAGCTGGTGACGCATTCCGCCTTGCTCAACCACGGGGGCGGGTTGCGCAAAGAGCGGAGCCTCGTCTTCGCCGACCCGGCCTGGTGGGCCACCCATTTATACGGCTCCCAGCCGGGCATCATCCCGGTCGCGGTGCAGGTGGAAGGTCCGACGTTTTCCACTGCGGGCCGGTGGATCGTCCGCCGAAGCGGGGTCCCGTATCTCGACGTCACGGGGCTGCTCGATCCGGCGGGCTCGGAGCTGAATCTGCTGGTGGTGAACCGGCACCCGGAATCGGCGCTGGAGACCGAGCTTTCCGTGAAGGGATTCGACGCGGCGCGGCAGGCCGCGTTGGCGTGGATCGCCGCCGACAGCTTGCTGGTGCGCAACAGTTGGCGGGAGCCGGAAAACGTGGCCTTACAGAAAGGCGCGACCTCGATCCGCGATGGCGTCATCCGCTACACGTTTCCGTCCCTCTCGCTGACCCGGATCACGCTGCGGGCGCGCCGCAGATAAGCTGCCGCGCGGCGCCGGGCGCCAGCGCCCTGAGCATCAGACCAGGGCTGCACAAATCCGAATCCGTGGCCGATGAGAATGGAGAGGGTAGAACTACGTCGTGGCCCTTGGCGAGGAGAGTGCCCCCATGGACTCCCGTTCGAAATTGTCCCTGACATTGCTCACACTGGTGCTGGCGGCCTGGACCGGTTACCGGCTGGGCCACAGCGAACTTTCCCCGGGCCACGGGGCCACGGCCGAATCTCCGAAAGCAGTGGAACCAGCGCCTGAGGGATGGTCCGCACATCAGGACCCGATGGGTTTTGCGGTGAACGTCCCCCGGCAATGGACGGTCCGTGGGGACCGCTCTTCCGGCCGGGTAGAGGTGGAGGGACCGGCTGATGAACAGATCATCCTGTGGCCCGTGTTTTCACCCTCGGCTGGTGAAGCCCGTGGCGGATTTCAATCGGTGGCCGCGGCGGTGTTCGGGAAACTGGCCGCAAAGGTGTGGCCAGGGGCAAGATGGGAGGCCCCGGAGGCGGTCTCCCAGACGGCAATGGTATGGCGCGGGCGCCTCGGCGGCCGAATCGCCGTGGCCGCGCTCACCTGGGTTCCCAGCCCGCGCGGCGCCGCAGCGTGCCTCTACGGCGTCTCGGCCCCGGAAGCGCGTTACCGGAGTGTGGAACAAACCGCCGCCAGAATCCTCGGAAGCTTCCGGGTGACCGGCGCCCCGGCTTCGCCGAAAACAGCCGCGCCCGCGGTGAGCTACGTTCGATGGACGGACCCGCGGGAGAACGCCTTCAGCCTGGATGTCCCCGCGCAGTGGCGCGTGAGCGGAGGGCTGTACCGCTTCGCCTCCACCGACGTTCGGGCGGATGTGGAAGCCATCTCGCCCGACCAGCGCATTCGCATCACCAGTGGCGATTCCGGCATCCCGCCATTTGCCGTGCCGAACCAGATGTTGCTCATGGCCGGTTTTGGGGAGGGTAGCTGGTACTCTCCCGGATACGGCGTTCGGATGATGGTCCGCCGTTATGTCTCCGGCACGGCGTTCGCCCAGGAGTACGTGGAAAACGCCGCCGCCGACGGCTGCGCCGCGCTGCGCTTCACCAGCGCCCGTGATCGCCCGGACGCGGTGGAGGCGATCAATCGCGTCAACGCCCAACTCGGCGGCTACGGCGTCGGCGTCCGGCTCAGCGCGGGCGAGGTGAGTTTCACCTGCGCGAAGAACGGCCAGCGCATGGAAGGTTACTATTTTGCCGCGACGCAACTGGTGCAGACGCCCGCGGTCGCGCAATGGTCGGTGCCGCATATCTATGGCTTCCTCGCCACCCCGGAATGCGCCGCACTCTCCCGTTCCGTGCTCGGCAGGATGATCCAGTCTTTCCGGATCAACCCCCAGTGGGCGGCCATGCAGCAGAACATCACCGCGAACACGTCGCGCATTGTCGCCCGGACCAACCAGGAGATTACCAGGCTGATTACCGAGGGCTATGAAGCCAGACAGGCCTCCGACGATGAAATCGCCCGGCGGCGGTCCAACGCCATCCTGGGCCGGGAAGACGTGATCGATCCGGCCACCGGCGAGCAGTTCAAAATCGAAAGCGGTTCGAACTATTATTGGGTCGATAATCTCGGCAACATCGTCGGCACTGAAACGCACACCCTCCCGGACATCGACTTCCGCGAGATGATCCGCCTGCCCTGAGCCGGGCGGACTCATCGCCTCAGGGGAAACTCCACGTCCCGGAGAACACGCAAGCCGGCCAGCCAATCATGGTTTCCTCCGCGGGCGCCCCGGCCGCCGGCTGCTCTACCTGCTAGGATAGATCAACTTAGAGGCTCACGGCCTTCGCCGGGGGCGCAGCGTGGATGGTCACCTCGGTCTGGATGCGATGAGAGTCTTCCTGGATGGCACGCCTCTGGCGGTTCCCGCCGGGGGGATTGCGCGTTACACGGCGGAACTCAGCGTGGCGCTGGCCAACGAGTTCCCCGCAGACGAATACTGGCTGGTTTCCGACCAGCCGTTTTCGCTGGCGCCGCCACAGCCGGCAAATCTTCACTGCGCGGGCCGGAAGCGAGGTGTTTTCGGACGGCGCTGGTGGTCCTGCGGCGTTGCGGCGGCGGTGCTCGAAAGCAGCGCGGAGCTGTTCCACGGGACCGATTTCGCCGTGCCGTACCTGCCGCTGCGGCCGAGCGTGCTGACTCTGCACGATTTGTCCCCATGGCGCGATGCGGCTTGGCAAGCAGCCTCGCCGCGAGTGCGGCGCCGTACACCGTTCCTGATCGGTTTAGGGCTGGCAACGATGATCATCACTCCGACGGAAGCCATCCGCCGCGAGGCGATCGACAAGTTCCGGCTGCATCCGAGCCGCATTGTCTCCGTTCCGCTGGCCGCCGCCGCGCATTTCCGTCCCGCCGGCCCGGAGCCGGCCCCCGCGCCTTACTTTCTGTACGTGGGCGCATTGGAGGCGAGAAAGAACATTTCGCTGCTGCTGGAGGCGTGGCGCGAAGTGCGGCGGAGCCACCCGGTAGAACTCGTGCTGGCAGGAAGAGCGCGCCCGGGATTTCGCACCCCGGCGCCGGAGCCTGGCTTGCGGCTGCTGGGAGAAACGCGGGACGCGGACTTGCCGGCGCTGTACTCCGGGGCCGTCGCCTTTTTGTATCCTTCTTTATACGAAGGATTCGGCCTGCCGGTGCTGGAAGCCATGTCGTGCGGAACCGCAGTGATCGCCTCGCGGGATCCGGCGATCGCCGAAGTGGCCGGCGACGGCGCGCTCCTGCTAGAAGCCGGCGGCGCGGCCCCCTGGGTCGAAGCCATGAAGGCCGTTCTGAGCGAACCGGTTCGGCGCACGCAGCTCCGCGAGCGGGCACTGCGGCGGAGCCGGGACTTCTCCTGGGCGCGGACGGCCCGCCGAACCCGGGAAGTTTACCTGGAAGCGAGGAGGAGATTTGGAAACTAAGCCGGCGGCGCTGGTGGTGGCGCCGGAAGCCCCGTATCCGGCGATGGGAGGAGGGGCGCTTCGCTCGGCGGCCCTCATCGAATACCTGGCCCGGCGCTATGAGCTGGACGTGGTTGTGTTCCGGCAGCCAGGGGACCCCGACCCCACGCACACCCGCCTGCGGGAGCTCTCGCGGCGTATCGGCGTGATTGCGCTTCCCCGGCACAGCCGGCGGCCACTCGCACGCGCGGTGCGCAATCTGCGCCGCGCCTGGAAAGGCGTCCCTCCCCTGGTGGATCGTTTCGCCGGCTTTGAAGCCGAGCTGGTGCGCTTGCTCGGCGGCCGGCGCTACGAGGTGGCCGTGGTCGAGCACTTCTGGTGTGCGCCGTACGTGGCCGCGCTCACCGGACGAGCCGAACGCACGGTACTGAACTTGCACAACATCGAGTCGGCGCTTCACGGCAGCTACGCGGAGACCGGGCCCTGGCCAGTATCGGTGATTCATCACCGGTTTCAGCAGGCTTGCCGGGACTTGGAACGGCGGTGGCTGCCGCGGTACTCGCTGGTGCTTGTTACCTCGGAGCAGGATGCCGTCCGCGTGCGCGAGATTTCGCCCGCGGCGCGGCTGCGCGTTTACCCAAACACGATTCCCCTCCGCCCGGCCCCGCCCAGGCAGGAAGCAGACCTGATCGCTTTTTCGGGAAACATGGAATATCAGCCAAACCTGGACGCGGTCCGATTCTTCCACCAACGGATATGGCCACGGTTGCGGGCGCGCTGGCCGCGGCTCCGGTGGACGCTGATCGGCAGGAACCCGCAGGCCGTCACCCGGTACGTGGCCGGAGCGCTGCGGGTGGAACTACGCGGTCCAGTGACCGACGCGGTGGCCGAGCTGGCCGCCGCCAAGGTGGCGGTAGTCCCGCTGCTGGCCGGAAGCGGCACGCGCGTAAAGATCCTGGAGGCCTGGGCCGCCGCGACCCCGGTGGTGTCGACTTCCATCGGCTGCGAAGGCCTCCCGGTGACTCCGGGCCGGCACCTTCTGGTGGCCGATGAGCCGGCCGAATTCGCCGAAGCGGTCTCCGCGCTGCTGGCGTCCGAGCGCCTGCGGCGGCAAATCGGCCGGGCCGGGCGTGAACTTTACGAACGGGAGTTCACCTGGGAAGCCGGCTGGAGGCGGCTGGCAGATTCAGGACTTTGACCTGCGGGAAACCGCCCGCCCGCTGAGGCGGCCATACTATACTAGAAAAAACGCGCATGCGCTTTTCGGTTGATGCTCATACTATCGGGCGGCATGTTACCGGAAATGAAGTTTACGTCCGAAACCTGCTGCGCGAGTTTGCCGTGCTCGACGACAGCTCGGAGTTCATCGCATATCACTCGGTGGATAACGCCGCGCTCTCGATTCCGCGCAGGTTTCGCCTCCGGCCGGTGGCCGGGAGTCCCTATCTCCGGCTCGGGTTCGATCTGGCCCGCAAGCTGAAGCGAGACCGGCCCGACCTCGTTCACGTACAGTACAATGCGCCGCTGGCGTGCCCGGCGCCGGTCGTGGTCACCGTCCACGACGTGAGTTTCTTGAGGCACCCGGAGTATTTCCCGGCGGGCCGCGCCCTGCAACTGCGCCTGACCGTGCGCCGGACGGTAAGAATGGCGGCCCGGGTGCTCTCGCCCAGCGAGTTCTCGCGCCGGGCGGTCATGCGGGCTTATGGACTGGATGAGCAGCGTGTCGTGGTGATTCCCAACGCTGTCGCCTCGGACTTCCACCCGGTGGATCGCGAACTGGCGGCGGCGGAAATTGCCTCGCGATTCGGAATCCCATCGCCGTTCATCCTCATGGTGGGCGATCTGCAACCGCGGAAGAACCAGGAAGGGCTGATCCACGCCTTTGCGGAACTGCTTCGTGAGTACCCGCAACTGCCCCATCACCTGGTGCTCGTGGGCAAGGATTGCTGGGACAGTTCGCGGATCCGCCGCGCGGCGGCGAAGTCGTCGGCCGCCGAAAGGATTCACTTCACCGGCTTTGTCTCCGACGAGGCTTTGGTGTGGTTCTACGGCGCCTGTGAGGTCTTCGCCTTCCCGTCGTTTTACGAGGGCTTCGGCCTGCCGATTCTCGAGGCGATGGCGTGCGGCCGCGCCGTTGCTTGCTCGAACACCACCGCCATCCCGGAGGTGGCCGACGCGGCAGCGATTCTATTCAATCCAAACTCCACCGCAGAGATTGTACGCGCCTTGCGGGACTTGCTGTTGGACGCCGAGCTTCGCCGGCGCATTGAAAGACTGGGCTTACAGCGGGCGGCAGCATTCACCTGGCGCAATACCGCCCGGCGAACCCTGGATGTTTACTACGACGTCGCCGGCGACCGGCGGCGCGCTGCATCGCGTATCGAGACGCCGGCGGCCATCCCATCCTCATGATGAAAAACCGGGGCCTGGCCTTCGCGGTGCTTCTCGTGCTGGCATCGGTCCGGCTGCCGGCCGAGCCTGCGGTTCCGTTCGCCGACGGGGAATGCTTGCGCTACGTCATTAATTGGCCGAGCGGCCTGAGCCTCGGAGAAGCGGAATTCTCCGCCCGGCTCCACCGGGACGCGGCGGGTGCGCCCAAACAGTGGGAATTCACCTTCCAGATTGATGCGGCCATGCCCGGTTTTCGCATCGAGGACCGCTACCATTCGCTGGCCGACGCGAATCTCTGCTCCCGGGAACTGGAAAAGAACGTCTCCCACGGCCGCCGGAAGGCGCATGAGAAAACGACGTTTGACCAGGAGGCCCATCTCGCCCGGCGCGTGACGCTCGGCGGCGGCGGGACCAGCAACATCGAGACCGGCGCCTGCGCCATGGACGGGCTTACGTTTCTGTACCACCTTCGCCGGGAGCTCAGCCACGGCCGGATTCCTCCGCCGCGCACCGTACTGTTCGGCGCCGCCTACCAGGTCCGTCTCCAGTTCGTGGAAACAAGCAAAGTGCAGCTCGGCGGCAAAACGTTGGAAGCGGACCAGATGACGGCCACCGTCAAGGGACCGGCCTCGGAAAGCACGTTTCTGATCCTGGTAGCCCGCGACCCCGCGCGCACTCCGGTCCGCATAACGGTGCCGCTGGAGCCGGGCAACTTCTCGATGGAGCTCGCACCGGAGTAATGCGGCTGGCCTTCTTCACTCCGCTGCCGCCTCGCAAGAGCGGCATCGCCGATTATTCGGAAGCGCTGCTGGAACATCTTCGCGAGTCGGCTTCGGTGGAAGTATTCGAAGAGGCGCCACCGGGCTTCGACCCCGCCGGCTTTGACGCGCTCCTTTACCAGATCGGCAACAACCTTCATCACGCCGGCGCCTACCACGCCGCGCTGCGATACCCCGGCGTGGCGGTGCTTCACGAATTCAATCTCCACCACCTGGTGGCCGAGCTGACCATCAAGCAGAATGACTGGGACGCCTACCTCCGCGAAGTGGCCCACGACGCCGGACCACAGGCATTGGAGTATGCCCGCCGCGTGCAGGCCCTGGAGACCGGGCCGGACTACGAGGGCGTCCCCATGATGCGCCGCATTCTGGAGCGCTCGCGGGCTCTCATCGTTCATAGCCGTTACATGGAGGAGCGGGTGCGGGAGGCGGGCTTCCAGGGCCCGCTCGGCCGCATCCCGCACGGCGCCTGGATCGTGGAGGCGGACCGGATGGGTTTCCGCCACCGCCTGGGCCTTGACGAGACCACGCCGCTGGCCGGTATCTTCGGCTTCCTGAAACCGTACAAGCGCATTGCCGAATCCTTGCGCGCCTTCCGGCGTCTCGTCCGCCTCGAACCGCGGGCGAAGATGATTCTCGTCGGCGAGCCGCATCCCGACCTGCCTCTGGCTTCGCTCATCCGCACGCTGGATCTCTCCGCGGCGGTCCGCGTGCTCGGCTTCGCCCCCGTGGAGGATTTCCTCGGCTACCTCGCCGCCTGCGATGTCGTGCTGAATCTTCGCTACCCGACCGTGGGTGAGAGTTCCGGCACGCTGCTTCGTGCTCTTGGTATGGGCAAGGCCACGCTGGTTTCCGACGTGGGCTCCTTCAGCGAGCTGCCCGACGAGATTTGTCTCAAGGTGCCCGTGGGCGCCGGCGAGGAAGACCTGATCTTCGAGTACCTGAACTTGCTGGTTTCCCGGCCGGCGATTCGGGAGGCGCTGGGGAAGCGGGCGCGGGCCTGGGTCGAGCAGACCTGCACCTGGAAGAAGGTGGCCGGCCAGTACCTGTCTTTCCTGGAAGCCGTCGCCGCCGGGCGGGAGTGGAAACCGGCGGAGACGGAAAAAAAGCCCGCCGCGCGCCCCCCGGAGCCCGAGCCGGAACCGGAACCCGAACCGGTCCCGGAAAAAGAGATCCTCACGTGGACCCGCCCCGCCTCCGGCGCCCGCGACTACGTGCGGACCCACATTTCGCGCCTGCAAAAGACGCTGGCCATTACGCCGCCGGGCGGGGCAGGGGACCGCATTCTGGAAATGGGCGCCTACCTGCAAATCACGCCCTCGCTGAAGTCGAAGCTCGGCTACGGCGATGTCCGGGGCTGCTATTACGGGCCGGCCGGAAGGGTGGACCATCGCCGGGTGACCTCCGAAAACGGGGAAACCTTCGAGTGCGCAGTCGACCATTTCGACGCCGAGCGCGACCGCTTCCCCTACCCGGATGAACATTTCTCGACCGTTCTGTGCTGCGAGCTGATCGAGCACCTGGCCGCCGACCCCATGCACATGATGGCCGAGATCAACCGGATCCTGAAGCCCGGCGGCCACCTCGTGCTGACCACGCCGAACATCGGCTCACTGCGGGCCATCGCGGCGATCCTGGAGGGTTACCATCCCGGATTCTTCCCCGCCTACATCCGGCCCCGGCCAGCCGAGGAAGAGCCTGAGGCCCGGCACAGCCGGGAATACACACCCAAGGAGGTGGCGCGGCTGCTCATCGACGCCGGCTTCGAGGTAGTGCGGCTGGAGACGGGTCCGTTTCGCGATGAGCCGAAGCCGGAACACGCCTGGGTCCTCCATCTTTTGCGGCGATACCGGTTCGATGAGGAGTTGCGCGGGGAGGGGATCTACGCGGTGGGGCGGAAGACGGGTCCGGTCCGCGTCCGCTTCCCCGATTGGCTGTATAACTGATCCCATGAAGGCGCGCTACGAAGATCTGCGCATCACGGTCGAGCCGGAGAACCGGCGGATCCAGGCCGCCTTCCGCCTGGTAAACCGTTCGGCGGAGCAATGGCGGGCGGCGGACGGTCTCCAGTTGGGCTGGCAATTGTTCGACCCGGAAACCGGGCTGTTCATCGCCGAAGGGGAGTGGATTCCCCTGGCGCGCGACCTCGAACCGGGCGCCGGCGCAACCCAGGCGGTGGATCTTCAGCTTCCGCCCGAGAACGGCTGCTACGACCTTTATGTCTCACTCCGCACGGAATCCCGCGGCTGGGCCTATGCACGGGGAGAGCCGTTCCTGCTGGTCGAGGCGGCGGTGGAAGACGGCCGGGCCCGGCTGCTGGCGGCGCGGCCCACCACGATTACCGGCCTGCGCTGGCGGCGGCGCGTCCGCTCCCTGCACAAAATCTTCACCCGCCCCGGGCGAACCGTGTGGCGGAACCGGGACCTGATCCGCTCGATGGTGCGCCGGGACATCGCCGCCCGTTACCGGGGTTCATTCGGCGACGCGCTGTGGGCCATTCTGAACCCGCTGCTGTTAATGCTCACCTACTTTTTCGTCTTCGGCATTGTGCTCCGGGCACGCTTCGGCGGCGACCCGAGCCGGGCGGGCTTTGCGCTCTATTTCCTGGCCGGCATGCTGCCATGGCTGCCGTTCAGCGAGGCCGCCGGCCGGGCGCCGACCATCGTTTTGGAGCACCGCAACTTCGTCAAGAAGCTCGTGTTTCCGATTGAGATTCTCCCGGTGAACTTGACCGTCGCCGGGCTGGTCACGCAGGCCTTCGCGCTGGGCGTCTTCTTCGTGTTCCTGCTGATCGCCAAGGGGGGAGTGCCCGCGACAGCACTGTGGTTGCCGGTGCTGGTGGCGCCGCAGCTCATCTTCACGCTGGGCATCTCCTGGTTCCTGGCGGCGCTGGGCGTCTACGTCCGCGACCTCGGCCAGATGATCGGCTACTTGCTGACGCTGTGGTTCTTTATCACGCCAATCTGCTACCCGGAGGAATCGCTGCCGGCGGCGGCCTTGCCGCTGCTGGCGAAGAACCCAATCTTCGTGCTGGTGAGAGGCTTCCGCGATGTTTTGCTGGAGGGGCGGGCGCCGGCCCTCGGGCCGTTGTGGAAGCTGTGGGTTATCTCGGCGGCCGTGGCCATCCTCGGCCACGCCTGGTTCTACAAGCTGCGGAAAAGCTTCGCCGACGTCATCTGAAACTGGACCCGCAGCCGGCTGCGCCCGGCGGCTCCCGCTGATAGGATAGGGACATGAAACGCAGGAGCTTTCTTCCCACTCTGGCCGGCGCCGGCATGCTGACAGGAGCCCGTAGCGCGGCTGCCCAAACGGGCAAGGTTCAACGCAAGAACCGCCTGAAGCAGGCGGTTTGCCGGGGTGTGTTCCGCGGCAGCGGACTGGACATCGAGGGCATGGCGCGCGAGGCCGCCCGGCTGGGCGCCCACGGCATCGACCTGGTCGGCCCGGAAGCCTTCCCGGTGCTCAAGAAATACGGCCTGATCCCGACCATGGTTCCCGGCGGGAGCGGCATCAAGGCCGGCATCAACGACAAGAAACTGCATGCGGCCATCGACAAGAAAATGCGGGAGGCCATTCGCGCCGCCGCCGCAGCCGGCGCTCCGAACGTCATCGTCATGGCCGGCGACCGCCACGGCATCTCCGATGAGGAGGGCCTGGATAACGCCGTGCTGTTTCTCAACAACATCAAGAGCTTCGCCGAGGACAAAGGCGTCACCCTCTGCATGGAACTGCTCAACAGCAAGGTGAATCACCCCGGCTACATGTGCGACCACACCGCCTGGGGCGTCGAGGTTTGCAAGCGCGTCAATTCCCCGCGGGTCAAGCTGCTGTACGACATCTACCACATGCAGATCATGGAGGGCGACCTCATCCGCACCATCCGCGACAACTTCCAGTACATCGGCCATTTCCATACCGCCGGCAACCCCGGCCGGCACCAGTTCGACGACACGCAGGAGCTGAACTACCGCGGCATCGCCTCCGCCATCGTCGCGCTCGGCTACACCGGCTACCTTTCCCACGAATACACCCCGTCCAAGGGCAAGGACCCGATCAAAACGCTGGATCAGATGATGACCATCTGCGACGTGTAGCGGCGGCGCCGGCGGACTCGATGGCGGTGATCATCCCGGCGAATGGGGGGTGCACCGCCCCTAATCCGTAACCGCCCGCTGAACCGCCCCTCTGTCGGCTGGCTCCCGCTCCCTTCCCTCAATAGCCCCCCTTTACCGGCGAATTACGGGCCCGTCAGCGCGCCCGGCTCGGGTTCCCCCTCTCCATCCGGTTGCAATAGAATGAAGGACGCGGATTTCATTTCCACGACTCAGGACATTGCCATGCAGGACTACGACAACTTCATCAACGGGAAATTTGTGCCCTCCAGCGGCAGCGACCGGATCGAAGTTACCAATCCAGCGACCGGTGAGCTGATCTGCACCGTCCCGGAAAGCAGCGAGGCCGATCTCGACACGGCGCTGTCGGCGGCTACGGACGCTCAGCCCGGCTGGGAAAAGCTGCCGGCCGTCGAGCGCGCCCGCGCCTTGCGCGCCATCGCCGGCAAAATCCGCCAGCAGGCCGAGCCGCTGGCCCGCATCATCACCGAGGAACAAGGCAAGATTCTGGATCTGGCCCGCGTCGAGGTCGCCTTCACGGCCGACTACATCGACTACATGGCCGAATGGGCCCGGCGTATCGAGGGGGAAGTGATCGAGAGCGACCGCCCGGGCGAAACCATCTTGCTGTTTCGCCGTCCGATCGGCGTCGTCGGGGGCATCCTTCCCTGGAATTTCCCCTTCTTCTTGATTGCCCGCAAGGCCGCGCCCGCGCTGGTCACCGGCAACACCATCGTGATCAAGCCGAGCGAGGAGACGCCCCACAACGCCGTCAAGTTTTGCGAGCTGGCCGCCGAAGCCGGACTGCCCGCCGGCCTCATCAACATGGTTCATGGCCGGGGACCGGGCATCGGCCAGGCGCTGGCCGCCTCGCCCCGGATCGGCATGATCAGCTTTACCGGCAGCGTCGAGACGGGACCGGCCGTGATGGCCGCCGCCGCACGTAACGTTACTAAGGTGGACCTGGAGCTGGGCGGCAAGGCGCCGGCCATCGTCATGGACGATGCCGACATCGACCTGGCTGTCCAGGCCATCAAGGACTCCCGCGTCATCAACAGCGGGCAGGTGTGCAATTGCGCCGAGCGGGTTTATGTTCACCGCAAGATAGCCGAAGAGTTCACCGAAAAGCTCACCGCCGCGATGAAGGCCACCCGCTACGGCGACCCGCTGGCCGACGAATCGGTCGAATACGGCCCGCTCATCAACGAGGCTGGCTTCCGCAAGGTCGATGGGCTGGTCCGCGGCGCCGTCGCCGAGGGCGCCACGCTCACCACCGGCGGCAAGCGCGGCGCGGGCGAGCGCGGCTTCTTTTACGAGCCCACCGTGCTCACCGGTTGCCGGCAGTCGATGGAGATCATTCACCGGGAGATTTTCGGCCCGGTCATTCCTGTGGTCACCTTCGATGACCTGGATGAGGCGATCGCCTACGCCAACGATTCCGACTACGGGCTGACCTCTTCCATCTACACCCGCGACCTGGACACCGCCCTGCGGGCCTGCGAGCAGATCCGGTTCGGGGAAACCTATATCAACCGCGAGAACTTCGAGGCCATGCAGGGCTTCCACGCCGGCTGGCGCAAGAGCGGCATCGGCGGCGCCGACGGCAAGCACGGGCTCTACGAGTACACGCTCACCCGCGTGGTCTACATCCAGCGGCACTGACGCGCCGGCGAAGCCCAATCGGCGATCAGCGTGACCCGGTGGCCGGCGGCCCGGGCCACCCCAGGATCTGGTCGATCGTCGCCACGGCGATCGGATGGTACAGCGGCCGGGCTTGCTTGTAGATTGCCAGCGCGCGCCGCTTGCCTTCCGGCGTCTTCGCCAGCTCCTCGTAAAGGGGCCGGAGGAACTTGCGGCGGCCCATCGACGTGAGAAACTCGCGCAGCCGCGGATAGGCCGGCTCGTAGTGGTTGCGAATCGCCATCAGCAGCCACTGGAACAGGATCTCGGAATTGCCGGTCCGGCTCAGGTGGAAAGCGCGGTCGAGTTGCGCCATCCTGCCCGCCCCCACCTTCTCGGGCAGATACTTCAGGAAATGCAGCCATTCCTGAGTGCACCACCCTTTGGTCTGCAGACTGCTGAGGGGCGCTTTGCCCTCCAGCCATGGCCGGGCCTGCTCCTCCACGCGAGCGAAAGCTTTCGAAACCGGCTGCCAGGCGCCCGCCGGAATGCCGGATTCGTATACCCATTCCTCGATGGGCACCTTCTCGGTCCCCCGCTGACCATGGAGCAGGTGGAAGCGAAGATCTTCGACAAACTGCGCGGTGGTGATGCTTTGGAACGCAAAGCGTTCGAAGTAACCCCGCAGGTACGCGTCCAGCCGCTCGCGCCCGTAAGCGGCTTCCAGTGTGCGGAGAAACAGGGCGCCTTTCTCGTAAGGCACCTCCGTGAACCCGTCATCCGGGTCGCGCCCTTTCAGGTCCACGTGAAGGATCTGGTCCCGTTCGGGCAGCCGCGCCATCTCCCCGGCGAGAACCTGGCGTCCGAGCACTGCTTCCATCGCCGCGCGCTCGGGACCGTAAACCGCCTCGGCGACTCTCCGTTCCAGGTAAACGGTGAAACCTTCGTTGAGCCAGAAATCCCGCCAGGTGGCGTTCGTCACCAGGTTGCCGGACCAGGAATGGCACATCTCGTGCGCCACCACCGAGACCAGGCTCTTGTCCCCGGCCAGGATTGTCGGTGTGAGAAAGTTCAGCCGCGGGTTCTCCATTCCGCCAAGCGGGAATGCCGGCGGGAGAACCAGCACATCATACCGGCCCCAACGATACGGGCCGATCAGCCGCTCGGCCGCCGCCAGCATCTGTTCCACGTCGGCGAATTCAGCGGCCGCCCGGTCCACTACCCCCGGCTCCGCGTACACGCCGGTGCGGTTGCCAAGCGCCCGGAAATCGAGGTCGCCGATCGCCAGCGCAATCAGGTAGGACGGCACCGGCGCGGGCATCTGGAAGGAGTAATCGCCGTCGCGGGGCTCGTTCGGCACATTGTCGGCGCTCATCAGCGCCCGCAGGGGTTTCGGCGTGCGGATATGCGCCGAGTACGTCGTTTTCACCGACGGGGTATCCTGCAGCGGAATCCAGCTTCGCGCGTAGATCGGTTCCGACTGCGTGTAGAGAAACGGGTACTTCTTGCCAGCCGTCTGGCGCGGCTCGAGCCACTGCAGCGCCCTGGCGCCGGGCGTGGTGGCGTAATCGACGCGGACCTGGCCGGTGTTGATGGGGAGATCGATCCGCAAGGGCGCTCCGAGAATCGGGTCCGCGGCGCCCAGCTCAAACGGCGTCTGGTGAAACTGCGTCCCATCAACCGACACCTCGACCTTGCGAATCTCCAGAGCGCGGGTGTCAAGAATCATCGGGCCGTTTCCCTTGATCCGCTTGAAGTCCAGCGTTACGGAGCCTTCCAAAATCTTGCGTTTGAAATCAGCGGTTAGATCGAGCGCCAGGTGGTCCACCTTGATTTCGCCGGTGTTGGCGTAACTATGCACGTCGCCTTCCTCCGGCTCGGGAAACGAAGGGGGCGCCTGCGAGGAAGGACCGCAGGAAACGGCTGCCAGCAGCCCGGCCACGGCCGCGCCGAGAGACATTCGATGAAGCGCAATCCATTGGGGCATTGATTCTTTAGGGTAACCAATGTGCGGGCTGACGTGGGACTCCGGTACCGGTGGCGTTCGGCTGCCGGTTAGCACGTGTCCAGACTTTGGATTTCCTCCAGCGTCCACTCCGGAATGGCTCCCGGGCGGCTGGCCACGAGCGCGCCGACGCGGTTGGCGAAGTCGCCGATCTGCTCCGGCTGCCAGCCGGCTCCCAGACCATGGA
>CAZXVW010000093.1:0-16501 GCA_964644025.1 uncultured Solibacteraceae bacterium | reverse complement strand
GCACGACCACGCCGGGCCGCTCCAGCGCCCGCTGGTAGATGTGCCGGTGGAGCTGGTTGTTGCCCAAGTGGTAGAGCTCGGCGGTGCAGGGGCTGGTAGGATTCAGGCGTACCGGGGCGAATTCCCGGAGCTTCGCTGCCAGCGCGGCCGCATAGCTAGCCACTCCGGTGGGCGCGGGCGGCAGGGGGGAATGGAAACCGATGGTCACCGCTCTGGCCGGGGGCCGAACAGTGCTGATCCGAGCCGGATGTGCGTCGCCCCTTCCTCGATGGCGATCTCAAAGTCGTGGGACATTCCCATCGACAGGCAAGGCAACGAAAACTCCTCGGCCAGCCGGCGAAGGCGGACAAAGTAAGGCCGGGCGCCCTCGGGATCGTCGGTCCACGGAGGCATCGTCATCAGGCCCTTCAGCTCTAGGTTCGGGTGAGCCCGGACGGCGGTCACCAGCTCGGCGAGGCTGCCCGGCTCGACACCGCGCTTGGCCCACTCGGGGGAAAGCTTCACTTCAATCATCACCGGCAGATGCCGGCCACATTCGTTCAGGCGCCGGGCCAGTTTCACCGTGTCCACCGTCTGGATGGAATCAAACAGCGCGGCGGCGCGCCGGGCCTTGTTGGACTGGAGATGGCCGATAAAATGGAATCGGGCGTCTTCCAGATCGGCCACGCCGGGGTGCTTGGCCTCAAATTCCTGGACATAGTTCTCACCGAAATCGCGGAGGCCGGTTTCGTACGCTGCGCGGATCACGGGCGGGGGGAACACTTTGGTAACCGCGATCAGAGTGATCTCGCTGCGCCGGCGGCCGGCGCGCTCGAGTGCCCGCTCGATGCGCTCCTCTACCTGTCCCAGCCGCCCGCTGATCTGGTTCCTCAATGCTGTTGCAGAGCCGGCAGAACCCGTCGACATGTCATTGCCTCCACAGCGTGATTCCGCCGAGCAGGCCCGCGACATTGGGCACAATCTTCACCTTGGGAGGAAGATCGAAATCGATCTTCTTGGCGTTGCCTCCCCCGAGGTAGAGCATCCGGTAGTTGAAAATCCGGTCCAAAAGGCCGATGGCCTCGCGCAGGCGCCGCCGCCACCGGTTGAAGCCCTTCTTTTTCATCGCGGCTTCGCCAAGGCATTCTTCGTACGTCTGTCCTTTGCGGAACGGATGATGGCCGAGTTCGAGGTTCGGCACCAGGCGTCCGTCAACAAACAGCGCCGAGCCCATCCCGGTCCCGAGGGTGAGCACCATTTCCACCCCTGTTCCCTCCACGACAGCCAGGCCCTGGATATCCGCGTCATTAGCCACGCGGGCCGGCCGGCCCGTGAGTTTCTCCAGCTCCTCAGCCAGGTTGACGCCGACCCAGTCAGGGTGGAGGTTCACAGCCGTGCGAATCTCCCCATCGACCACTACACCGGGAAAGCCCACTGAAATGCGTTCAAACTCGCCCGACTTCTCAGCCAGTTTTCGCAGGACCTTCATCACGACCCCCGGCGTCGGGATCTCCGGCGTCTTGATGCGCACCCGTTCGGTGACCGGGTTACCAGCAGCGTCGAGCACCAGCGCCTTGCACCCGGAACCGCCGATGTCGACCGAGAGAGTCCGGGGTTGGAGAGATCGAGCTTCAGTCACGCTTCCGAGTTTAGCGGAATCGATGAACCGAGACAATGGATCCCGGCCGCTGCGGCATTCGTTTTCCCATCGAGGGTACGCCGCCCGGCAAGTCCGGGCGCCGGTTATTCTCCCTGCTTGCCGTTTTCTTTCCGGGGGACGATCAGGACCGGGCACGGGGCGTGGCGGACCACCGGTGGCACGGTACCGCCAATCACCGTTCCGTCGAAGAACCGGCGGTGCGTGGCGCCCAGTACAAGCAGGTCACAGGGCTGCTCAGCAGCCAGCGCGATCACCTCACGGGGCACGCTTCCCCTCCTGGTCAGCTCGCGCACGGTGCACCCGGAGCGCTCCGAGGAAGGAATCCAAGCGCACAAGTCCTGAATCGGGTACTGGGGCCGCTCTTCCTCGACGTGAAGGGCGGTGACCGTGCCCTGGAAACAGCGTGCGATCGAGGAGGCGATTTGGAGGGATTCAAGCGCCACAGGGGTGTCGTTGACGGGGCAGAGAATGTTCCGCAACCGGGGCACCCCGCTTGCCTGGGCGGCCTTCGGCCGGACCATCAACACCGGGATCTCGCTGGAGTGCAGTACGCGCTCAGCGACCGAGCCCAGCAAGAAGTGGCGGAAGCCGCCGCGGCCATGCGTCCCCATGACCACCAGGTGCATACCCGAGGTGCGGATCGCGTCCAGAATGACGTCGTCCGGCAAGCCCTCGATCACCTTGATTTCCACGTCTGAAGGGACCTGTCCCAGCGTGGTTCGGACAAAATCCCGCAACCGCCCGGCGGCTGCCCTGGCCGACTCGTTGACTTGATGGGCAAGACGCTCCATCTCGGAGCTGGTGAAGTACGGCGGTGGCTGGAAAGAGTGGGCGTGGATCACGGTAAGCTTGGCACCCCAGCACGAGGCGAGCGCGTTCGCATACCGTAATCCGCCGGCCGAAGTCTCACTGAAATCAACCGGGCAAAGAATCCTCTCGATCTTGTTCGAGCTCATGACGAATCCTCCAGGCGGACTGGGTCCCGCCCGCCCGGCCTTGCGGCGACGCCGGCTGCGAGGCGCCCGATCCGATCAGTCCTCTCGTAACTTGAAGATGCATTGTCCGGGCAGGGGTGACAGGAGCGCGACCGGCCCGCAGCGGGGAAGACCGGCCACAGACCGGTCTCACCGCTGTCTGGGCACCAGCAGGATCTTGAGCACCGGCGGCGTGACCAGCGTCGTGAGGACTACCATCACCACCATGGCGGATACGGTGTTGGCGGAGAAAACCGGTTCGCCGTGCGCCACGAGCCTGGCACCGATGCCGGTGAAGATGAGGCCGACCTCCCCCCGGGGAATCATGCCGACGCCGACCACCACCCGCCGGACGTCCTTTTCCAGCACACCCAGGGAACAGGCCTGCTTGCCGAGAATCGCGACGAGGGTCACTACCCCGGCAAAGGCCAGCGTTTCGGTGGAAATGAAGGCCCTCAAGTCCACCCGGAGTCCCATCATCACAAAGAACACCGGCGTCAAGATCGTCGACAGCGGCTTGATCAGAGACTCGATCGGCATCTCTCCGCGGCGGCGGTACACCTCGTAATCACTCGGCTCAAGGACCAGGCCGGCCGCAAACGCCCCGATGATGGGCGCCAGACCCATCGCCCCGGCGGCGGCCGCGAGGGCGAAACAGAAACTGATGGCGATGACCAGGGGCACGCCCGCAACCCGGAAGCGCGCCCCGGCCCGCACCGCGTTGATATGGACCAAGCGGCCGATGAAAATCGCTCCGCTCAGAAACAACACCGCCTTCAGGATGATCACCAGGATCGCCCCCGCGCTGAGGCCGGCGCCGCCTCCCCTGGCGACGGAGGTGACGAGTCCGGAAATGACGGCCAGTATGATCAGTCCCAGGACATCGTCGACGACGGCGGCCCCAAGGATGATCCGCGCCTCCTTGGTGTCAAGCTTGTTGAGATCCTTGAGTACCCGGGCGGTGATTCCCACGCTGGTCGCCGCCAGCGTCCCGCCCACGAACAGGTGGACATACCATGGCTCCCCAGCCAGGAAGTAAGCGGATACACCGTAGCCCAGAACAACCGGGGCGATGACGCCGACCACCGCCACCAGCAAGGCTGACCAGCCCACTTCGAGGAGTTCATTGAGGTGCGATTCCAGACCCACCTCGAACAGCAGCAAGATGACCCCGACTTCGGCGACAAGGTGCAGCCCCGCGCTATGCTTCCAGCCTTCCACCACCGCCACGCCGGCCAGACCCACGCCGCTCAGCAGGATGCCGACGGTGAGCTCGCCCAGCACCGCCGGCTGCCCCAGGCGCTCGAACAGCTCCGCGCCCACCTTCGCCAGCAACATGATGACGATCAGGGCGAGCAGGCCAGCGACCAGTTGTTGATCGAGTGATCCAGCATTGCCGGCGGCCGGAGTCCCTTCCGCCGGCCAGGCCTGCACCGCGGCCGGAGTCAACAGGAACATCGTTGCGGTTATCGCCTTGGTCAAATCTTGCGTGTCCTTTCCTGGCAAGGGCCGCGAGAGATCCCGGAGGTTCCCGGCGCAGCTGAAACTAACAAGAGCCGGTTCGGCCCGCCAGTCTTTTATTATCTCAGGACAAGGCCGTGGATCATCAAGTTTGGAGACACATCGAGGGTGCCCTTGGGTGTCCGAAGCCAAGCTCAGGGAGGGGCTCGTGGTCTAGAATGTTAGCGTGGAGCCGGCGCGGCAACCGAGCAGCGAAGCAACCCAGCGAATGCGGCTGGCGATGCGGTGGTCGCTGGGAATTGGCGTACTGATGCTGCTAGGTAAGGCAGCCGCTTACTGGCTCACCGGATCGGCCGCCATTCTCTCGGACACTTCCGAAGCGGTGATCCATGTCATAGCCGTCAGCTTCGCCACCGTGAGCCTGTGGTTGAGCAGCCGGCCGGCCGATCACCGGTTTCCATTCGGCTACGAACGAATCACGTTCTTCTCGGCGGGCTTCGAAGGGGCGCTGATCATCCTGGCGGCGATCCTGATTATCTGGGCGGCCGTCCACAAATGGCTGGCGGGACTGCCGCTGGAACGCCTGGGGGCGGGGACACTGATCATCCTCGGGGCTGCTGTGGTGAACGCCGGGCTGGGGTGGTACCTGATACGCGTGGGGCGGAGCACGAACTCGCTGATCCTGGAGGCCAACGGCAAGCACGTGCTCACCGACAGTTGGACAAGCTTCGCGGTGGTGGTAGGTCTCGGCCTGGTGTTACTGACCGGGTGGAAACCGTTTGATCCTTTGTGCGCCATCGCTGTGGCGCTGAATATCCTGCGGTCGGGCTCGCGGCTGGTCTGGCGTTCAGCGAGCGGCTTGCTCGACTACTCGGATCCGATGATGGAAGGACGGATCCAGGAGAAACTCGCGGAACTCTGTGCTCAACTGGGCCTGGAATTTCACGGGGTGCGGTACCGGAACGCAGGCTACCGTCTGATTATTCATGTCCACCTGCTGTTTCCCTACCACACTGGAATCGGAGAAGCTCACCGCCTGGCGACGGTCCTGGAGGAGCGCCTGCCCCGGGCCCTGGAGACTCCGGCAGAGGTGGTGACGCACCTGGAATCGGCCGAAGATCACAGCGCCGTCCACAATGGAGAGCATCGCGCGTAAGGACCCGCGTGCTGTTTTGAAGAATCTTTGAAGAAACGCTCCACCGGAGGCGGAAAGGGCGTTATAATTCTTGGCAACGCTGCCAAGCCCTGATGACACAAGCCACCGGAACAGCTCCCGCCAGAAGCGATGCTGGTTCTCTGACGCCCGGCTCCCACGAGACGGCCGCCGTGATCCGGCACGTGGCGCATGAACTTCGGCAGCCATTGAGCACGATTGAAGCGATCGCTTACTACTTGTCAATGGTGCTGCCCCGGCAAGACGTCAGGGCGCGCCGTCAGGTGGAGAAACTCCAGCAGGTGATTCAGCAGGCGAACTGGATTCTCTCCGACGCCGTTCATTTTCTGCAGGCGTCGCCGCCTCATCCGGAAGTGATCGACCTCGATGAATTTCTCTCCGAGAGCGTCCGGGAGACCGCGCGCGGCGAGAAGATGTGGGTCCACATTTCGTTGTGCCCGCGGCCCACGCTGGTTCGGCTTGACCCGGACCAGGCCCGGCACCTGTTGCGCAGCACGCTGCTCTTCTTCGGGCAGGCCTGCAAGCCGGACCCCCGCCTCTGGGTCCGCACCTCCGTGGTTAACAGCGAGGTCCGGATGGAGTTTGAGGGCACCGGCGCGAACCGCACGGTTGAGGAGCTGGAGTCGATGTTCGATCCCTTCAGCGCGCATCTGCCCGCCAGCTCCGGGCTCGCGCTGGCGAGCGTGCGCCGTATCACCGAGACTCATGGCGGCCGGATCGAATTTCACTCCGGGGAGGGAGGACGGCTGTCGCTGGTGATCGGCCTTCCCGAAGCCGGCTGAGCCGTTCCGCGACAGCACCGGTCAGACGGGGTGCCTACGTCTTCTCGAGACGGGTGACGCGGCTTCTCAGGTCGGCTACGTGCCGGCGGAGCTCACCGATTTTCGATAAGTGAGCCAACTGCATCAGATATTCCTTAAGCGGGCGCGCCGGGACTCCCCATAGCGTCTGATGGGGGCGAACGATCTTCGAGCTGAGAATCCCGCACTTGGAACCGAGGACGGCTCCTGTTTTTACCCTGGCCTTGTCTCCGATGCCCACCTGCCCGCCGATCACAACGTAATCCTCGATGACCGCCCCGCCGGAGATCCCGGTCTGCGCAGCAATGACGACATGGTTGCCGATGGTGACGTTGTGGGCCACGTGGACCATGTTGTCCAGCTTGGTGCCATCACCGATGCGGGTGGTGCGGAGAGCCGCCCGGTCAACGCAGCAGTTGGCGCCGATCTCGACGTCGTCGCCGATGACCACGCGCCCGATTTGCGGGAACTTCTCGTAGCGGCCGTCCACCAGGGCGAAGCCGAATCCGTCGGCTCCGAGCACGGCCCCGGAATGGATAACGGCGTTGCGGCCGATTTCCACCTTGTCGTAAATCGTGACGCGATCATGCAACAGCCCGTTGTCACCGATGGTCACATCCGCGCCGATGTGACATCCCGCGCCGATCGACGTACCGGCGCCGATGCGGGCGCCGGGGCCGATCACCGAGTACGGCCCCACCGCGATTCGTTCGCCCAGCTCGGCCCCCTCCCCGATGATCGCGGTCGGATGAATTCCGGCCGGGGGCCGCCGGGGTGGACGGAGCCGGTTCACGACACGAATAAAAGCAACCCGAGGCTCTTTCACCCGAATCACGGTCCGGCCGGACGGGCGAGGGAAATCCTCAGGCACCAGGAGGCAGCCGGCAGCGGATCGCGCAGCCTCTTGTGAAGCCTTCGCGCCGGAAGCGAAGGCGATGTCGCCCGGGCCGGCGGCCGCGATGTCAGCGACCCCGGTGATTTCCGCTTCTGGGTCACCTTCCCATGGCGCGCCAAGCCAGTCGGCAAGTTGCCTCACTCGCACGTTACTCTCCTTCCTGAGTCGTAGCTCGCCGGCACTCGGCCGGCAGGTGATGCTTGTATGATACAAGGTTATGGCGATCGACCCCTCGGCCGTCATCGCAGCCTCGGCGCGAGTCCACCGGGACGTGGATATCGGGCCGCAAACGGTCATCGGGGAGTTCTGCGTCATCGACTCCGACGTCATCATCGGGGCGCATTGCCGACTGGAGCCGTATGTTTACGTGAAGCGATGGACCACGCTGGGTGATCGCAATGAGATCTCCGCTGGAACGGTGCTGGGGACTGATCCACTGGACAAGGGCTTCACCGGCGAGCGCAGCTACTTGAGGATCGGGGACGGGAACAAGATCCGGGAACACTATACGATCTCGCGCGGGACCGAGCCGGAGTCAGTGACCGAAATCGGCGATGGCAACTACATCATGACGAGCGGGCATATCGCCCACAACTGCAAGATCGGAAACGGTAACGTGATTGCCAGTTGCGCGCTGGTAGCCGGGTACGTGGAAATCGAAGATCAGGCTTTTATTTCCGGCGGGGTGGTGATTCATCAGTTCTCGAAGATCGGGCGCCTAGCCATGGTCGGAGGGAATACCCGGGTGAACGCCGACGTGCCGCCCTACTTCCTTTACTCGGAGTTCCACGTGGCCCCGGTGGGGCTGAACCTTGTCGGCCTGAAGCGGGCCGGTTTCAGCGCCTCCGAGATCGCGGCCCTCAAAACCGCCTTCCGTCTGCTGTACAAGTCGGATCTCAAGCTGGAGGAAGCGCTGCACCGGATCGAGACGGAAGTTCCCACCGCCCATACTCTGCACCTGGTGGAGTTCATCCGCTCCAGCAAGCGCGGAATCTGCCGGCCGTGAGCCGCCGCCCGCCCTGAGAGCAACCCCGGAGCAATTGTACGTGGCGATGACCAAGCGCGCTACACGTCGAGGTTGCGCACATCGAGGGCGTTGGTTTCGATGAAGCGGCGGCGGTTCTCGACGTTCTCGCCCATCAGCGTGGAGAAGATCTCATCGGTTTCCACTAGGTCACGGAGCTCCACGCGCAGCAAAGTGCGTTTCTCGGCGTTCATCGTGGTTTCCCAGAGTTGCTCGGCGTTCATCTCCCCAAGCCCCTTGTAGCGCTGGATGTTGCAGTCCCGCGTTCCCTCGCTCTTGACGTGGGCCAGTAGCTCGCGCCAGCTTTTCAGAGACTCCACGTGGCCGTTCTTGCTGACCGCGAACGGCGGACGGTTGTAAGGCTCGACCTGGCGCGCCAGACCCCGCAGCCGCCGGAACTCCGGGTGCATGGCCAGTTCGATATCGATGAAACGTTCAGCGTTGATCGAATCCCGGTACATCAGCCGCCAGGCCGAGTTCTCCTCGTCGGGCACCAGCTCGGTTCGAATGTTGATTGCCTTGAGCGCGTCGATCAGCGGGCGAAGGCGCTGCTTGGCCGAGAAGTCGGCCGGGGAATCCAGGCTGATCGCGGGACTGGCGATAATCTCGACGACACGGGCGTCGCGGAGGCGCCGCTCCATCCGCTGGAAAATGTGCTCGTATTCGTCGAGCGCCGCCAACAGCTTCCGCAACTCGGAGCCCTCCAGCCGGCCCCCGTTGCCGGCCAGGCTGACGGTTAAATTCTCGGTGGCCCGCCGCAAGATCTCCCGCGTGAACTCCTTGTCGTCCTTGATGTATTTCTCGCTCCTGCCCTTCTTCAGCCGGTAGAGCGGCGGCTGGGCGACATAGACGTGGCCGCGCGTGAGCAGCTCCTGCATATGACGGAAAAAGAAAGTGAGCAGGAGGGTGCGGATGTGCGAGCCGTCCACGTCGGCGTCGGTCATGATGATGATCTTGCCGTAGCGAAGCTTGCTGATGTCGAAGTCGTCCTGCCCGATGCCCGTCCCGATGGCGGTAATCATCGAGCGGATCTCGTCGTGGCTCAGCATCTTGTCGTAGCGGGCCTTCTCCACGTTGAGGATCTTACCCTTCAGCGGCAGGATCGCCTGGTAGCGGCGGTCACGGCCGGACTTGGCGGTGCCGCCAGCCGATTCACCCTCGACGAGAAACAGCTCGCAGCGCTCCGGATCCTTCTCCTGGCAATCGGCGAGCTTGCCCGGCAGGCCTCCGGAATCCAGAGCGCCCTTCCGTCGCGTCAAATCCCGAGCCTTGCGGGCGGCCTCACGGGCCCGGGAAGCCTCGATAGCCTTAGAGACGATCTTCCGCATCACCGCCGGGTGCTTGTCGAAGTACTCGCCAAGCTTTTCATTGACAAACTGGACCATGTAGCCCTGGATGTCACTGTTGAGCTTGCTCTTGGTCTGGCCCTCGAACTGCGGCTGCGGAAGTTTCACGCTGACCACCGCCGTGAGACCCTCGCGCACGTCGTCACCGGAAAGGTTTTCCTTCACATCCCGGAACAGGCCCGCCTGCTGGCCGTAATAGTTAATGGTCCGGGTCAGCGCGCTGCGAAATCCACTCAGGTGGCTCCCACCCTCAATGGTGTTGATATTGTTGGCGAAGCTGAAAAGATTCTCGTTGTACTTATCGTTGTACTGCAGCGCCACCTCCATCTGGAGGACGCCGCCGTTCGGTAAGGTCCGGTTGCCCTCGAAATAGATGGGCTTGTCGTGGAGGACCGTCTTGCCCCGGTTCAGGTGCTTGATGAACTCGGAGATACCACCGCTGTAGTAGAACTCGTGAGTTCTGACCGGATCCACTCGCTCATCGGTGAGGGTGATCCGCAGACCCTTGTTGAGAAAGGCGAGTTCGCGCAGGCGCTGGGCGAGCGTGTCATAGTTAAACTCGACCACCTTCATAATTGCCGGGTCCGGGCGGAAAGTGATGCGCGTGCCCGTCTTGCGGCCGGCTTTACCGGTTCTCTCGAGCGGTCCCTTCGGGATCCCCTTTTCATACTCTTGGCGCCAAGCGGCGCCGTCGCGCCAGATTTCGAGCTTGAGCCATTCCGAAAGCGCGTTGACGCAACTGACGCCTACCCCGTGAAGGCCGCCGGAGACCTTGTAGCTGTTCGAGTCAAACTTCCCCCCGGCGTGGAGCTTCGTCATTACCACCTCGGCCGCAGACACCCCCTCAGCGGCATGCATGCCCACGGGGATTCCCCGGCCGTTGTCCGTAACCGTCACGGAGTTGTCAATGTGCAAGGTCACCTTAATCTCGGTGCAGAAGCCGGCAAGCGCCTCGTCGACCGAGTTATCGACGACTTCGTAGAGCAGGTGGTGCAGGCCGTACTCTCCGGTGGATCCAATGTACATGGCCGGGCGGAGGCGGACGGCCTCCAAACCTTGAAGCACCTTGATACTACGGGAATCGTACACCTGCCTGCTGTCACTCTCGACTTTGTTATTCGCCATAGGCACTTTCGTTGAAACTCCTGAACGCTCGGGGCGTTTGGGGGCCCTTCAAATCCGCATTGGCATGACAACGTACCGGTAGTTGTAGCCGGATTCACCCCCGGCTGGACACAGCTCTCCGGCACTGCCCGCGTCACGAAACTTGAATGAAACCTTGTCCTCCCCGACAGCCCGAAGGAAATCGGCGATGTAATGGGCGTTAAAACCTGCCTCGATCTTCGGCCCGTCATAGGTGACCGGGAGTGTCTCCTCAGTTTCGCCGGTATCGGAGAGGGAAGAGTGTAGAGTGAGTTCACCTGGCATAAACCTCAGCCGAACGGCGTGGGAGCGCTCATCAGCGAACTGTGAAACGCGCTCAATCGCCACTCGGAACTCATCGCCGGGTAATACCACCGTGTGGGGCTGGTCAGTGGGAAGGACCCGTTCATAGTCAGGGAAGTTCCCCGTCAGCTTCCGGGCGATCAGCAGGCGTCCACCACTTCGGAAGAACAGATGGTTCTCGTCCGCGCCAAACTCGACGTTCCCCTCAGGACCCATCTCCTGGAACAGCTTCAGGAGCTCCGACATGGCCTTCTTCGGCACGAGGGCCCGGTAGCCGGTCTCCACATCACTGAGGTCCATCACCTTCTCGCATAGGGCTAAGCGGTGCCCATCGGTCGACACCATCACTACCCGATCCGCTTTCACCAGCAACAGTGCCCCACTAAGTGTGAACCTGGACTCCTCAGTAGAGATGCCAAAAATCGTCCTCACAATGAGGGAAGACAGCACCCCCGCCGGGATATTAGCAAGCTTGTCCGGCATAGCTGGCAACTCCGGGAAGCTCTCCGCTGACATGCCAGCAATCCGCGTTCTTGACCGGCCGCACAGAAGGCTCGCCCAGTGGTTCTCAGCAAACTTCACATGAATATCCGCCTCCGGCAGCAATCGTACATACTCCAGCAACCGACGCGCCGGAATCGTCCCCGTACCTTCCCGGGCGACTTCAGCGGGGCACCGGCAACAGATCCCAAGCTCGAGGTCCGTCGCAGTCAGCTCGATTCCATCCCCGGCAGCATTCACCAGCACATTCGACAGAATCGGGATGGTCGTCTTCTTCTCCACAACCCCCTGGGACAGACTCAGCTCACGAACAAGATCTGCTTTCCTAACTGTGAATTCCATGGCGATCCGCCTCCGCGTGCTACTGCTCTTTGTACAGTTTTACTCTCTTTGTTGTAAGACTGCAGAATTCATAGGGCCTGTTGAAATGTTGAATTCTGTCTAAATTATACCAAACACAAGGCTTGTGATGTTGACTCATTGAGGAGCTGGAATTGATGTTCTGGTGGAGAGCGCTGCTCCGCAGTGTTGTCCACCGTCGTGCTACCCAACTGTCGAAGGCTGTCTGTGGAAAATGAAATAAGTTCAAGTCAGTGAGTCGATTAAGCTGTGGATCAGCCTGTTTAAATCTGGGTCCTTCTGGCGCAGTTGGTCGATCCTCTGAACTCCGTGCAGGACCGTAGTATGATGCTTGCCTCCAAACGCGCGTCCGATTTCCGGTAACGAGGCTCCTGTAAGTTCTTTGGCGAGGTACATTGCGATCTGACGGGGATGGGTGATTCTGCGCAGGTTAGTTCGCTGCTTGAGTTGCGCCGGGGAAAGGTTGAACCTTTCCGCCACCTGGCGGATGATGGCCTCGATAGAGATCTTGCGCTCATCACCGAAGGTGAGATGCTTCAAGGCCTGGCGAGCCATGTGGATGTTGATCTCGGTTCCAGTGACCGAAGAGTAGGCCAGTAGCTTTACCAGTGCTCCCTCCAGCTCCCGAACGTTTGACCTTGTCTTCGTAGCGATGAAGATGCGAACGTCTTCCGGAAGCTGGATTCCGTCTATCTCGGCTTTCCTGTCGAGGATGGCCATCTTCGTTTCCAGGTCCGGTGGTTGGATGTCAACCATGAGGCCCCACTCAAACCGTGAGCGGAGCCGCTCAACGAGGCCGGGCGTGTGCTTTGGCGGAGAGTCACTGGAAATGACAATCTGCTTCTGACGCTCGTAGAGCTCGTTGAAGGTGTGGAAGAACTCTTCCTGTGTTCGTTCCTTGTTGGCAAGTATGTGGATGTCGTCCACCAGAAGGACGTCGGCGCGGCGGTAATGCTGACGGAACAGTGACATCTGCTCAGTGCGGATGCAGCGGATCAAGTGGTTCATGAACCGCTCACTGGTTGTGTAAACGACGCGTAGCCCGGTGAAATTCCCGGTGAGGGACTGGCCGATAGCGTGCATCAGATGGGTTTTGCCCATGCCGACACCGCCGTAAATGAACAGAGGGTTGTAAGTACGGGCGGGCATGGTGGCCACCGCCTTAGCGGCTGCGTGGGCAAACTGGTTGCAGGAGCCGACCACGAAGGTCTCGAAAGTGAACCGGGGGTTGAACTGGAGTGCCGGGGCGCTGAACAACTCCTCCGATGGCGTCCCAAAAGGCTGGTGGAATTTTTCCGGTGCAGAGGCCAGCTCGCAGGTGATACCCGTGTAGGGGAGATTCATCTCCTTCATGGTGGCCACGATCGTCGGGCCGTACTCGTCCTCGACCCATTCACGTGCGGCCGCATGGGGCACCGCAACAAAGACGACGCCGTTCTCAATACGAAGAAACTGAGTCTTCTCTAGCCAGTTGCGATAGCTTTCCGGAGTGAGTTTGGCGGCCAGCCGTTGTTTGATTTGATCCCAAACGTTCATGCGTGTGTCAGGACAACGGAACGCAAAAGACATCCACAAGATTTCCACAGGCTGTGGATAACCACAACTTCTCACTGGCTCGATTCTTGGTGGAACCGATGGCTGAGCAGCGATACCAGTTGTTCAGTGCCGCGGATACGTCCTCGCGGTAGTTCAGTCTATCACAGATCAACCCCGTGCGTGCAAGAAATGTGGAGAAAGTGTAACTCTTGTGATTTCAGTATGTTAGCCTGTATTGGTCAGTACTACCCCTGTAGTTATTCGGTGAGGCCGTGGGTAGAGACACTGGAGTGTGCGCAAACCGCGGGACAGCCGGGATCTTCACAGGTAGATGCGTTTGACCCTGGGGCTGATCGAACATAGTACGCTGTAGGAAATGGTACCAGCGGTCCGCGCGATTTGCTGAGCGTCAATTCGAATGTCGCCGTGCCGGCCAAGTAGCGTGACGGCATCCCCAACGTTCAGGCCAGGCGCTTCAGTGAGATCGACAGCAGTCAGATCCATGGAGACAGCCCCGAGGATCGGGGCGAGGCAGCCCGCGGCGATGACGTTGCCGCGATTGGAGAGCCGGTGCGGGAAGCCATCGGCATAACCGACTGCCAGGATACCGACGCGGGTCCGCCGGCGGGTCTGGAACATGCCCCCATAGCCGATGGGCGTTCCTGGAGGAACCTCTTTAATATCAACAATTGAGGCTTTCCACTCCAGGGCTGGGTGGACGTCGAGCTTGTTCGGTGGCGCTTGGCCGCGGACAGGGGAGACGTAGCCATAGATGGCGTGGCCGGGGCGAACCATATTGCCCCAGGCTTCCCGGCGGCCGTAGGCGATGGGAATGGTGGCAGCCAGGTGTGAGTAAGGTGGCGAGATCCCGGCAGCCAGCAGGGATCGCCGAATCCGGTGGTAAGCGTCGATCTGGTGCTCTGTCTGGTCGCTCGTATAAAGGGCGGCGGAGGCAAAGTGGGTCATCAGCCCTTCCAGGACGAGGTGGGGGGCGGAGCGAGCAGCAGAGATAATCTCTGCCGGGGCAGCGCGGGTGCCGAGCCGGCCCATCCCGGTGTCGATTTTGAGGTGATAGGCAAGCTGTGAGTTGCGGCGCGCGGCAAGCCGTTCGAGTTGCCTGAGTTCGGAGAGAGCATGGACGGCCGGTGTGAGCCGGTTGTCGAAGAGGGCTTCGCGTTCAGCCGGAAGATAGCCGGCCATGACGAGGATTCTCGCCCTGATCCCGGCCTGGCGGAGAGCGACTCCCTCCTCCACGCTGCTGACGGCAAGCCAGCGAGCGCCTTCCGCTTCCAGGATACGCGAGACTTCCACAGCGCCGTGGTGGTAAGCGTCCGCCTTGACCACCGGCATGACTTGGACGCCGGCGCCGACGGTTTTGCGCACAGCGTGAAAGTTGGCGGCGATTTGCTCGCGCGAGACCTCAACCCAGGAACGGAAACCGGCAGTGATCATACGTTTCTTCCTAGCAGGCGGAGCAGCAACTTCTCGTAGGCATCGGTGACGGTTTGCCAACTGTAGCACTGCTTGACTCGTTCGATAGCGCAGTGGCGCCAGCGTTCCGTCTCCGCCTCGGGCAGGGAAAGCACCCAGCGGATTTTGTCACTGAGGTCGTCGCGGAACGGGATGCCAGCGTCCGCGGCGACCTCCTTATTTTCCTCCGTTTCCAGATAGAGAGTCATTGCACCGCAGCCCATGGCTTCAACCAGGGCGGGATGCGTGCCGCCGACCTCGGTAGCGTGAATGTAAGCGAAGCAATGAGAGAGGAGCTCGCGGTACGGGCGGCCGTAGATGGCCCCTGGAATCACGACACGGGCATCGGCGGTATTGCGGACCCGGCGGATGTAATCATCCGAGTAAGGTGCGTCTCCGACCAGGGCAAGTTTCATGTCCGTTTCGACCTGTTCAAACGCCTGCCGAACCATGAGGGCATTGTTTTCCGGCTCGAAGCGACTCACGTAGAGGAAATAGCGCCGCGGTTGCAATCCGAGCTCTGGCAGGATGTCGGCCGAGGGCTCCCTGCCTGCTTCGGCGCCGTAGGGGATGAAGGTAGAATCCTTGCCATACCGCCGGCGGTAATAGGCGCGGATCCCAGCCGCATCGCTGACGATGGCGGTCGGGCAGAATGTGGAGAGGCGTTCCGAGAGCTCGTACCAGCTCCTGCCCAGCCAGCTCCACTTTCTGCGCTTGCGCTCCAGCCCGTCCACGTTAAGCGCCACAGGGATGCCCAACAGGCGCGGGAGGAAGGTAAACAATGCATTGGCGGCGTTGCAGTAAAGTGCGACGTCCTGGCGTCGGATGAGCAGGTCGAGGGTTGAGAGAAACGTGTGGACGACCGTGTCAAGGTACTTGTGGCGGATTGTGGGCAGGTAGCGCAGGCGAACGCCGTGATAGAAAGCCTCCGGGTAACGGCTGCGGCAGTAGACGGTGACTTGGTGTCCGCGGGCGGCGAGGCGGCGGGAGAGTTCTTCGGCAAAGGTCTCGAAGCCGCCGTAGCGGGCTGGGATTCCCCGGGTTCCGAGGATAGCGAGCTTCATCTATCCGCGAGCTGCGCGGACGCGGGCGTGCAGGCGGACGGATGGTTTCGGGGCCGGCCAGCTTTTCGGGCGGTAGGAAAACCAGCGGGCCATGTAAGCGTCACTGGCGCGTCTGCGTTTCATGATTGCCCGCCGCTTCGCCATCACGCGCTTCCAGTTTTTGGCCAGATACCAGAAGGCCTTCAATGAGGTGTGTTCCCAGAGCAGGCAGCAGCCGATCACGACAATGTCGCGGGCGGTGATGGAGAGCCAGTTGCGGCGGTAAAGATCCGGTGTCATGTTCTTGATGCGCATCAGAAACCGGTTCTTCACCGAGTGCATGTTGATGACCGGCGGGAGGGCGCGACGATTTCCAGGCAGAACTTTGCGGACGTGGTAGCCCCGCGCGCGGGGAGTGTAGATGCAACGCCAGCCCATCAGTTGCGCCCGCCAGGCCAGGTCGGCGTCTTCGCGGTAGACAAAGAAATCCGGGTCGAAGAACTCTCCGCCGACCAGGACGTCCTCGATCATTTCGCGCTTGTACAGGGCGGCTGCGGCGGTCGCCCCGAACACGTATTCGAACTGGAGGTAGTGGCCGTTGTCGATTTCCTGGCTGCCGCGATCCAGGTGCCGGAGCATCGGGTTGAAGTAGATGCCGGTGGAGTCCACACGTGGCTTGTCGGGAATGTCAAACTCCGGCGTCAGGGTCAGGAGCTTGCCGCAGACCGTCCCGACTTTTCGATCCACGTAAGCAGCTTCCATCAAGGCGGGAACAAAGGTGGGCAAGAGCAGGACGTCGGGATTCAGGGTGAGAACCCAGTCGCCCCTGGCC
>CAZXVW010000092.1:14744-16599 GCA_964644025.1 uncultured Solibacteraceae bacterium | reverse complement strand
TCCAGAAGCTGCGGATGACCTTGTGCTCGGGATCGTAGTTGCGGGCCTCCGGGTCCTCATTCATGTAAAGGCCCGCGAAGCGTTTCATCCGGCGGATCAACTTCGGATCCTTTGGGTCAGCCAGCCCTTCGAGGAAGAAGCCGCGGAGCCCTTCGCCGATGTGGAACCAGTCCGACATAACGATGAACTCGTTGAAGTAGGCACCGTCCTTCGCCACGGGGGTCTTCCTGCTGCGCACCGCGCTGTATTGGAGCAGGTGCCCGTCGTAAGCCTTCTTGAACAGATTCAGGACCCGCTCCGAGCCGCCGAGCGCGTACAACAAGGTCCAGTTGTAGAAGGTTTCGATGGCGTCGTCCGGGCCGTCATCGAGCGTTCCCCAGCGGGGAGTGTGCAACAGGTAGCCGCGCGAGTCCAGGTACGTGGCGGCGAAACGTTCGCATGCCTCGGAGTTCGCCCGCAGCAACTTCTGCTCGAGCAGCGCCCAGGCGGGCGGTTTGCTGGGCGTGTTGACCACCAGCGTGATGTCGCCGCCGGCGGTGATTGCCGGTAGAAAAGCCGCCAGAAGTGGAACAAGCATGAGGTGGCATCTCGGCGTGCTCATTTCGGCTCTCCCTCGATTTCAAACCGCAATGCTGCGAATATCCTGACACCGGCCCGGCCGGCCTGTCAAACAACGGCTTGCGCGGTGAAGATGTTCCAAAATAATGCCACCCCGCAACCGCAACGGAACTCTATGAAGGCGGACGATGCTGGAGAGGTGATCGAGTTGCGCCAAAAGGAACTACAGCGAGTGAAGGTAATTGAGAACCCGGTCGAAGAACACCTCAGCGTCAAGCAGGCCAGCCAACTGCTGAATCTGAGCCGGCGGCAGCTCCAGACGCAGAGGAGGCGTTATCGGCCAAAGACGGCGACTGAGTGCGGCACGGGGTGCCGCCACGCCTGTATCGGGACCAGCACGGCATCTTTCAGCGGAACGACGGTCACTTGGACACCGGGGAAGGATGGGCCGGACAACCGTCGCCGGCGCAGTTGGGACAGGTGTTGAAAGAGTGACGGAGCGAGTCGATCCGGGCGCTCAGGGTGACATTATTACGTCATAAGTTAGGGTCTCATTTCTTCGTTTGCATCAACAACCATCCTGGAAGCCGGCCCCTGGCCCCGCGCCGCCTCCGGGCGTCCCTCGCCCCTCGTTCCGTCTCGGTCGGCTCCCTGGGACTGCAGGTCTCCCTGGTACCAGGACTGACTAAGCGATTTCGCTTACCCCTGCTATTGACCTCTCCACCGCCTTACCTGTAGATTGTAATGGTGATGAAAGTCGCGGATCAGCGTCGGAGCAAGAGGTTCGAGCTCCATCTGCCCTTCGAACTTGTCCGGCAAGGTTCCCAGCGGATGGTCCAAACCGGTGAAACCCGGAACCTGAGTTCCGCGGGCGTCCTGTTCACGGCAACCCGGGAACTGGAGATCGGGGCGCCGATTGAGTATTTCATCACGCTGCAGCGAGGCCCAAAGGGGGAAGACAAAATTCGGCTGCACTGCGTCGGCAAGGTGGTACGCCGTCACCGGGGCAAGGAAAGTCCCGCCCCCGGAGACGATACGGTCGAGATGGCCGCGACGCTGGAACGTTACGAGTTCGTCCGCCGGGAACTCTGACGGGGATCGTCAACTGCTGTCCCTGCAGTGCCGGTCTGCGGGGATCCTGAATTTGCTGGCCTGATTTTTTCCCGCCGTTGCGGACTGCTTAGGCGGCGCTTGACACTCCATGCCGGGAGCGCTGGTTCGCACCTCTCTGTCCCTGAACCGGTGGCTGCCGGTCTCGGGCTCCGGAGATCGCGGCCGGGAATGTGGGAAACTAAGC
>CAZXVW010000092.1:0-14734 GCA_964644025.1 uncultured Solibacteraceae bacterium | reverse complement strand
CCGTCTCGCCGCGTGCCGCTGCCCGGAGCCCGCCGTCGTCCCCGGGGCGGGAAGCGTATGGCCTAGCACGGGGCCCCGGGCTGACAGGCGCTTGGATTGTCGAACCGGAGGGCTCTCTTCTATCCTGAGGGTGGATTCGTTAGATTATGGCTGCCCACCGTCCACAGAGGAGATACATCGCCGTACTGGCGGTGGTATCCGCGCTGATTCTCACCGTGGGCGTGAGATTGAAGCCGAAAAAAGTTGCCGAGGTTCCGATCTCACAGGCCGAGATGCTGCGCCTGCAGATGCGGACTCAGCGCCGAAACCTGGAAGAGCTTACCTCCTATTTTTCCAGTGTGGCCGAGCAGGTGAAGTCCGGACTGGTGTGGATTCGGGGCCTGGATGCGAGCGGCGTCGTATGGGACGGCTCCGGACTGCTGGTCAGCGCCTGTCCCAAGGGCGCCCTGGGAAACAGTTTCAGCACCGGGCAATTCCGGCTCACCCCGGACGTCGCCTCAAGACACTATCCGGTCCTCGCCTTGCGGGCTCCCGCCCAAGCCGGGCTCGAACCCGTGTTCCGCACCTCGGCGGCCGCGGTGCTGGACCCGGGCAGTTGGATTCTGGCGGTCACAGCGCGGGAGGACGGCGGACATGCTTACACGCCGGGAACTTACGGCGGAACCACCAAGATCCGCTGCGGCGACTTCACTTTGGAATCGGTGAGAACCAACCTGCCCCTCGGTGAGTCGGACGGCGGCGGCGGCCTGTTCGACATGGACGGCAACCTGCTGGCCGTCGTTCTCCGTTGCGGCAGCCGGTACGTCGCGGTGACCCCGGAGGGGGTGGATGCCGTCCTCGCTGCTGCCAGAAGCTACGAAGGCCAACTGCTGCGACGCTATGGCTTCCGGGCCGTGCCCCTGGATGAGGAGACCAAGGCTTACTTCAAGACCCGGCAGGGCGTGCTGGTCACTGAAGTTTGGAACGGAACGCCGGCATCCCTGTCGGGACTGATGCCCGGCGACATCATCCAGGCACTGGAAGCCATCGAAGTCCGGTCCGTGGAGGACCTGGCGCCGCTGGTGCTGCCCATGGCCTACCCCTCTTACGACCTCTGGGTATGGCGCCAAGGCAGGACCCTCCGCGTTACCGTGCCCGCTACCGAACAAGTGGATGCGGCGGACCAGGTTGAGCAGAATGGCGGTATCGTTTTGCAAGGCGCCCCTCAGGGATACGTGATTGAAGAGGTCGTGCCGGGCAGCCGGGCGGCTAAGGCTGGCCTGCAGGAAGGCGACCGCCTGTTGCGCATCGGGGGGAAGCAGCTCCGCAGCCTGGCGCTGGCCCGGCGGACTCTTTCCCAGCAACGCGACAAGCCCGTGTTTATTACCATCGAGCGCGGGCAGCGCCAGCTCGGCGTGTTTGTGAACTGAACCAGGCCAATGAACGAACTTTCCTCCCTCGGACTCATTCTCCTGTTCGCGCTGGCCGCCGGACACCTGGTCAAGTTCCTGCGAATTCCCGAAGTCACGGGCTACATTCTGGCCGGTGTCGCTGTGGGTCCTTCTGGACTGGGATGGGTGAGCCATGAGAATCTGGCGGCCCTGGAGGTTTTCAGCGAAGTGGCCCTGGGGCTGATCCTGTTCTCCATCGGCTCTATTTTCGAAATCCGCCGCGTACGCAGGGCCGGGCCCGCCATGCTCCGCGTCACCGGCGCCGAGAGCGCACTGGCGGGCCTGCTGGTTGCCGTGGCCATGTTCGTCCTGGGGCAAAATTGGCAGGTTGCGATGGTGTTGGGCGCCATCGCAATGGCTACCGCGCCCGCCTCCACCTTGATGGTGATCCGCGAACGGAACGCCACCGGCCCGGTGACCGACGCGCTCACCGCCGTCATCGGCATCAACAATATCCTCTGCCTGACTGCCTTCGCGCTGGTCGCGGCCGTCATTGACCTCGCCGCGGCCGCCAGCGGCGGCGAAGTCCTTTACACGCTTTACCACTCTACCTACCATCTGTTGTGGCAGCTCATTGGATCAGCCGCGCTCGGCTTTCTAGTGGGTCTGCTGCTCGCGGCCTGGGCCGCCACCATCACCGAGGCAGGGGAGATGCTGATCCTGTTCACCGGTTGCGTGCTGCTGTGCGTGGGCGCAGCTATGGTGCTCGAACTTTCCACTCTGGTGGCGAGCCTGGCTGTGGGCGCCACCATGGCCAACCTCTCCGCCAAGACGCGCCGCGTCCTGGAAACCATCTCCCGGAGCGACCCGCCTTTCTATGCCATCTTCTTCGTGATTGCCGGCGCCGGCCTGAACCTGTCCATGGTGAAATCTCTCGGCATTGCTGGCCTGGTCTACGTCATCGCCCGCGCCACCGGGAAACTGATCGGCGCTACCATCGGCGCGAAAAAGGCCGGCCTGGCCCCGGTGGTGCAGCGCTTCTTGGGTTTGGGCCTGATGGCCCAGGCCGGGCTGGCGATCGGGTTGATGCTGGCCGTTGAGAGGCGCTACCCGGGCCTTGCCCCGGATGTGACCACCGTCATTCTCGCGGCGGTGACCATCTCTGAAATCATCGGGCCGATCGCTACCCGCATCGCCATCGACCGCAGCGGAGAGGCCCGGGCCTCGGAGCCGGAACTGCTAGGCGCCGCCGACTGAAGACGCCTCCATCCAGCCTCGCCGACCCGTTCGCCGCCTTCGCCGGCACCGAACAGCCGGCTGCTTTCTGGTATAATTCAAGGTAACTATGCAGTTGAGGGGTTCAGAGTGATTCCTTAGCGGTTGCCTCCTTCGGGCACTTCCGCCGCAACAATTCCATATTGGAAAAAACGTACAAGGTTCACCAGAGAGGATGTTTCTGTGAAAAAAACATTGACCAACGGCTTGATCCTGCTTGCTGGGTTGCTCGTCATGCCGGCGGCCACCCATCCCGAGCAGCATGTGACCGCCAAGGTCTCCTATGAAGACGATCCCCGGCTGCTTCGGCTGAAGTCGTTTCTCAGCCGCAGAAACTGTCCCATCGAACCCTTGGCGGCTGACTTCATCGCCGCTGCAGATCGCTACAATCTTGACTGGCGCCTTCTGCCGGCGATCGCCATCATGGAATCAGGCGGCGGGAAGCGTTACCTCAACAACAACATCTTTGGGTGGGATTCCTGCAACGTCCGGTTTCCCAGCGTCCGTAGCGGCATCCACCACGTGGCCTCCCGCCTTGCCACTTCTGTCCTTTACCGGGATAAGAGCCTGGACCAGGTCCTGCGCACCTACAATCCGTACGATTCCTATGTTCGCCGGGTCAAGAGCATTATGCGTGCCCTTGGACCTGCCGATCCCGATATCGTGATGATTCGAAACTAGCTTCCGGTCCCTATTCCATCATCTGGATGGCCAGGTACAGGCCCCCAAAAACCAGAACCGAGATCACCACTACCGCCGCCCACTTGAACAATCGTTCCGCCGGGGACTGTCCAGCGGCGTCGTCCTGTTTCATTTGCTCGTCAAGGCTGTCGAACATGCCGCGTTCCACCTCCCAAACGCCGTGATAAGTCCGGCACCCTTATTCTAAGCCGGGGCGCGAAAAAAATCACGCAAAATCTACAGGGCGTCCCCGTCCGGTCCGGCCGGGCGGCACTTCCCTCGCTCGGCTCGGCCCCTCAGACGACTCGGCTCCGGCGCCCTCACCCGGCCGTGCCCCGGCCCCTGGTTGGCCGGCCGCACTCCAACAGGCATTCTTTCGCCGCCTGGACCGTGTTGCAATGGATGCTGATCGTATCCTGGAGATGGGCGGCGTAACCGCCGGCTACGGTCACGGCCACCGGCGCCCGATGCTTCAGAGCCGTGCCGATGACGAGGCGGTCTCGCTGCTTGAGCCCTTCCATCGTCAGCGCCAGCCCCCCTAGCTGGTCATCGACGTAAGGGTCGGCTCCCGCCACGTAGAGCACCAGGTCCGGTTGAAACCGGGCGAGTGCCGGCCGCACGGCTTCCTGTAACCGGCTGAGGTATTCCTCGTCGCCGGCCCCGTCTGGCAGGTGGATGTCGACGGTAGAGGGAGGTTTTTCGGCCGGGTAGTTATTGTACTGGTGGATGGAAATCGTGAACACGTCGGTCGCGGTGGCGAACAACGCGGCGGTCCCGTTGCCCTGGTGTACATCGCAGTCCACCACCAGGACCTTGCGCACCCTTCCGCTGCTCAGCAGGGAGCGCGCCGCCACCGCCAGGTCATTGATGGCGCAGAAGCCTTCCCCGTGGTCTCGGAACGCATGATGAAATCCCCCGCCGATGTTGAACCCGACACCCTCTTCCAGGGCCAGTCTCGCGGCCAGCGTCGTTCCTCCGGCCGCCAGCAGGAACGCGCTCACCATGCGCCTGGAGTACGGAATCTCCAGTTGCCGGATTTGCTGATAGCTCAGCGAGCCATCCTTCAGCACCCGGAGCCATTCCCGGTCATGCACCTGCAGAACGTCCTCATCGGTGGCGGGCTCGGGCTGGACAAAGTCGCCCGGCGCGGCCACCCCGGTCGCCAGCAGTTGTTCCCGGATCAGCCTGTATTTCTGGGAAGGGAAGATATGCGCGCCGAAGTTCAGATCGTAATCCGGATGGTAGACGAGCCGGAACGGCAACGTTCGCTTAGTAGCGGGGGTGTCCATTTCTTTCCGCCTGCAACGCCGTCACCAGGGCCACCGCGAAGATGTCCTCGGCCGAGCAGCCGCGGGAAAGCTCGTTCGCCGGCTTCGCCAGCCCCTGGAGAAACGGGCCGAAAGCAGCGCCGTCGGCGATCCGCTCCACCATCTTGTAAGCGATGTTCGCCGCCGCCAGGTCCGGAAAGATCAAGGTATTAGCGCGGCCCGCCACGGTTGAGCCCGGGGCCTTCGACTTCCCGATGGAAGCTACCAGCGCCGCATCCGCCTGCAGTTCCCCGTCCACGTCAAGCTCCGGCGCCCTCGCCCGCACAATCCGCAAGGCTTCGACCACCTGGTCGACTTCCTTGTGTTTTCCGCTCCCCTTCGTCGAAAACGACAGCAGCGCCACGATCGGCTCCGTATTGAGCAGCGTCCGAGTGCTTTCGGCGGTCGCAATGGCGATGTCGGCAAGCTGCACCGGCGTCGGCTGGATCACGATCGAGCAATCGGCCAGGGCCAGTAACCCGCGGTGGCCAAAGCCCCGGTTGTGAACCGCCAGGATGAAAACGCTCGAAAGCGTCCGCACGTCCGGCGCCGTCCCGATCGAATGCAGCATGGCCCGAATGCTATCCCGGGAGGTGTAGCGCGCCCCGCCCACAAAACCATCCGCATCCCCGGCTGCCACCATCAGAGTTCCGAAGTACAGGGGATGCCTGGCGATCTCCATCGCTTCGGATTCGGTGATTCCCTTCGCCCGCCGGCGTTCCAGGTAAACAGCCGCGTATTTTCGCAGCTTGCCGGAATCGGCGGGAACGATAACATTGAGCGCCGAGGATGTTCCGGCCGGTTTCGACCCCAGCAGGATCGGCTCAGCGAGGCCTTCCCGTGCCAGCCGCTCCGCGGCCGCCACGACCCGCGGGTCATCGCCTTCCGGAAACACGATGCGCTTGGGCGAGCGAAGCTGCTTGAGGCGCTCCGCCTGGGCCGCAACAAATTCCGTGGCCGCCTCGGGAATTGGCATAAGACCTCTATTGTACAAGTATGGCCTCGGGTGCAGGCTCCGGCATTATCCGGCTTGCCGCCCGGCCGGATCCACCGGTAAGATAATCTCTGCGTCCAGGGTGCCCGCCGAGCGCGATAAACCGGACAACGCCATGAACAGCGATGGACCCGTCACTAACGTAATCGTCGCCGGACTCGGCGGTCAGGGTGTGCTGCGCGCCTCCGACATTCTCGCCGACGCCGCTTTTCGCGCCGGCTACGACGTCAAGAAAAGTGAGGTCCACGGCATGAGCCAGCGGGGCGGTTCGGTAACCAGCGACGTGCGCTTCGGCGAGCGCGTCTTCAGTCCCATGGTGCCCGCCGGAGAAGCGGACTTCCTCCTGGTTCTCGCACCGGGGGAACTGGAACGAAACCGCGTGCAACTGCGCCCCGGGGGCGTCCTGATCCCTCCTGGGGCGGTCGACGCGAAGGCGCTCCCCAGCAAGCGCTCGCTGAACGTGGCCCTCCTCGGTGTTCTCAGCACTCACCTGGATATTCCGGAATCGGCCTGGTTGGAAGCCATCCGTGCCAACCTGGCGGAAAAACTTCACGCGGCGAACTTCTCGGCCTTTGCCGCCGGACGCGCCGCCGCCCGACCCATGAAGGAAACTATGCCGTGACCGCAACCTCCGAGACTGTCATCACCGGATTCCACCCGGCCAGCGCGCCGGACTACGTGCCGCGGGAGCAACTTCAAGGGTTGCAATCCAGGCGACTCCAGGAGGTAGTGCGCATCGCTTATGAATCCGTGCCGCTGTACCGGGACCGGATGAAGGAACAGGGCATTACTCCTTCCGACATCCGCGGCGTGGAGGACATCGCCCGTTTGCCATTCACGGTTAAGACCGATCTCCGGGACACTTATCCGTTCGGAATGTTCGCCGTGCCTATGCGGGAGGTGGTGCGCCTGCACGCCTCCAGCGGCACCACCGGCAAGCCGATCGTCGTAGCTTACACCAGAGAAGACCTGGAAGTCTGGACTTCCGTCATGGTCCGCACACTGGCCGCCTGCGGTGTCCACCGCGGCGACATCATCCAAAACGCTTACGGTTACGGACTCTTCACCGGCGGGTTGGGATTCCACTACGGAGCAGAAGCGCTCGGCGCCACCGTCATTCCGGTCTCCGGCGGCAACACTGACCGCCAGATCATGATCCTGCGCGACTTCGGGGTTACCGGCATTTGCTGCACTCCGAGTTATTTCGTTCATCTGATTGAACGCGCCGGCGAACTCGGCCTCCGCCTCAAGAACCTGCCCTTGCGCCTCGGGGTATTCGGCGCCGAACCCTGGAGCGAGTCCATGCGCCGGCATGTCCAGCAGGAAAGCGGCATCCAGGCTTTCGACGTCTATGGCCTCTCGGAAATCGTCGGTCCCGGTGTCGCCGTGGAATGTCCCGTCCACGAAGGGCTTCACGTGTTCGAGGACCATTTCTATCCTGAGATCGTCGATCCGGATACCGGCGAACCCTTGCCGGAGGGTCACGAAGGCGAACTCGTACTCACCACGCTGAGCAAGCGCGCCATGCCCATCATTCGCTACCGCACGCGCGACATCACCTCCCTGGCGGCCGGGCCATGCGCTTGCGGCCGCTCGTTGCGGCGCATCCGCCGGATCGGACGGCGCAGCGACGACATGTTCATCATCCGTGGCGTCAACGTCTTCCCCTCTCAGATCGAAAGCGCGCTGCTCGCGGTCGAGGGAACCCTGCCCCACTACCAGATCATCCTCACCCGCAACAAGGGACTCGACGAGGCCGAGATTCATCTCGAAGTCACCGAACAGGTTTTCAGCGACAAGATCGGCGCTTTGCAGAGCCTGCAGTCACGCCTGGCCCAGGCTCTGGATCAGGCGCTTGGAATCCGCGTTAAAGTTCAACTCGTGGCCCCGGGGACCCTCCAGCGGAGTACGGGAAAGGTCAGGCGGATCATCGATCGCCGCAACGGCGGCCCGTGAGGAAAGCCGCATGAAAATTCACCAGGTTTCAGTATTTCTGGAAAACCGGCCCGGGCAAGTGCTGGAGCCCTGCCGGCAGCTCGCCCGGGCCGGAATCGACCTCCGCATGATGACCCTCGCCGACACTGAGAAGTTCGGCATCCTTCGCATGATCGTATCGGACTGGCAGAGAGCCGAAGCCGTCCTCCGGGAAGCGGGCTACGTCGTCCGGATTACCCAGGTTCTCGCGGTCGAGGTGCCTGACCGGCCTGGGGGGCTGGTTCACTTGCTCGAAGTTCTCGAGAACAGTCCGGTCAACATCGAGTACCTGTACGCTTTCTCGTTTGAACGGGGCGGCAAGGCGATACTCATCATTCGTTTCGATGACGTCGATATGGCGATCCATACTCTCCAGCAAGCCAACCTCAACGTCCTCGAAAGCATCGACGTCTACCGCCGGATCGCCCAATGAGCGTCGCCCGCGGCGTCAGCCGGCAACTCGAGCGCGCCTCCTGGATCCGGAAAATGTTCGAGGAAGGCGCCCGTCTCAAGGCCGAACGCGGCCCCGGCGCCGTTTTCGACTTCACCCTTGGCAACCCGGCCGATCCTCCGCCACCGCCCGTGCTCGCCGCCCTCCGCCGCATCGCCTCGGAAGAACCGCCGCGTAACCATGGCTACATGCCCAACGCCGGTTATCCGGAAGTGCGCAACGCCGTCGCCGCCAGGCTCCGCCGCCGGACCGGCTTGCCCTATACCGCCGAACACGTCCTGATGACCTCCGGCTCGGCCGCCGCCATGAACGTCTTTCTCAAGGCGATCCTGGACCCCGGCGACGAGGTCATCGTTCCGGCGCCTTACTTCCCGGAGTATCCGCTCTATATCGAGAACCACTCCGGCCGGATGGTTCCGGTCGAAACCACCGGGTCGTTCCAACTCGATCTCGCCGGGATCCAGAAGGCCCTCACCAGCCGTACCAGGGCTCTCATTCTCAATTCGCCGAACAACCCGACCGGCGCTGTTTATCCGGCCGGCGCCTTGCAGGAACTGGAGAACCTGCTGTCCCGCCTTCCCCGGCCCGTCACCGTGATCAGCGACGAACCGTATCGCGAACTGGTTTTCGGCCCCCCGGCTCCGGAAATCCCGCCGATCATCACCCGCACGGTGATTGCGGATTCCTGGTCGAAGGCTTTCGCACTGGCCGGCGAACGAATCGGCTACCTGGCCATCTCCCCGTGCATCCCCGAAGCCCCGGAACTGGCTGCCGCCTGCACGTTTGCCAACCGCATCCTTGGTTTTGTCAACGCCCCGGCCATCTGGCAGCGAGTGGTGGCTGAGGCTATCGACGCCCCGGCCGAAGTCGAGGCTTACCGCAAGAAAATGGAGCTACTCTGCGACGGTTTGGAACGCATCGGCTATGAACTGATCCGGCCCCGGGGCGCCCTCTATGTTTTCCCGAAGATGCCGATCGCTGATGATGTGGCTTTCGTGACCCTGCTGCGGCGGGAGGGAATCCTCGCCGTCCCCGGCGCCGGCTTCGGCCGCCCCGGCCACATGCGTCTCTCGCTCACCGTGCCGCGCCAGACGATTGCCGCCGCCCTGCCGGGCTTCGAGCGTGCCTTCCACGCCGCCACCGGCGCCCAGGCATAGCCGCCAGCCGGTCACAACTCATTCAAAACCGCCAACCCCCCGTTGCGCTTGGACCTGCGCCCGGCGCCCGGCAATTTCTCCGGGCTTCGATGGTAAACCGGGAAAGGGTGCCCGCCGCCGGCTGGGCGCCCACCGATCCTTGAAAATCGAATATTCTCACCCGTGACGGAACGGCATCGTCCCCCGCAAAAAAAGTGAGGATTCGAAGCCAATTTCGCCTAACTGTCTTCATGCTCAATGAGATAGCCTGTGGAAATCCTATCCCGCCCACCTGCCCAAACCACCCGGGCGCCTTTTCACGCTACAGCCTGGGATTTCAGCTCTCTTGAATTTCCTTGCGGCTTTGCCCGACCCTTCCAACTGGAACGGCCGCCAGCAGTGCGAACAGGCCGGGCGCCTCTGTTCACAGCCACATCTGGAGCCGGAACTCGCGGAGATTTGGGAGGAGGATGTCGGGAGAATGCGCGGCCAGTTCCTCAGCCGAAGACAGGCCGGTGGCCACGGCGATCGCCGTAATCTTATTGGCCCGGGCGGCCTCGATGTCATTCGGGTGGTCGCCCACCAGGCCGACAGGAACGCGCCGGTCGAGCCACCCTTGCCGCCGCGCGCGGCGGATCGCCAGGCGCGCCAGGGCCGAACGCGTCCTCGCCTCCTCGGAAAAGGCCCCCACCCGAAAGTGGGACTTGATCCCCGCCCGCTCCATCTTCTTCCAGCCAATCCGGCTCAGGTTCCCGGTGACCAGGCCCGCGGCCACGCCGTGCCGGTCGAGCTTTCTCAACAGCGCCCGCACGCCGGGGCAAACCTTGCGCCGCAGATCTGGGCAACGGCGGACGTAGAGGGACTGGGCGGCGGCAACGATGTCCGGCATCCAGGCCTGAACTTGCTTCAGCGTGACCCCGGCCCGCCGCATCATCAGCGTCAGGATATCGCGGTCCAGCATCCCCTGGACCGGTATGCCGTCGGTGCTCACCTCGACTCCGGTCACTCGATGGACCGCTTCCGTCAACGCCTGGCGATGCTGGGGGCCGGAGCGCCGCAGCAGCGTGCCGTCAATATCGAACAGCAGCAGCCCGGCCGCCGGCGGATTTCCTGACGCGCGCATCTAACCCTACTATAACGGGACCCTGCGAACGCGATCTTGTATGATGAGGTTTCGATCAGGTTACGCAGGGTTCATGGCGAGCTGGCGGCGCTATCTCAACGGCCTCATCGCGAGGGAATTCTCGGCGCTGACCCGTTACTACGACCAGGTCATCCAGTGGCTTCCGCGGGATGAGGATACAGGGCTGCTGCTGGAGCTGATGGATGGGCGCAACAAACGCCGGATGGCGAAAGGCGAACCTCCACCGGATCTGAGGCGGGAGACCGAGCAGCGCACCGCGATTCTCCTGAATGCGACGCTGAATCACCATTGCGACATTCAGGCGTTGTTTACCGAACTCAAGCAGCGCCTGGCTCGCACCTCTCGCGTCCTCGTCGTGCTTTACAATCCCTACCTGCGGTGGCTTTATTCGCTGGCGAACCGGCTGGGGGTGCGGAGGGGCGAGCTACCCGACACCTTTGTCGTGCGGAGTGACTTGGAAAACCTGGCCCGGCTGGCCGGCTTCGAGATCGTGTGGGAACGTAACACGGCTTACGTGCCGTTCCGTCTGCTGGGTATTGGAGAACTGCTCAACCGTTTGCTTCCTCTGGTCCCATTGCTGCGCTGGCTCAGCCTGACTTACCTGGCCGTGCTGCGCCCCGTGATTGCCTCAACTCCGTCCGGCCTCTCCTGTGTGATCCCGGCCCGGAATGAGCGCGGCAACATCGAGAACGCACTGCGCCGTTTCCCCGAGTTGGACTGCGAGGTGGAAATCATCTTCGTGGAAGGACACTCTAGCGATGGGACCTGGGAGGAAATCCAGCGCGTGGCGCGCGCCTATGGAGACCGGTTCCGGATCCAGGCCCACCGCCAGACCGGCACCGGCAAGGCTGACGCCGTCCGCCTGGGATTTGCCCGCGCCACTCAGCCGCTGCTGGCGATCCTGGACGCGGACCTGACCATGCCGCCGGAGATGCTTCCTCGCTTCTACCGGGCCTATTGCGAGGGGCTTGGCGATTTCATCAACGGGTCGCGGTTGGTTTACCCAATGGAAGGCGGCGTCATGCGGTTTCTGAACCGGGCCGGCAACGTCTTCTTTGCCAAGACGCTAAGCTGGGTTCTCGGCGCCCGGTTCGGCGATTCGCTCTGCGGCACCAAGATGCTGGCCCGCCATGACTACCGGCGAATCCAGGCCTGGCGTGAGGATTTCGGCGATTTCGATCCGTTCGGGGATTTCGAGCTCCTGTTTCCGGCTGCCCTGCTGGCTCTCGGCTCTGTGGACATCCCGGTCCGCTACCAGGCGCGCACCTATGGCAGCACCAACATCCGGCGGTTTCGCCACGGCTGGCAACTGTTCCAGATGACGCTGATCAGTTTTTGGAGAATCAAGCTTGGCTTCGGTTCCAGAATGGCGATCAGCAAGACATTGCCCGGGCGCGGGCGCCGGGCCGGCCAGCCACCGGAGCAGGGGGATGACTGATCAGGAATGCTCTGCTGAGAAAGCAAGGTTGCCGCTCGGCAGGCCGCTGGTATTCTGGCCTGTCGTGGGAGCGCTGCTGGCCTTCATGGCCTGGGGGATGTTCCGTTCGGCACGCCTGGAATCGAACACCTGGGACGAGCCGGCGCACCTGACGCACGGCTACATTTACCTTCGCACCGGCAACACCTGGATCGGACAGGAAACGCCGGTGCTGGCCCCGATGATTGTCGCCATTCCACTGCTGGCAGTGAACCCCCGCTTGCCCGACGAGCACGTCTCCCGCCGCACTTACGATATGCAAACCTATCGGCGGCTGTTCCTGTACAGGAACCGTGTCAAGCCGGATACCCTCCTGCTGCTCGGACGGCTCTCCGTGCTCACGGTGACGCTGCTGCTCGGCTTGATGCTGGCGCTGTGGGCCCGGAAGCGCTTCTCGGCCACCGTGGCGCTGCTGGCACTGTTCCTCTACGCGCTGGACCCGAACCTTACAGCCCATGGCAAGTACGCCACGACCGACCTGATTACCGCGGCGGTCTATTTCCTGTGCGTGATCGCCTGGGTGCGTTACCTGGAAACGAAGCGGTGGCCTCACCTGGTGCTGGCCGGCCTTCTCCTGGGCGTCGCCCTGGCCTCGAAGCACTCGATGATCATCCTGCTGGGCCTCTACCCGCTGCTGTACCTGCTGCGCTGGTGGCAGCAGCGCGGGCGCTTCTCCTGGCGGCATCTGGTTCTCTCGTGCACCGTTGCCGGCACGCTGGCCGCGGCGGTGGTGATCGCCTCCTACGGCCGGGTCTCCTGGGATGTGCTGGTCAGGGGTCAGGGGTTGCCGCTGGCCGGTCAGGTGGACCCGCACACCCGCGCCGGCCGCCTGTTTCGGCAGGCGGGGCGGCTGCTCCACTTGCCGAATCATCCCTACCTGATGAGTTACTACTGGTGGGCGCTGCGGGCCGAGAATGGCCATCCGGCTTACCTGCTGGGCCGGCACAGCTTGAAGGGCTGGTGGTACTTCTACCCGGTGGTGTTCGCCGTGAAAAGCCCGGCGGGGTTGCTGTTGGGTCTGGCGGTATGCCTGCTGGCCGCCGGGTGGGGGCTCAGACGCCGGCGGGCGTGGCCGCGAATCCGGGAGTTGCCCCTTGGGTGGATGGCGGTCACCGTGCCACCGCTTTTCTATTTTCTGCTGATCATGACCAGCAGCGTCGACGTGGGCGTCCGCCACCTGTTGCCCGTCTACCCGTTCCTGTTCCTCGCGGTGGCGGGGGTGCTCGCGCGCCGGAAGCTGGCGATCGCGGCGGTCCTGGTCATGGCCCTGGCGCTGTACGAGAACCTCCGCATCCAGCCCCATTACACGGCGTTCATCAACTTGCTGGCAGGCGGAAGCGGCGGCGCGCCGGAGTATGTCGTGGATTCCAACTTGGACTGGGGACAGGATGCGAAGAAACTGAAGACCTATATGGATTCTCATCACCTGGGACAGGTGTGCCTGGCGTATTTCGGCACTGCGGACCTGGACTACTACGGCATCCGCCGGCAGCCGCTTCCGCCGCATCCGGACGAGGCTCAACGGCGGGCGCTTGATTGCGTGGGAGCGATCAGCGCCACCTACCTGGAGGATGTCTACGTCCCCGCTGGCAGCTACGCCTGGCTGCGGCGAATGCAGCCTATCGACAAGATCGGCTACTCGATCTACGTGTATGATCTGACAAAGGCCGGCCGCTGAAATGAGGACCCGCAAAACAGAGTTGCCACTGCTGCTGGTACCGGCCGGTTTCCTGATCCTCTCGGTTGTGATGATGAGGATTCGCGGGCCGTACAACCAGGGGCTGAACTTCGATCCGGAATACGAGTACCTGTTCAGCTTCATCAACCTGGCCACCGGCCATCCGTCTTACTTCGTTCACCATCCGGGGACGCCCCTGCAGATCTTCGGCGCGGCGATCGTTTTCCTCCAGTGGCTCGTAACGGCCCCGTTCAGCGGCTGGCCCTCACTCGCCGTGGAAGTGATCTCGCATGATGTGAGCTACCTGCGTGCGGTCAACATCGCGCTCGTGATCGTGCTCGCGGCAGTGACCTTCCTGGCCGGCCGCCGCGTCTATCAGCTCACCGGCTCGGCGCTGGCTGCGGCGGTGGCGCAGTTCAGTCCCCTGTTTTCTCTGCCTGCGTTGGAGTCATTGGGCCGGGTTGCCCCGGAGCTCGCGGAAGTGATCATCGGCATGGCGCTGCTGATACCGCTGGCGCCCCTGCTGGTGGGGCTTGAGCCGCGCGCGGCATCGCGAAACCCGCGCCTGGCGATCATCGCGGGCATCCTGGTAGGTTGCGGCATCGCCACGAAGATAAACTTCGCCAGCCTGCTTCTGCTGGTCTTCCTGTTTTCGGGTCTGCGGCGCCGGCTGCAGTTTCTGGGCGCTGCTGGCGTGACGGTGGCGGCGCTGCTGACGCCCATCGCCACTTCCCTGCCGCAGCTAGTGGACTGGTTCGTGAATATCATTATGCATGTGGGCCGCTACGGCCGGGGCCCGGTGGGGCTGCCGGGCTTCGCCCAGTACTCGCACAATCTCCGCACGATGCTGAGCGATGAGCCGTTCCTCTATTACTTCTTGGCTTACTACGTGATTGTTCTGTCGGCCCTGTACATCGCAGCCGGGAGGGCGCGGGATGAGCGGACGCGGGCTGTCCGGGCGGCGCTGCTGGTGGGCGTTGCCATCATGCTCCTGCATACGGCGGTCACTGCGAAGCAGTTCTACTACCATTACAATCTTCCGGCCACCTTGATCACCGTGCTGCTCAACGCCGCCCTGGTGGCCCTGTTTCCCATACTCCCGATCAAGCGGGCGTTGAAGATCGCGCTCATCGTCGCCGGTGTGTGGCTCGGCTACGAGGGTCTCCGCTACAGCTATTTCCGCCTGCTGTGGTACCGCGACTGGAAAACGGAGTACCACGAGCACCTTGCTGAACTGGATGTCCGGC
>CAZXVW010000091.1:0-16926 GCA_964644025.1 uncultured Solibacteraceae bacterium | reverse complement strand
CTGGGCTGCGTGGGGCTTCGGGACGATCAATACGACGTCGGCGAGCGGGGCTACCAGGTGGGCAAGTTCCCGCCGCTGTGGTCGGAATGGAACGGCAAGTACCGCGACGCCATGCGGGATTACTGGCGCGGGCACGACCAGAAGGTCTTCCAGTTGGGCAACCATTTCCTCGGCAGCCCGGACCTGTACGAGGACACCGGGCGGCGCCCCCACGCCAGCATCAACTTCGTCACCTGCCACGACGGCTTCACCCTCCAGGACCTGGTCAGTTACAACCAGAAGCACAACGAGGCTAACGGAGAAGACAACCGGGACGGTGAAAACAATAACTTGAGCTGGAACTGCGGCGTCGAAGGACCGACCACCGATCCCGCCATTGTCGCCTTGCGCGAGAAGCAGAAACGGAACTTCATCGCCACCCTCATGCTCTCCCAGGGAGTGCCGATGCTCTCCGGCGGCGACGAACTCAGTCGCACCCAGCAGGGCAACAACAACGCCTATTGTCAGGACAACGAGCTGAGTTGGTACCATTGGGATCTGACGCCGGCCCAGCGGAATTTCCTGGAGTTCGTGCGGTACATGATCCGCTTGCGGCGCCAGCAACCGGTCCTGCAGCGAAGAAGGTTCTTCCACGGCCGGCCGATCCGGGGATCGGACGTCAAGGACTTGGCCTGGTACGAGCCCAACGGAAACGAGATGGACGACGCCGCCTGGAACAATCCCGCGGCTCGCTGTCTCGGCGTCCGGATCGCCGGCACGAGCCTGGAAGACTACGACGGGCAAGGGAACCCGGTAACGGGCGATACGCTGTTCATGATGGTGAACGCCCAAAGCGAGTCCGTGGTCTTCACCCTGCCGGAACACCAGCCCGGCGAACGCTGGGAGAGGCTCGTCGACACGGCGGATACGCAATGGAGCAGACGAACCCATCTTCGGGATCGCAAGTACCGGGTGCGCGGCCGTTCCCTGGCCTTGTTCCGCTTGAAGGAACCAAGCCGGTAGGCGGTTCGACCGTGCGCTGGATTCCCTCGCTGGGCGCCCGCCCGGTGGACGGGGGCGTCGAATTCCGCGTGTGGGCTCCGGCAGCAGCGCTCGTTGAAGTGGTCCCGGAACAGCCCGGCCAGCCCGCCGCGCGGCTCGCCAGAACCGGCGACGGCTACTTTGCCGGCCGCCTCGGCTTCCTCCGGCCCGGTGATCTGTACCGCTACCGCGTCGACGGGCGGGGCCCTTACCCGGACCCTGCCTCGCGATACCAGCCCCGCGGCGTCCACGGACCTTCCCAGGTGGTTGATCCGGAAGCTTTCCGCTGGACGGACGCGGCCTGGAAGGGCCGGGAACTGGCCTCGCTGGTGTTTTATGAACTCCATGTCGGAACCTTCACGCCCGAGGGTACCTTCGCCGCCGCCCAGCGCCGGCTGCCTTATCTGCGCGATCTCGGCGTGACGGCGGTCGAATTGATGCCGGTGAGTGATTTCACCGGCAACCGCAACTGGGGCTATGATAGTGCCGCGCTGTTCGCTCCCGCCCGCTGTTACGGTGCCCCCGATGATCTGCGAACTCTGGTCGACGAAGCCCACCGCCTCGGCTTGGCCGTGTACCTGGACGTGGTGTACAACCATTTCGGCCCGGACGGCGCCTATGCCCCCTTGTTCAGCCGCCGCTATCTCTCACCCCGCCATCGGAGCCCCTGGGGTGCCGGGGTAAACCTCGCTGGGGAGGGAAGCGGTCCCGTACGCCGGTTCTTCATCGAGAACGCACTCCACTGGATTCACGAATACCACTTCGATGGGCTGCGACTGGACGCCACGCATGCAATCCCCGGGGGCGGCCCGCAGCCCTTCCTGGCGGAGTTGAGCGCCGCGGTTCGCCAAAGCCTCGAAGGCTCGGCCCGCCAGGTTCATTTGATCGCCGAAGACCACCGCAATCTGGCGCGCCTGGTGAAGCCCCCCTCCGATGGCGGCTGGGGGCTGGATGCGGTCTGGGCGGATGATTTTCACCACCAGATTCGGCGCCATCTGGCCGGCGATTCCGATGGTTACTTTGAGGATTTCCGCGGGACTACCGAAGACATCGCGGCCACCTTGCGCCACGGATGGTTTTTCCGCGGCCAGCACTCGGTCCATTTTGGCGGGCCGCGGGGAACCGACCCGGCAGGCATCCCTCCCCACCGGTTCGTAATCTGCATTCAAAACCATGACCAGGTCGGTAACCGCGCCGTGGGAGACCGCCTGCATCATACCATCGAACTGGCGGCTTACCGGGCCGCGTCCGCGCTCCTGCTTCTGGCGCCGCAGACCCCGCTCCTGTTCATGGGTCAGGAATGGGCCGCCAGTACGCCGTTTCTGTTCTTCACCGATCACCGGGCCGAACTCGGCCGCCGCATCCGCCGTGGCCGCTGGCGTGAATTCCGGCGGTTCCGCGCGTTCGCCGGCGCTACCGCCCGGCGCCGGCTCCCGGACCCGCAGCTCCGGGCCACCTTTGCGGCCAGCCGCCTGCACTGGCCCGAGTTGGAGAGCGAGCCGCACGCCTCGACGCTGAGCTTCTATCGCCGCTTGCTTCAGTTCCGGCGCCGGGAACCCGCGCTGGCTGCCGGCTCCGCCTTCCGCGTCGAGGCTGCCGGCCGCCATACCATCGTCTTGCGCCGCGATGCCGCCGGCTCCTCCATTCTGGTTGTCGCGCGCCTGAGCGGCGCCGGCCCCACCTCTCTCGCCGGCCACGCGCTGGCCCGAACGGATGCCGGGAGCTGGAAGCTGGCGCTTTCGAGCGAAGACGCCGCCTTCACTCCGCACCCCGTTCCGCTGGAAATCTCCTTCCCGGGGCCCGTCATCCGGTTTCATCGGCCCGGGGCAGTTATCTTCCGGTCCAGCTCCGGACAGGAGGCTCCTTGATGCCCGCTCCCGTTCCCGCCCGCGTCCCCGTCAGCACCTACCGGCTGCAGTTGAACCGCGACTTCACTTTCGCCGACGCCCGCGACCTCGTCCCGTACCTGGTGGAGCTCGGCGTCTCGGAACTCTACTGCTCTCCCATCCTCGCCGCGCAGCCGGGCAGCTCTCACGGCTACGATATCGTCGACCACCGCCGCCTGAATCCGCAATTGGGTTCCGATGAGGACTTCCTCGCCCTCGCCCGTACGCTCGCCGAGAACGACGTGGGCCTGTTGCTCGATTTTGTCCCCAGCCATATGAGCATCGATCCGGTGGCCAACCCCCTCTGGCGCGAAGTGCTCGAAAACGGTCCCTCGGCCGCCTCGGCCCGCTTCTTCGACATTGACTGGGACCCGTTCGTCCCGCAGCTCAAAGGAAAGGTTCTGCTCCCCATCCTCCGCAACCAGTATGGCGTGGAGCTCGAAAACGGGCGCCTCCGCATCCGTTACGATGACGGCGTCTTCTCCCTGGACTACGACGTCTACAATCTGCCCTTGAATCCCGGGCCTCTGGCCAGACTGCTGGCTCACAACCTGGATCTGCTGGAAGCCGAGCTCGGCCGGGACGACCCGTACCTGGAGGAGTTCCTCAGCATCCTGTTTCACTTGGAACATCTGCCTCCCTGCCAGGGTTCCGACCCCCGGCACGCCGAGCACCGGCGCCGGGAGACAGCCATCGTGCAGCGCCGGTTGGCTGCCGTCACGCAAGCTTCCCCCCGGATTCTTCAACACGTGGAGGACAACGTGCGGACCTTCAACGGCCGCCCGGGAGTTCCCTCGAGTTTCGAGTTGCTCCACGAGCTTCTTGAAGAACAGGTCTACCGGCTGGCTCACTGGCGCACGGCCACGCATGAAATCAACTACCGGCGTTTTTTCGACGTCAACAACCTCGCCGGGTTGCGGATGGAAGATCCGGTTGTATTTGCTGCCACCCACGAGCTGGTTCTCAACCTGATCCGGGAAGGCCGGATCACCGGCCTGCGCCTGGACCACGTGGACGGCCTCTTTGATCCGGCTGGCTATTTCCGCCGGCTCCGCGAAGCCTGTTCCGGCGATACCTCCCCCATCTACCTGGTGGCCGAAAAGATCCTCTCCACCGGCGAACCGCTCCGGCGGGACTGGCCGATCCATGGCACCACCGGCTACGACTTCCTCAACATCGTGAACGGCCTGTTCGTGGACGGGAGCAACGTCGAAAGGTTCCGGCGCCTCTACGCGCGCTTCACCGGGCGGCGGGAAGCGTTCTTTGACGTGGTCTACGACAGCAAAAAGGTCATCATCAAGACCTCCATGGCCAGCGAACTGAACGTGCTGGCCCACGAACTGGAGCGCGTCGCCGAGGAAAACTGGAGATCGCGCGACATCACGCTCGACAGTCTCCAGGACGGTTTGAAGGAAGTGGTCGCCTGCTTTCCCGTTTACCGGACCTACATCGACGAGGAAGGCTACACCGAATTCGACGAGAAGTCCATCGACATGGCCGTTGCCGGTGCTCTCCGCCGCAACCCGGCCATGGAGAGATCCATCTTCGATTTCATCCGGGGCACGCTGCTGCCTCTCCGCCGCGACGGGCAATCCGAACAGGAATACGAACGGCTTCTCCAGTTTGCCCGGAAGTTCCAGCAATACACCGGCCCGGTTCAGGCCAAAGGGCTGGAAGACACCGCGTTCTATCGCTACGGCCCCTTGCTTTCCCTGAACGAGGTGGGGGGCGATCCCCAGCAGTTCAGCCGGAACCCGGAGGAGTTTCACCAGGCCAATCGCGAACGCCTGGCCTCCTGGCCCCTGGCGATGCTGGCCACGGCTACGCACGACAGCAAGCGCGGCGAGGACGCCCGGGCCCGGCTCAACGTGCTCTCGGAAATGCCCGATGAATTCCGCGTCGCCCTCTCCCACTGGGCCCGCTCCAACGCCGCCCACCGCACGCTCGTCGATGGCGAGCCCGCGCCGGACCGCAACGACGAATACCTCTTCTACCAAACCTTGATCGGTACCTGGCCCCCGGAGTTTTCCGGGAAAGCAACGCCGGGCTATACCGAGCGCCTTTGCGAGTACATGCGGAAGGCCACCAAGGAAGCCAAGATCCATACGAGCTGGATCAATCCCTCCGAGGCCTATGATCGCGCGGTCGCCGACTTCGTGACCAAAGTCTTGACCGGGCCCCGCTCGGAACGCTTCCTGCGCCAGTTCATCCCCTTCCAGCAACGCGTCGCCCGGCTGGGGATGGTCAACTCGTTGTCCCAGGTCGTGCTGAAGGTCGCCTCTCCCGGCGTGCCCGATTTCTACCAGGGTACGGAGCTATGGGACCTCAGCCTCGTTGACCCTGACAACCGCCGCCCGGTGGACTTTGCCTTGCGCCGGCGGTTGCTTAGCCGGATGCGGCCGTTATTGTCGGCCGGCGTTTCCGCGCAGAAAGCCACCGCCGCCCTCGAGGAAATGTTCGACAACTGGGTCGACGGGCGGATCAAGCTTTACATCACCGCTGCCGCTTTGCGGTTTCGGAGACGCCATCCGGGCCTTTTCCTCGAAGGAGAGTACATCCCGCTGGAGGTCACCGGCGACCGGAGCGGGCACCTGGTGGCTTTTGCCCGGAAGACGGCCGGCGAAGTGTTGATCGTCCTGGCCCCTCGGTTGGTGACGTGGCTTGCGGCTCCCTACCAGCCGTTGCCGGTCGGCCGCCAGGTTTGGAATGACACCGCCGTCATACTGCCCGCGACACTGAGCAGGCTGCGGTACCAGGATCTGTTCACGCGCCAGGAATTTCAGCCGCGCCCCCGGGAGCCACAGGCGAAACTGCTGGCCGGCGATGTCCTTAGCCGCTGCCCGCTGGCTATGCTGGCCCCGAAGCCGTCCGGAGGCGGATGATAGCATATGCGATTGGTGTCCTCACCCGCAGCCGCCGAGCCTTCCGCCGCCGGCCCACAGGCTGAGGAGGGAGCATGAGGTTCCCGGTCCTGGTCATCGGCGCCGGTCCGGCCGGGCTGACTGCGGCCTACGAACTCTCCGAGCATTCCATCCCCTCGCTGGTGCTGGAGAAAACCTCCACGGTGGGCGGCCTGGCGCAGACCGCCGAATACAAAGGGTACCTGTTCGACATCGGCGGTCACCGGTTCTTCACCAAGGTGACCCTGGTGGAACAGCTTTGGAACCAGGTCATGGGAGACGACTTCCTGACGCGGAAGCGGCTCTCCCGCATTTACTACAATTCCGAGTTCTTCTTCTATCCCCTGGAGCCGTGGGACGCGCTGCGAAAGCTCGGTCCGGTGGAAGCCTTCCGCTGCGGCCTCAGCTATCTCAAAGCCCATCTGTTTCCGGTGAAACCGGAAGACAACCTGGAAGCCTGGGTGTCGAACCGCTTCGGGCGAAGGCTGTTCGATATCTTCTTTCGCACCTACACGGAAAAGGTCTGGGGCATCCCTTGCCGCGAGATCCGGGCCGAGTGGGCCGCCCAGCGGATCAAGGGTCTTTCCCTGGCCTCAGCGGTCTGGAATGCGCTCCGGCCCCGTCCCGTCGCCGACAAGCAGCGCGCTATCAAGACCCTGATCCACGAGTTCCAGTACCCTCGCCGCGGACCGGGAATGATGTGGAACCGGTTCCGCGAGATCGTCGAGCAGCGCGGGTCGAAGGTGATCCTGCAGGCGCCGGTGGAAAAGATTTCCTGGGAACCGGGACGCATCCGCGCCGTGCGGGCTGCGGGTACGACTTACGAAGCCGAACACTTCATCAGCACCATGCCGATCCGGGACCTGATCCGCGCCCTGGACCCGCCGCCGTCCGCCCGGCTCCGCCAGGCGGCCGAGGATTTCCACTATCGCGATTTTCTCACCGTCGTTCTCATCCTCGATGAAGAGGATCTGTTCCCGGACAACTGGATTTACGTACACGACCCCTCGGTTCGGGTCGGCCGCGTTCAGAACTACAAGAACTGGAGCCCGGAGATGGTTCCCGACGCCGGGCATACTTGCCTGGGCCTGGAGTATTTCTGTTTCGAGGGGGATGATTTGTGGACGATGCCCGACCAGGAGCTGATCGAGTTGGGACGCCGGGAGATGGCCGCCCTGAACCTGGCCCGCGGCAGCCGGTTTCTCGACGGATGCGTGGTGCGGATGCCCAAAGCCTACCCGGTCTACGATGCCACCTACCAGCGCGGCCTGGCGGCGGTGCGCGAGTTTCTGCCCACTGTGCCCAACCTGCAACTGGCCGGGCGCAACGGCATGCATCATTACAACAACCAGGACCACTCCATGCTCACCGCTATCCTGGCGGCCCGTAACATTCTCGGGGGAGACTACGACTTGTGGTCGGTCAACGTGGACGCCGACTACCACGAGGCCAGCGGGAAGGTCGATGCGGCCCGCTTTTCCGCGGGTGCCCCGGGACCCCGCGGCGGCCGCTGAGCCGCCCTACTGCCAGCACTCCACCGCCACCGTTGCCTGGCGTGCCACCCGTTCAATGGCCCCGGGCTCCAATGCCGCGCCCGAGACCGCGGTGCGATAGGCGATACCGGCCCCCTCAAGAAAAATGCGCCCCACTGAGCCTTTCACGGCGAAACTGACATCCCGGTTCACCGACGCCGGGTAGATCGGGCTGATCTGGCTCAAGACAATACCGATGACATTGCCGCTGTTATCCAGAAGGGCTCCCCCGTCCTGGCCGGGTTCGATGGACGCGGTGATCTGCACCATCCGGGTATCGCCCTTCGCGCCTACCGTGCCGCGGATCCTGCCGGCGAGAAAACCGGGGGAAAGGCCGCCCGCCATCGCGTAACCGATCATGTAGATGTCCTGGCCGAGGTGGATGTCGGGGTCTTCGCTGAAAGCCAAAGCAGGCGGCGCATCCGCCAGCGGTCCGATCACGGCCAGATCATTGGCGGCATCGCCGGCCACCACCGGGACCGCCTGGCGCCGGCCGCCGCTGCGTACGGCCACGCGCGGACAACCGGCTACCAGGTGATGGGTCGTCAATACGTGGCCTTCCGGGCTTACCACGAAGCCCGTTCCGGTAGCCGCCGGGCTTCCAGGCCAGCTCTCCCCGGCGGGCTTATCCGCCGCCGCGGGCGCCGCCTCGCCACCGGCATTCTCTGGCGCGGCCGGCGTCGCCGCGGCCGATCCGCGGCGCTGCTGCCATTCGCGCGCCAGTTGCTGCGCCAGGGCGACCTGCTCCGGCGTCATCAGCCTCGCCAGGGCGTCGCGGTTCTTCCTGGCCACCGGGTCCCCCTGGGAAGCCGCCAGGTTCGCCCACATGTGGGCTTGAATGTAGTCCTGGGCAACGCCGCGGCCGTTGAAGTACATGAAGGCAAGGTTGCTCTGCGCGTCGGCGTAGCCCTGTTCCGCCGCCCGCCGGTACCAGCGAACAGACTCGGCGTCATCCCGGGACACCCCGGCGCCGTTCGCATAAGCGAATCCCAGGTTGTACTGGGCCACGGCGCTGCCCTGCTCGGCGGCCTTATGGTACCAGCGGACCGCCTCCGCCTCGTCCTTCGCCACCCCTTTGCCGTTGGCATAGGCGTAACCCAGGTATAGCTGGGCCTCGATGTTCCCATGTTCGGCCGGCTGGCGGTACCATTTCGCGGCTTCGGCGTCACTCTGCGGCACCCCCTTTCCCTCGGCGTAAGCCTCGGCCAACCGGAGTTGGGCTTTGTCGTAACCCTGCCTTGCGGCGGCAAGCAGCCACCGCGCAGCCTCCGCCTCGTCTTTCGCCACGCCTTTGCCTTCCTGGTAGATCAGCGCCAGTTGATACTGGGCGGGCGCGATGCCCCGTTGAGCTCCCAACCGGTACCACTCCGCCGCTTCCGCGTCGCTGCGGGGAACCGCGCGCCCGCTTTCAAATAGCAGGCGAAGCCCGTAAACAGCTCCCTCGTGGCCCTGGTCCGCCGCCCGCCGGTACCATTCCACTGCTTCATTGTCGTTGCGAGGCACGCCGATGCCGTTGGCGTAAGCGAAGCCCATTGCGTACTCCGCGTCGGGCTGGCCTTGGTCGGCGGCCTTTCGGTACCATTTCAATCCCTCCGCCTGGTTCAACGGCAGGCCCCTGCCCTCTGCATAAGCGCGTCCTAGTTGGAATTGCGCGTCCGCGTCGCCCCTCTCGGCCGCCGCCCGGTACCATCTGGCGGCCTCCGCCTCGTCCTTGACCACCCCTGTTCCGTTCGCATAAGCCTCCGCCAGCCGGTATTCCGCTTCCAGGTGACCTTGTTCGGCGGCCTTGCGGTACCATTTCACCGCTTCGGCTTCGTCCTTCGCCACTCCCTTGCCATCCGCGTAAGCGGCCCCCACCTGGAACTCGGCTCCCGAGTGTCCCTGCTCGGCGGCCCGCCGAAACCACTCGAATGCCTTGGCCTCATCGACGGCCACCCCCCGGCCGTTCGCAAAGGCTGTTCCCAGGGTGTACTCCGCGCCTACGTGACCTTGCTCGGCGGCGAGTTGGTACCAGCGGATAGCTTCCGCTTCCTGGGGCTCGGGAACGCCTTGGCCGTGGAACAGCATGAATCCGACGGCGTACTGGGCGTCTTTATGGCCGAGTTCAGCGGCTCTCCGGTACCAGGACAACGCCTCGGCTTCGTCCTGCTCCACGCCTTTCCCGTTGGCATACATGTAACCAATGGTGAACTGGGCCAGGGTGTTGCCGGCTTCCGCTTCCGGGGTCAACTCCGCCAGGGCCGTCTGGTAGTCGCCGTTCGCGTAAGCCAGCATGCCCTTCTCGATCCTGCTCTCCGCCGAAAGGCTGCCGGCAACCAGGAGCAATAAGATTCCAAGGGCGACTCGCGGCATCATCGTCTCTCTCTGTTCTCCCTCATTGTGCCTGATATTGGCCCATGCCGGCTCCGGCTGGTTTCACTTTCAACTCCGCGCCCTCCAGCAAAACCGTACCTTCCATCCTTGTATGCCCCGGTTGCCGCCAGTGCTGCAATACCAGCCACCCCCCGAAAATGCCATCCGGCGCACGGAATTGAAGCCGGTCCTGGTGAACCCCTTCGCTGGCGAAGGCTTCCGACTCGGCAATGAGTACCGGGCGCTCCTCCAGCCCATAGACCCGCCAGAACAGGCCGGTGGCCGAATCCGGAGCAGCCAGCGCGGAGAGCGTCACCCGGTACCGGTACCGCAGCTCGTAGTCCGCGCCGGCCCGCAAGGGCAGATACTCTTGCAGAATCTCACAACTGACCGGCTGACGGCCGCTCAAAATCACCCGCACGCCGTTGGGAGGCGTACGCACCAGGAAGGCCCCATCGGTCGCCGGCGACCTCCAGTCAAAAGCCCGGCCCAGGAAGGGCCGGGCGAAATCACCGTTCGTCAGCACCGGACCATGCCGGGCATCGAGCGCCGGATAAGGGAGGAGCCTGCGGCGGCACAGCGAATTCCATACCGTGATCGCGGCTGGGAACCGTCCGGCCGCCAGCAACCGGTCCGTCATCTGAAGGAACCGCCGCGTTTCACCCGGAGCCGCCTCCGCGGCGAGTGTTGTCACCAGGGCCTCAGCGGCCGCAAACTCCCGGCGCGCCAGCACGAAATCCGCGAAGGCAAGCCGGACCGGGCGCCGGTCCGGGATCGCCCGGCACAGGATCGTCTCCGCGCTCGGAGCCATCCTCCAGCACAGCTCCAGCAGTGGCGTCCGGTCACCGTAAGAGACCCGCAACGCCTCGCGGGCCCAATGCCAGAAGCGCTCTTCATCCCTGCGGCGGAAATAAAAATTCGCCAGGCTCCAGCGCGGGTCGTATTTCTGGCTCACCCGGGCCGCGGCCAGCAATTCGCGCTCGGCCCCCGCAGCATCGCCGTGAATCTCCAGCGCGAGACCGAGGCGGATCCGAATGGCTGCGTCATCGGGGCTCAGCACCGCCGCTCGCCGAAGCGCGCTGCGGGAATCCTGACCTGCCCGCTCCAGCAATTCCGCCAATCCCACCTCGTACAACGCCCGGCCCGGCGCCAGGCGGATCGCGCGCCGCACCGATGCAGGCGTAAAGGTCCGGTACAAGTGGTCGGCGTACGCCAGCCGCACCGCCCGGTAGACAGCTACCGGCAGCAGGCCGAGCCCGGCCGCCAGGATCATCCCGTACGCGAGCCTCATCTCCTCCTCACCTCTTGTTGCATCCCGGCAACCCAGCCCGCATACTGTTTATAGTACGCCTCCCCCCTTAGGAGAACACTCATGGCAACAGTGACCGTCCTCGCCGCAATCCTGGTGTTTGCCTCAGCGAACCTTGCGGCTGCTCCGCCTGCCGGTTCCGCTCTCGGGATTGTCATCGCAAACGGCGATTTCCGGCTGAATGACGTGACGGTAAACGGGAACGCAACGCTCACCGAGGGGGCTATCGTCGAAACCAGCGCCGTGCCCTCGCGCCTTCAGCTCAACAACGGCCCGCGAATCGAACTGAGCACGAAAACGCGGGTCGAGGTTCACCAGGACCGCCTGATTCTGGAGTCCGGCATGGGTGATCTTTCCTCTCCCGGAACATACCAGGTCGAGGCCGGCGCTTTCCGAATCGCCCCGGCAACTCCGGACTCGGCGGCGCGCGTGGCCCGGCCGGCGGAGAAGGTGGTTCAGGTCGCCGCCCTGAAAGGCTCGGTGAAAGTGTACAGCGCGAAAGGGCTGCTGCTGGCCAATGTCGTCCCCGGTTCGGCGTTGGCTTTCGAGGCCCAGCAAGCCGGGACGGCGCCTCCGTCGAGTTTCCTGGGGTGCTTGCTCAAGAAGCAAGGCAAGTTCATCCTCTACGACCAGACCACCAGGATCATCGTTGAACTCCGTGGTACAGGGTTCGAGAAGGAATGGGGCAACCGTGTCCAGATTATCGGCACCACGGACACAACGGCCCAGTCCACGGTGGGTGCTCAGGTGGTCGATGTCACCACCATGACCCGGTTCGGCCTGGGCGGTTGCTCGCCGGTTGCGTCCGCCATCGCGGCCGAACTGCCGCCCGCCGCCCCACCTGCGGCCCCGGCGGCGCCGGCCCCCACCCAGCCAGCCAAGGGCGCCCCCCAGCCAGCGCCCAAGGGAGGCGGGATGTCCGCCGGCGCGAAGGTTGCTATCATCGCGGCCGTCGGCGGGGGCGGAGCGGCCGGAGCCATCCTGGCCACGAAATCCAAGGAGAGCCGCTCCCCGGACTGATCCCCGGCGGGCGTCTCTCCGCGGCGGCGCTGGCTTCGAGGCTCCCGGGGACTCGACTCATATGAGACGAACTGGAGGTGCACCGGCGCGAGGTCACTCTCTTCCATCCCCCACTCCGGCGGGCGAACAGGCGTGGTTCGCCCTCACGGTCAAGCCCAGGCATGAAAAGGCCGCCGCACTGAACCTCACGCGGCTGGGCTTGGAAACGTTCCTCCCGCTTTACAGCGCCCGGCGGCGCTGGTCGGACCGCACCAGGACGGTGCAATTGTGCCTTTTCCCTGGCTATGTTTTCTGCCGCTTTGACCAGCGGCGCCGCCTGGAAGCACTGAACCTCCCAAACGTCACCTCCATCGTGAGCTTCGGCAACGCTCCGGCGCCAATTCCGGAGGCCGAGATCGAAGCCATCCGGACTGTGCTTTCCTCCGGCCGCCCGGTCGGACCCTGGCCGTATCTGGAGATCGGCCGGAGGGTGCGTATCGAACAAGGCCCCCTGGCCGGCATACAGGGAATACTGATACGCGAAAAGGACGCCTGGCGGGTCATCGTCAGCGTCGAACTTCTCCGCCGCTCCATGGCGGTTGAAATCGACCGTGAGATGCTCGGCCCCGCTTGGTAAGCTGCCGGCCCGGATACACCGGTAACACCGGGTTCTGAGCGGGAGGTGGAAACAGGTGGTGCGGATGAGAGGACTTGAACCTCCACGGGGATTACCCCACAACGACCTCAACGTTGCGCGTCTGCCAATTCCGCCACATCCGCACTGGCATCAATCAAGACTAATTCTTCGGCGCCGGTTTCGCCGGCGTCTGCCCGGAAGGCGCCTGACCCTCACCCGGCTTCGGCGGTATCTTCAGCGGCACAGTCGTCGACTTGCCCGTTGTCGGCTCCGTGAAGGTCACCGATGGCTGTCCTTCCGCCGGCTGCTCCGTCCCTTGCTCAGTGCCGGCCGGCGTCGGGGCGGTCTGCGCCGGCGTGGCCGGGGCGGTCTGCGTCTGCGGGCTTTCGGTTTCCAGCACCGACGTGGTCCCCCCCGAGTTCCGCGTCGCCAGGATTGCCAGCGTCATCGAGGTGATCATGAACAACGCTGCGGCGACGGTGGTCGCTTTCGATAACACCGTCGCTGAACCCCGAGGTCCGAATGCCGTCTGGGAACCCATGCCACCGAATGCTCCCGCCAGGTCAGCCGCCTTGCCGCTCTGCAGCAAGACCACGATCATCAGGAAGAAGCAGACTATGACGTGAATGACGGTCAGCAGAATTACCATTCGAACCTACGATCGGATCGGCAGACATGCCGACCCCAGGCGTCTTCTCACTTTCAGTATAGGGAACGCGCCCCGGCCGGTCAATCCGGTCCCTCGGCGATTCCGAAATGGCTGTGGCGTTGTGATCACTGCCTGGGGGCCCCGCGGCCGGGTTTCGGCAGACTGGCTCGACATCCGCCGCCAGGACAGATAGAATCGTCAAGTTGCACGGCGGTGGTAGTGTTTACACCGGCGTCGGTTCCGGGCAGTGGGTGCTGTCCCTCTCATACCGCCCGGCGGTTGGCCGCCGGTCGCAGTGCCGGCGAGACAGGTGGCGCGAAATGACAATAGCGGCCGCCCGCCGCCAGGGCGGCGCGGGAATGGCATCAGGATCGGACAACCGATCGAAGAAAGGATCACGGGAACCTCATGGTGGCATTCGGCGGACTGGATTGGCTTGTTCTGGGCGGGTTCTTTGCGGCGTTGATCGGCATCATCGTCTGGGTGCTCAAGCAAAAAGAAGAGGATACGCAGGACTACTTCCTGGCCAGCCGCGACGCCGGCTGGCTGGCGGTCGGCGCCTCCATCTTCGCTTCCAACATCGGCTCGGAACACCTGGTGGGCCTGGCCGGCACCGGCTACGAAAGCGGTATGGCGATGGCGCACTGGGAAATGCACGCCTGGCTGATTCTCACCCTCGGCTGGGTGTTCGTCCCGTTTTACGCCCGAAGCCGCGTATTCACGATGCCGGAGTTTCTCGAGAAGCGGTACACGCCCGGCGCCAGAACCTTTCTTTCGGTGATTTCGCTGGTCAGCTACGTCCTGACGAAAGTCGCCGTCACCGTCTACGCCGGCGGTGTTGTCTTCAAGACGGTCCTCGGAATCGACCAGTGGAGGGGCATCGATTTCTTCTGGATCGGCGCACTCTCGCTGGTGCTGCTCACCGGTCTGTTCACCGTGTTGGGCGGCATGAAAGCGGTGCTGTACACCTCGGTGCTGCAGGCGCCGGTGTTGATCATCGGCTCGGTGGTCATCCTGTTCGCCGGGCTGGGCGCCGTCGGCGGCTGGGGCGAGGTCATGCGCCTGTGCGGCGACAACATTCATCTCATCCGCCCGGCCAGTGATCCGCAGTTTCCCTGGACCGGAGTGCTGCTCGGCTCCGCCATCATCGGCTTCTGGTACTGGTGCACGGACCAATACATCGTGCAACGCACGCTCTCGGCGAAGAATGAAACCCAGGCCCGCCGCGGCGCCATCTTCGCGGCCTACCTCAAGCTGCTTCCCGTCTTCATCTTCCTGATCCCGGGCATGATCGCCTTCGCCATGCACCAGAAAGGCCTTATTCAACTCCAGAGCGCTGACCAGGCCTTCCCGACGCTCGTCCGGGTCTTGTTGCCCGCCGGCGTCAAGGGCGTGGTGGTCGGCGGCCTGGTGGCGGCGCTGATGAGCTCCCTGGCCTCTCTTTTCAACTCCTCGGCCACGCTGTTCACCGTGGATTTCTACAAGAAGTACCGGCCGGAGTCCACCGAGAGGCACCTGGTCACGGTGGGCCGCATCGCCACCGCCGTGGTGGTGTTGCTCGGAGTAGTGTGGATCCCGGTGATGAAGTTCATTGCGAGCGTCCTGTATGAGTACTTGCAGAACGTGCAATCCCTCATCGCCCCGGGAATCGCGGCGGTTTTTCTGCTGGGCGTCACCTCCCGGCGGACCACTCCCGCCGGCGGCATGGCCGGCCTGGTGGTCGGCTTCACCCTGGGAATGATCCGGCTGGTCCTGATGGTGTTCAAGGGCTACCTTGCGCCGAGCGGATTGCTGTACCGGTTCGTCGCGGTCAACTGGCTGCACTACTGCATATTCCTGTTCCTGTTCACCATCGTGCTGATCCTCGTGGTGAGCTGGTTCACCAAACCGCCGGAGGAGGAGAAGATCCGGGGGTTGACCTTCGCTTCCTCGACCCCGGAGCAGAAGGCGGCCACCCGGGCGAGCTGGAACCGCTGGGACGTGATGCATACGGCCATCATCCTCGGCGTCGTGGTGGCGTTCTACGCTTACTTCTGGTAGGATCCGGCTGGAGAGCCGGCCCGCCAGACTTGAGAGTCCGCGCCACGAACCTGCCCTCGTTATCTTGGCCGGGGTATGACTCCGGCGCTGAGCATGACTCAGCTCCCCCTAGCTCGCTGGTGGCGCCCGCTCTCCCGGAGAGTTCGGCTTAGCGCTCCTGCTTTTGCCCGTAGTAGGCCCCCGGCCCGTGCTTGCGCAGGAAATGCTTGTCCAGTTGAGCCTGGGGCAGGGGCGCCGCAGCCGGGTTCAGTGTCACCGTCAGGTAAGCCATCCGCGCCAGCTCCTCCAGGATCACCGCATGAAACACGGCTGCCTGAACATCCTCGCCCCACGTAAACGGCCCGTGGCCTCGGACCAGAACCCCAGGCACGGCGTCCGCGTCCAGCCCGGCGAACCGCTGTACGATGGTGTGCCCCGTGTTGCCTTCATAATTGGTGCGGATCTCTTCCTCGCTCATCGCCTCGGTTACGGGAACGGCACCGTAAAAGTAGTCCGCCTGCGTCGTTCCCAGACACGGAATCTCGCGCCCCGCCTGCGCCCAGGAGGTGGCGTAGGTCGAGTGGGTGTGCGCCACTCCTCCCACGCCGGGGAAGGCGCGGTAAATCTCCAGGTGTGTCGGCAGGTCCGACGACGGCCGCAAGTCCCCTTCCACCACGTTCCCCTGTAAATCAGTGAGCACGATGTCCTCCGCCCGAAGCTCGTCGAACGGAACCCCGCTCGGCTTGATGGCCACCAGTCCTTGCTCCCGCGCGATGCCGCTCGCATTGCCGAAGGTGTACAGCACCAGCTTCCGGCGCACTAGTTCCACGTTCGCTTCCAGAACCTGTTTTCGCAACTGTTCCAGCTTCATGGCGACTGCCCCAGATTGTACAACGTTATATACTTTCCCGTATGAGCAAACTGACCTTTACCGCTGGCGCCGCCGGCGCGCTGGCAGCGTTGATCGGCGCCGCCATATTCTCCTGCGCGCCCGCGGAGCCAAGACGTCCGAATATCCTGTTCCTGTTCGCCGATGACCAGCGGGCCGACACCATCGGCGCCTGGGGCAATTCCCACATCCAGACTCCGAACATCGACCGCCTGGTCGCCGAAGGCTTCAGCTTCCGGTCGAATTACAACATGGGCGGCAACAGCGGTGCTGTCTGCGTCCCGAGCCGGGCCATGCTCAATAGCGGCAAGGCATACTTCCGCATCCGAATGGACCTGGAAGGTGTCAAGATCATGCCGGAAGTGCTCCGCGAATCCGGCTACACCACCTTCGCCACCGGCAAGTGGCATAACAAGCGGCCCTCCTGGCTTCGAGGTTTCCAACACGGCAAGAGCATCCTTTTCGGCGGGATGGCAAACCACCTCAAGGTCCCCGTCGAAGACCTCTTGCCGGACGGCAAGCTCGGCAATCAGCGCATCGGCGAGAAGTTCTCCAGCGAACTGTTCGCCGACGCCGCGGTCGATTTCTTGAAGAACTACAAGGGCGACAAGCCGTTCTATGCTTATGTCGCCTTCACGGCGCCGCATGACCCCCGGATGCCGCCGGTGCCGTTCCGCCAGATGTATTACGAGAACCGTCCCCCGCTGCCGGAGAACTTCCTGCCCCAGCACCCG
>CAZXVW010000090.1:14160-16935 GCA_964644025.1 uncultured Solibacteraceae bacterium | reverse complement strand
CCCGCCATTCCGCTCCCTCTCATACACTCCGAATTTCCTTACGGGCGGATTACGGACCTACTGATACCACGCTGCCCGGTCCCGGGAACGAATGGGCGCAAAAACCCGTCTGCTAGGATAGCTAGTAGCATGCGCGTAACGCTCTGGTTCTTCGGGATCCTGACCGACCTGATCGCCCGCGCGGGCAAGGAGCCGGCGCCGGTTGGAAACAAACAACACCTGGCCGGTGACAAGGCTTCCGGGGAGGGGACGTGGAACTACAGCTTCTGCAGCCGATGAGGGCAGCCCGTTGGCGGGCGCTGGCGGCGGGGTTGCTGTTGCTTTGCTCGCTGGCGGTTGCCGCCCAGGAGCCCGTGTTTCGCGTCAATGTCCGGCTGGTCCGCATCCTGGCGACGGTCAAGGATCCGAACGGCGCGTTGATCGGCGGCCTGGGCAAGGACGATTTCACCGTTTACGACAACGGCGTCAAACAGCAGATCACCGTCTTCGAGCACCACACCAACCAGCCCCTGTCAGTAGCCCTGCTGGTGGATACGAGCGCCTCCACGGCGATTCTGCTCGGTGAAGAAACCAGTTCGGTACTTCATTTCCTCAAGGCTTTCTTCCGGCAGGGCCACCCGGCTGATGCGGTGTCGCTTTACAGCTTTAACCAGGACGTCGCCCTGAAAAGCAGTTTCACCCGCCGGGTGGCGCGCATCGAGAAGGAGCTGAAGACGCTCAAAGCCGATGCCGGGACCTCGCTTTACGACGCGATCTATTTCGCCGCGCGCGCGCTCCAGCACCGCGAGGGCCGCCGCGTTATCGTGGTGGTCACCGACGGGGCCGATACGACCAGCGTGAAAGACTTCCAGGACGCTCTGGAGGCCGCGCATCTGGCTGACGCCGTAATCTACGGAATCATGATCGTTCCGGTGACCAACAGCCCCGGGCGCAACATCGCCGGGGAGAACGCCCTTATCACCCTGTGCACCGATACCGGCGGCCAGGTTTTTCCCTCCACGCTGGGCGAAATGTTTGACTCGGCGTTCCAAAACATCCTGCGGGACCTCCGCTCGCAGTACCTGCTCGGTTACTATCCGAAGAACCTCCCCTACTCGGCCGGCCGGTTTCACCGGCTGCGGGTCACAGTGAACCGGCGGAATTTGCGGGTGCTTGCGCGAACTGGCTATTATGGAGAATACGAAGCTGCCGTCCCCGGCGCGGGCCGCCCGGCAGGACCATTCCGCAGACCGTAGATCCAGGAGAGCTCGTGGCAAAAGGTTCGTCCGCGGCAAAAAAGCCGAAGCCCAAGAAAAAAAAAGGTGCTCCGAAGAACCGGGCGCCGGAACAGACCCATGAAGAGGTGCGTTACATCAAGTATCTTATTGACCACTCCATCCCGATCCGCGTCCGCATGACGGACAACGAGGAAGTCGAGGGCACCATCGAGTATTACGACGCCACCTTCATCCGGCTGACACGGGCCGACGGCCCGAACCTGTTTATTTTTAAGCACGACATCAAGTACTTGTACGAACTTCCGGAGTAAGCAACATATTCGCCGATGCCCTCGTACCTGGAAACCAGCATGGAAATCGCCCGCGAGGCCGGTGCGCTCCTGGCGGGCTATTTCGCCCGCCATATCGGGTTCGAATATAAGGCGGCGCATGACCTGGTCACGGCCGCCGACCGGGCCTCCGAGGCGCTTGTCATCGAGCGGCTGCGGTCCCATTTCCCGGCCCACTCAATCCTGGGCGAGGAGACCGGGACCCACGAAGGCAGCTCGGAATACAGGTGGTACGTGGACCCGCTGGACGGCACCACAAATTTCACTCACGGCTATCCGATGTTCGGCATCACCATGGCTCTGGAGCGGGCTGGGGAACTGATCGCCGGCGTGACGTTCGATCCTGTGCGCCAGGAAATGTTCGCCGCCGAACGGGGAGGAGGGGCTTATTTGAACAGCCGCCGCATCAGCGTTTCGGCTACCCGGGAGCTGGCCGAGAGCCTGTTTGCAACGGGGTTCCCGAACTGGAGGCGGCACAAAGACGTCAATGTCCATTTCTTTCACCAGGTGGCGATGATCACGCACGGGGTGCGGCGCAGCGGCTCGGCGGCCATTGATTTGGCTTACGTGGCCTGCGGGCGCCTGGACGGTTTCTGGGAGTTCGGCCTCAATCCCTGGGATGTGGCCGCAGGCACGCTGCTGGTTCGGGAGGCCGGCGGTACGGTCACGGACATGAAGGGCGAGGCGGCGCGCTTGGGCGAACCGCATATTCTCGCTACCAATGCTACGATCCACGCCCAGATCCAGGAGCTGTTTGGCGAGGTCTTCAACGGCCAATACCGGGTGCCCCTGATTCCGGTGACTCAGTACGCGGATTGAAAAAAGCTGGAGCCCCCGCTGCGGTTTCCCGGGTTGGGTGGCGAGCCCCCGGGGGAGCGGCTGCGGACTGCGCCGTGGGATGGGGCCGGCGCCCGCGGCGCGTGTTGCGATTTTTTACTTTACTTTCAAGCATATAAGATGGTACTCTGAGTTCTTTCCCATGCGAACTGTCGATTTGATCCAGCGAAAGCGGGACAGGGAGGAACTGGCCCCGGACGAAGTGGTGGCCTTGGTGGAAGCCTTCGCCCGCGACGAAGTCCCCGACTACCAGATGGCCGCCTTCTTGATGGCAGTCTATTTCTCCGGAATGTCTGACCGCGAAGTCAGCGCCTTGACCGGGTGCTTGCTTGAGTCTGGCGGCCGGATGGACCTGAGCTCCGTAGCTGGCGTCAAGGTCGACAAACACTCCA
>CAZXVW010000090.1:0-14150 GCA_964644025.1 uncultured Solibacteraceae bacterium | reverse complement strand
CCACCGGCGGCGTGGGCGACAAGACGGGCATGATCGCTGCACCGCTGGCCGCCTCAGCCGGAGTGGTGGTGCCGATGATCACGGGCAGAGCGCTGGGCCACATCGGGGGAACGCTGGACAAGCTGGAATCGATTCCCGGGTTTCGCACCGACCTCAGTATCGACGAGTTCCGCACGCAGTTGAACCAGGTCGGACTGGCCTTCGTCGGGCCGAGTCCGGAGCTGGTCCCGGCCGACGCAAAACTGTACGCGCTTCGGGAGGCCACGGCCACGGTCGAGTCGATCCCACTGATGGCTTCTTCCATCATGGCGCGGAAGCTGGCCACCGGCCTGGACGCGGTGGTGCTGGACGTCAAGGTCGGCCCTGGCGCTGCGGTGAGGCGCCAAGTGGATGCCCGGCGCCTGGCCCAAATGATGGTGGGTATCGGGCGGCGGATGGACAAGCGCGTGCAGGCGCTGATCACGGACATGAGCCAGCCGCTTGGCTACGCCATCGGCAACGCGGTGGAGGTGATGGAGGTTTCCCAGACGCTGCAGAATGTCGGTCCCACGGACCTGACCCGCCTCTCGCTCGAGCTGGCCGCGCGGATGATCTACCTTGGGGAAGTTACCGCCACCCTCGAGGAGGCCCGGGAAATGGCGCAGTCCAAGTTGCTGGACGGCTCCGGTTACCGGAAATTCCAGGAGGTGATTGAGGCCCAGGGCGGCGACCCGCAGGTGCTGGACCGGTTCGACCTGCTGCCGAACGCCAGCGGGGCGCGCGAAATCACCTCGCCGCGCACTGGTTTCGTCAGCGCCATTGACGCCCGCGACATCGGCCGGGCGGCGGCCATGATCGGCGGCAGCCGGGAAACCAGGGACGGAGTGATCGACCCCGCGGTCGGCGTCATCCTGGAAGTCAAAGTCGGCCAGAAGGTGGACGAGGGCGCCGTGCTCTGCCGCCTGTACTACACCAGCGAGGAACGCCTCGAGGACGCCGCCCAGGCCGTCGAGGATGCTTTCCGCATTTCCACCCACGTCCCGGAGGAGCGCGCGCTGATCCTGGAAGTGGTGGGTTAGGATCGCGACGTTCGGCAGTGATTTCCCAAGCTGTTGGTTTCCTCACCACCCGGGTTGATTTCCGACCCCGCATCGGGGTGGTCCTGGGAAGCGGCCTCGGGGCATTTGCTGATGAACTGGCCGGTCCGGTCGCCATCCCTTACGCCGAGATTCCTGGGTTACCGCAACCCACGGTCGCCGGGCATTCGGGGCGATTGGTGGTGGGCCGGCTGGAAGAAACCCCTGTAGCGGTGATGGCTGGCCGGGTCCACCTTTACGAGGGCTACAGCCCGCAAGAGGTCGTTTTCGGAGTGCGGTTGTTGGGGAAATGGGGCGCCCGCGTCCTGGTGCTGACGAACGCCAGTGGCGGAATCCATCCCGCGCTGGAAGGCGGGCGGCTAGCGCTGATCCGCGACCATATCAACCTGCAAGGCTCCAATCCGCTCACCGGCCGCGACGCCGTAACGTTCGGACCGCGCTTCCCGGACCTCTCCGACGCCTATTCACCCCGCTGCCGCCGCCTGGCGCGGGAGGCGGCCGCCGAGCTGGGCCTCGAGCTGTTCGAGGCCGTCTACGCCGCCGTGCTCGGCCCCAGCTACGAGACCCCGGCCGAAATCCGCTTTCTGCGGGCCATCGGCGCTGATCTGGTGGGCATGTCCACCGCGGCCGAGGTGATCGCCGCCCGGCAGATGGGCCTGGAAGTGCTCGCTATCTCCTTGGTCACCAACATGGCCGCCGGCATCTCTCCGGCGCCGATCCGGCACGAGGAAGTGCTGGCGCAGGGCGAACGGCTCCGTTCCACGCTGGCGCGCCTGCTGAAAGCCGTGTTGCCCCGGCTATGAAGTGGAGGAGAATGTGATTATGGCCTCTGCGGAAAGATCAACGTTTCGCGTTGGACTCATTCAGATGGCCTGCTCGCCGGACTCGCATGAGAACCTGGAGAAGGCTATCTGGCGTATCCGCGAGGCGGCGGGCCGCGGAGCGCACATCATCTGCCTGCCGGAGCTGTTCCAGTCCCATTACTTCTGCCGGGAAGAGGACCCGCGCTGGTTTGCCCTGGCCGAACCGGTGCCCGGGCCAACGACGGAAACCCTCGGCCGGCTGGCCGCCGAGTTGGAGGTGGTGATCGTCGCTTCGCTGTTCGAACGACGCGCCGCGGGCCTGTACCACAACACGGCGGCTGTCATCGACGCCGGCGGCGCCTTCGTTGGCCGGTACCGCAAGATGCACATCCCGGACGACCCGCTCTACTACGAGAAGTTCTACTTCACTCCCGGGGATTCCGGTTTCCGGAATTTCGATACCCGGTTCGGCCGGATCGCAGTGTTGCTTTGCTGGGACCAGTGGTATCCGGAGGCGGCGCGGCTGGCCAGCTTGCAAGGGGCGAATCTGCTGCTTTATCCGACTGCGATCGGGTGGCATCCCTCTGAAAAGGAGACCGAGGGTGCGGCTCAGCTCGACGCCTGGAGAACCATCCAGCGCGGGCACGCCATCGCCAACGGCGTCTATGTCGCGGCGGTGAACCGCGTGGGCTCGGAAGGCTCTGCGGCCGGCGGGCTGCAGTTCTGGGGCTCTTCATTCGTGGCCGGACCGTTCGGCGAGCTGCTGGCCGAAGCCGCGGCCGAAGATGAGGAGACCGTAATCGCCGAATGCGATCCGCGACGCGTCGAGCAGGTGCGGCAGAACTGGCCGTTTTTCCGGGACCGGCGCGTGGACGCCTATGACGATCTCCGCCGGAGGTGGCTTGGGTGAGGGGCTGGCGGATGCCGGCCGAGTGGGAGCCGCACGAGGCCACCTGGCTCGCCTGGCCCCACGAGCGGACCGATTGGCCGGGCAAGTTCGCCCCGATCCGCTGGGTGTACGCCGAGATTGTCCGCCACCTGGCCCGGCGGGAAGGCGTGCGCATCCTGGTCCAGGACCAGGCCGAGAAAGAAAAAGCGCGCCGGGTGCTGGCCCGCGCCGGGGCTGATCTGGACGTGGTGCGGTTCTATGTCCGGACAACGAACCGCGGCTGGCTGCGCGACTCGGGGCCGATCTTCGTGAAGGACCGCCGGGGCAGGATAGCCGTTACCGATTGGAAATTCAACGCCTGGGCCAGCTATGCCGAGTGGCGGCAGGATGACCGCGTCCCGGCCTTCATCGCCCGGCAGTTGCGGTTAGCCCGGTGGAGCACCGGGCTGGTGCTGGAGGGCGGGAGCATCGACGTGAACGGCCGCGGCGCGCTGCTTACTACCGAAGAGTGCCAGCTCAGCCCGGTTCAGGCCCGCAACCCCGGCCTGTCCCGCCGGGATCTGGAAGCCGCCTTTGCCCGTTTTCTTGGGGTTCGCCATGTGTTGTGGTTGGGGCGGGGCATCGCCGGGGATGACACGCACGGGCACGTGGATGACGTGGCGCGCTTCGTCGACCCGGTAACGGTGGTGACCGCAGTCGAAGACGACGCCTCCGATCCGAATCACGAACCGTTGCGGGAAAACCTCCGCCGCCTGCGCCGGATGAAGGACCAGGACGGCCGCCCGTTGCGCGTCATCGTGTTGCCACTGCCCGAACCGGTATACTTCGGCCGCCAGCGGCTGCCGGCCAGTTACATGAATTTCTACATCGCCAATGGCGTGGTGCTGGTGCCGACGTTCAACGACCCCGCCGACCGCGTGGCCCTGAACACGCTGGCGCGGTTGTTCCCGGACCGCCGGGTGGTGGGGATCTATTCGCGGGACCTGGTGCTCGGCCTCGGCGCCATCCATTGCCTCACCCAGCAGCAGCCGGCCGCCGGGTAATCTCAGCCGGGAAACAGCAGGACCTTCAGCGCACCGGCTTCGGCCGCCCGCTCGAAGGCCGCCGGGGCCTGGCTGAGCGGGTAGCGGCCCGAAATCATCTCCTCCAGGCGCAGCTTTCCGTCACGCAGCAAGCGCAACGCGGGTTCGAAGCGGCCGCAGCGCGAGCCGACCAGCGTGATCTCGTTGACAATGACCGGCGCCGTGTCCACGTCCACGTGACCATGCACGGTGGACTTGAGCACCACCGTCCCCCGGGGGCGCGCCATCCGCACCGCCGTGGCCAATCCCTGGCGGGATCCGGTGGCTTCCACCACCCAGTCGTAGGCGGCCACCGGCATCTTCTTGCGGACCAGCCTGGGCCGCGCGCCGGCGGCTTCGGCAATCCGGAGTTTCCGGCGGTGGCGTCCGAACTGGTCGACGGCGCAGCCGCGGGCCAGCAGAACCTGCCCGATCAGCAGCCCCAGCTTGCCGTCTCCCAGCACGGCCACGGCGCCTCCTTTCGGAATACGAACCTGATCCAGGATTTCGCAGGCTGCCGCCAGCGGCTCGACGAACACCGCCTGCTCGTCCGGCACTCGGGCCGGGACGGTGTGGAGATTGCCCTCGGGCAGAGTGAGGTATTCGGCGAAGGCGCCGGGATGACCCGCAATTCCCAGCACCGTGCGCCGCGGGCAATGCCGGCCGAGACCCCGGGCGCACCACTCACATTTCCCGCAGGCGATGTTGATCTCGCCGACCACCCGCCGGCCGATCCACTGCGGAGTGTCAGCCGCGACCACTTCCCCGACGAATTCGTGCCCGGGACGGCCGCGAAAGCCGTAGTAGCCCCGCTGGAGTTCGAGATCGGTATTGCAGATGCCGGCCACGCGCAGGCGGATGAGCGCGTAGCCGGGACGGCGGCGGGGCCGTCGCACCTGGCGAATCTGGATGCCACCCTCCTCCAGATGAACGGCGAACATAGCCTCAGGATCTCATACGGGCTGGTTCCCCGCGAACAGGTGGCCAGGACAACCTTTTTTGGTGAACGGCCGTGGTAAGCCGCTGGCTGATCAACGTTTCTTCAGCGTGATGCCGAGCCCGTGGCCCTGCATGTAGAACACCGTGTCCAGATCCGGATTCGAGGAGATGGTCTTCACGTATTCCGAGGCCATGTTGATATTGTGGGCCAGGATCAACCCGCCCGGCCGCACCAGTGGGAGGAGCTTGTTGAGGTAGTCGGTATAACCTTCCTTGTCCGCGTCGATGAAGAGGACATCGATCGGCTCTTTCAGCCGGGTGACGTTCTGGTGCGCGTCGCCCTCAACGATGGTGACCATCTTGTCAACGCCGGCTTTCTTAAAATGCTCGCGCGCCATCGCCGCCCGCCGGGAATCGACCTCGAAGGTGGTTAGCTTGCCCTGCGTAGCTTCGAGGGCCAGGCACAACCACAAACCTGAGTAGCCGGTTGAGGTGCCGATCTCGACCACGTTCTTCGCGCCGGCCGCCTCGGTCAGCAGGCGCAGCATCCGCCCGTCGGCAGCCGGGACGCTTTGGAACCCTTGCCCGGTCCTGGCAATCTGGTCGAGCACTCCCAGAATTCTCTTCTCCGCCTCTGTCTTCGCGAGGGGCGGGCTCTGCAAAGATGACGTCTCGAGTCCGCGTGGCCCGCGGAACCCCCGGCCTGGCCGTTGTGCCACCGCCACCACGGCTACGGCCAACACGATGCCCGTGGCAATCACTGTACGTTTCATGTGGTCTTGTCTCCCTTCATCCGCTTCCTCGTCAAGGACGTTGTCCTCGCCGGCGCCCGTGCCGGGCGGAGTGGCCCGGTGCGCCTGTACTTCGGCAGTGGCGGACAGTCATGGCGCCGGTCCCGGCCCGAACGCGCGGCCTTACCACTGGGGACGAGCCGCGCGGGCCCCCGGGTTACTTCGGCTGCCGCAAATCCGCGACAGCCGGGTCTCACCGGCGCGGGAAAAACGGCGGCCGGCTCCCCGCAGACGGTATAATCAGGTTCCGTGCCTGCCGAACTCGTCTGTTTTGAAAACAACTGCCGGGCCCGCTTTCCGATCACCGAGGTGATTTACAATTGCCCCCGCTGCGGCGGCCTGCTGGAGGTCATTTACCCGGACGAGCAGCTCGATCCCGAGCGGCTGAAAAAGCTCTGGCGGGAGCGCCGGATGGACAACCACCCGCTGAATCAAAGCGGCGTCTGGCGCTACCGGGAGATGATCCCGTTCCTGGACGATTTCCGCCACGTGGTTTCTCTCCGCGAGGGCAACACGCCGCTGCTCGAGTCGCCGCGCGCGGCGAAATTCGCTGGCCTGGACCGGCTGGCGTTCAAGCATCAGGGCTTCAATCCCACCGGTTCGTTCAAAGACAATGGGATGACCTGCGGCGCCACCCAGGCGCTTCGGTTGGGCATGCGCCGGGTGGCCTGCGTTTCGACGGGCAATACGTCGGCGTCGATGACGGCGTATGCGGCCGCCGCCGGCCTGGAACCGATCGTCTTGATTCCTCACGGCAACATCTCCTACGGCAAGCTGGCCCAGGCGCTCGAGTACGGCGCCCGGACGCTGGAGGTAGAAGCGAACTTTGACCAGATCCTGGCCCTGGTCCGCCGACTGGCCGAGCGCCTCGGCATCTACTTGCTGAACTCAATCAACCCTTTCCGGATCGAGGGGCAGAAGAGCATCGTCATCGAAATGATGGACCAGCGCGATTGGAGACCGCCAGACTGGATCGTGCTGCCGGGGGGCAACCTCGGCAACGTCTCCGCCTTTGGCAAGGCCCTGCGCGAGCTCCGCCAGGCGGGCTTCATCGAGCGGCTGCCCCGACTGGCGGTCATCCAGGCCGAGGGGGCGGCGCCGTTCTTCCGCTTCCTGCAAGACCCCCGGCCCGGCGCCTTCCAGCCGGTCAAGGAGCCGGAAACGCTGGCTACGGCAATCCGCATCGGCGCCCCGGTCTCTTGGCCGAAAGCATGGCAGGAAGTAATGACTTCCGGCGGAGTGGCCGATAAGGTTACCGAGGAGGAGATCGCCGACGCCAAGGCCCAGATCGGGTTGGCGGGCATTGGGTGCGAGCCCGCCTCGGCAGCGACCCTGGCCGGCATCCGGAAGTTGAGGGCCGCCGGCACGATGGACCGTGGCGCCGACGTCGTCGCGGTGCTGACCGGCAACCTGCTCAAGGATCCGGACTACATCTACCGGTACCATACCGGCCAGTTGCAAACCCCCTCGGGCAGGGCAATTCGGGGGCACTACGAGAACCGGCCGGTAGTGGTGCCAAATGACGCGGAAAAGATCGCTGACCTGTTATCCAAACAGGCCTCATCTGCTTGAAAAACCGCTGCTAATTTGCGACGATTCCGGTCGATTCCTATATTATGATGAGAATGAAGACTCGGTTTGCAGGTGGCTTTCTTTGCTTCAGAAACCGCTGTTGCAAGCGGGGCTGTTTGAGAAAGCGCCAGCATGAAGAAAGAGCCGACAGGCCGGCATAGCCGATCGCTCTGGATCATCTTGATGGGCGTGGCCAGTGTTGCTCTGGCACTCCTGACGTTTTTCATCTCGCAAGCCGGGCACACGGCCGTGGCTCTTATCTCTCTTGTTGCAATCCTGACTCTTCTTGCGTGGCGGCTGGTGCAGCGAACGCAATCCGTGGTCTTTCGACATGCCCCGATCATTGTCGGTATGGGGGTGATCGTGATCGCCGGGAGCCTCTGGCAGGTGATGCAGGGGCAGGGCCGTACGCGAGTTCGGGAGATTCTCGCCCTGGAGGCCAACCACCTGACCGAGCACCTGGTGGCGTTCACCCAGACCGAAGTGATGAAGCTTGTCTGGGAAGCCGGCCGCCCTGTTGCGCGGATGGAAGCACCCGCGGCCCGGCGGACACAATGGGCGGAGAGTTTTCTAGAACGGCACCCGAGCTACGTTGCCCTGACTCTTGTGGACCGGAACTGCCGGTTCCTTTGGGGCACAACCCGACCCGGGCTCAGCGACATCGTGCCGATCAAGGACTGGCTTTATAAGTTCTCTTGCCCGGCGATTCAGAAGGTCGCGCGACGGCCCCGGGTGCTGGTTTCGGGCCCGGCGGCAGGCCTGGAGCCGGGAGGCTTTCTTGTGACCGGAGCCCAGACTGGCGACCCCGTGCCGGGCTGCTGGCTCGGGGCGATTGATCTGTCGCTGCTGATAAAGGCGGCCCTCGCCGGAGGAGCCCAGGCGAACGACTTGTCAGTAACGGTCACCGCCGGCGGCCGGCGCATCTACGCCAGGGAGCTGGAGCCGGCAACCTCGGAGCGGCTGCGCCGGCAGTGGCTCCGCGCCACGGAAATCCATGCTCTCGGCCGGAATTACCGGATCGAGGTGTGGCCCAATGAAAAGTGGCTCCGGAAAAGACGGACCTTCTTGCCCGAGTTCATATTGCTGGGGGGCATTCTGGCCGCGATCATGCTCGGTGTCACGGTGCGCCTGGCCCAAATGTCCCGCCGCCGGGCCACGGAGGCCGAGCAAGCGCGATGCGAGGCGGAGAGACAGGCCGACCAACGGAAGCTGGCCCAGGAGAAACTGGAGGAGTCCGCCCGGCAACTCGCTAGGAAGAACGAGGAGCTAGCACTGGCGCTGTCCTCCGCCCGGGAAGCCATAGAGATGAAGAGCCGCTTCCTGGCGGCGATGAGCCACGAGGTCCGCACCCCCATGAACGGGGTCCTGGGAATGAACGAGCTGCTGCTGTGCACGGACCTCAACGAGGAACAACGCCAGTATGCCGCGGCGATGAAGGAATCGACGGAGGCTTTGCTGCGAATCGTGAACGACATCCTCGATTTTTCGAAGATCGACGCCGGCAAACTCGAAATCGAGTCGGTCCCCTTCCAGTTACGGACGAACCTCCGCGCGGTCCATACGCTCCTGCTGCCGCAGGCCCGCGCCAAAGGCCTGAAGATGGCATTCCGGGTGGATAACGCAGTTCCGGACTGGGTGCGCGGGGATCCCGGCCGTCTCCGGCAGGTGTTGTTCAACCTGGCCGGCAACGCCATCAAGTTCACCGAAAGCGGGCAGGTGAGCCTGGAGGTCACCATGGAAGAGCCAGGCGAGCAAATCGACCGCATCCGGTTTATGGTGAACGACACCGGGATCGGCATCCCGGCGGATCAGTTGGAAGCCATCTTTGAAGATTTCACCCAGGTGGACACATCCACTACCCGGCGCTTTGGCGGCACGGGACTTGGCCTCAGCATTTCCAAGCGCCTGGTGGAAATGATGGGTGGCCGGATCGGCTGTACCAGCGAGGAAGGCCGCGGCAGCACGTTCTGGTTCGTCTTGCCTTTCGGAAAAGCGTCGGCGGCGGACGGCCCGTGCGGAGAAGCGCCGGCCGCGGCCCACTCCGCCGCCAACCCTGGTTTGCCAGCTCGGCGGGTACTGGTGATCGAGGACAACAGGGTTAACCGCACCGTCGCCGTCCGCCTCCTCGCCAAGGAGGGCTGCCACGTGGACGCCGTCGAGGACGGGCCGCACGGTATCGAGGCGGTCCGCCAGCGGGACTACGACCTGGTATTAATGGATGTCAACATGCCCGGCATGGACGGTTTTCAAGCCACCGCCGAGATTCGCCGGCAGGAACCTCCGGGGCGGCACATTCCTATCGTCGCCATGACTGCGCGGGCCATGCGGGGAGACCGCGAAGCCTGCCTGGCTGCTGGCATGGACGACTACATCAGCAAGCCGGTCAGCGTGGAGGATCTCCGCCGCGTCCTTGACCGCTGGGCTCCGGCGGAACGCGCAGCCCCACCCCAAAAAACGGTCTAAGCCGTCACGGTGTTACAGTGCCACCGGGAGACCTCCCTGATCAAACCGTGCCGTTCCCTCCGTCCTGGCCAGCAGATCGGAGCGGCATTCGAACCTGGTTGCGGGACAGGCCATTATGCAACTCATTTGCAGCAACGGCCGGCTATGTTACACTAGGCAGTGGTGATCGAGCCGAAGATGTGGAAACGGGCCGCCAGTAGCATCGCCAAGCGCGCAACCAAGCGGGAGGGACGGCCACGGCTTCGGCTGCTGCTCATGGTCGTGTTCTCGCTCGCCGGGGTGACTGCCCAGGCGCTCTGCTCGCAGGCGGCCTCGCCAGCCCCGCCGGCCGGCGGCGGTCATGGGCTCCAGGCGCAGGTTCGCCAGCGGTTCCGGGGGGGTGCGGTGCTCCAAGGCATAGCCGTCGATGAGGACGGCGTACCGGTCGCGGGCGTTGAAATTCGTGTCGAGGAGCTAAACGTTTCCACGGTCACCGCCGCCGATGGTACGTTCCGGATTTCCCGGCTGCCGCCCGGGACGTTCACCGTGACGGCCGCCTCGGAAGAATATTTCTCTGAAAAAGCAAACCAGGTGCAGCTCAGCGGAGGGCAGGCTGTCGAGCTGGAGATCCACCTGACCCGGCAGGTGCCGGTCGAGGAAACGGTTGTGGTCACCGGGACCGGGACGGAGTACCTGGCCCAGGAGGCGCCCATCCGCACGGAGTTGATCACTACCAAGGAAGTGGACCGGCAAGTCAAGACGACCGTCGCCGAGGCGCTGACCGCGTCCATTCCCGGCGTCCGCGTGGAAATGGATTGCCAGAATTGCGGTTTCACCCAGCTCCGGCTGAACGGGCTGAAAGGGCCTTATACCCAAATCCTGGAAGACGGGCTTCCGAGCTACTCGGGGGTGGCGGCGGTTTACGGGTTGGAGCAGATTCCGACGGAGTTCATCCAGCAAATCGAGGTGGTCAAGGGCGGAAACTCGGCCCTGTACGGTCCTGGGGCGGTAGCCGGCGTGGTCAACCTGATCCGCCGCGAGCCTCAGGAGAACCGGTTCCGGGTGGACCTGCTGGGCGGCTGGCACCGGGGGCGCCCCGAGCAACAGGTGGGCGGCTCGGCGCAACTGGTCACCCTGCCGGGCGGATTCTCGGCGGACTTCTATTACCGGGGGATCAACCGGGTCCCGATCGACCGTGACCGCGACGGGTTCTCCGACATCGGAAAGCGCCGGCTGAACGCCGGCGGATTCGGCTTCTATCGCTCGTTCCTCGACGGTCGTGCCCGTCTGTCGGTGAACGGGACCATCGCCGATGAGTTCCGGCGCGGCGGCGACCGCTTCGACCGGCCTCCCGATCAGACATGGATCACCGAACAGGTCGTTTTCCGCCGCTCCACCGGCTCGATCCGATGGAACCACACGGTCACGCCCAATACCTATTACAGCCTGAAAGCCAGCCTGGCATACCTGTACCGGGATACCTACTATGGATCCGGATTCGATCCCAACGCTTACGGGTCCACCCGGAATCCGCTATGGGTCAGTGACGGCCAGCTCGGTCATCAGACCGGGGCGCATACCATCCTCGGCGGCTACCAGTTCCGCCGCGACTACGTCGATGATCGAGCACCGGCATACAACCGCCGGTACGGAGGCATATTCAGTGACCACGGGCTGTACTTGCAGGATGAGTGGGAAGCCGGCCAGCGGTTCACTGTCCTGGCGGGGCTTCGAGCGGACCGCTCCAATCAGTTGAACAAGTGGGTGCTCAGCCCCCGGGCCGGCCTCAAGTACGGGCTTACGAAAAGCCTGAGCTGGAGAGCGTCGCTTTCCACCGGATTCCGTGCCCCTGAGGTTTTCAATGAAGACCTCCACATCACCCAGGTGGGCGGTGAGGGCTTGCTCATCCAAAACAGCCCGGAGCTGACAGAAGAGAAGTCCGTCAGCTTCGCCAGCGGGCTCGATTACGTTGGCGCCGTCGCCGGGCGGTCATTCCAGCTTGGCGCCAGCTTTTTCTGGACGGATTTGCGAGACAACTTCCAGTTGAAAGAGGTTGCCGTCGTGCAAGGCAACTACCGCCAACTGTTGCGGGTGAACGGAAAGGGATCCTACGTTCGCGGCGTGGACCTGAACGGAAACCTGAAATTGACTTCGAAACTCAGCTTTCGTGGTGGCGCCAGTTTCCAGGTTGCACGGTACAAGGACCCCGAAGAGCAATTCGGTTCCCTGAGCTACTTCCGTACGCCGGAACGCTATGGTTTCCTCGGATTCGATTGGGAGCTACCCTGGAAGATCCAGCTCTTTGAAACAACCGAGTTCACCGGATCCATGCTGGTTCCCCACTATGCCGGCTACATCCCGGCGGACCGGCTGGAAACGAGCTCCGATTTCACCGTGTTCAATCTGGTTCTCAGCAGGACGTTCGACGTCGCGGACAACTCCCGAGCGCGGGTGTTTGTCAACATCAACAACATCACCGATGATTACCAGCCGGACCTGGACCAGGGACCGGACCGTGACGCCGGCTACGTCTACGGCCCGATGCAGATGCGGCGGATTGTGATGGGAATCACCTGGGAGTTCTGATCCCGGATGCTGGCGGCCGGCGGCTCCCCACCCTGACTCGGAACGGGCCCGGTGCTGGGTACGGAAAAGCACGCCGGCTCAGACCAGATCCCCCTGGCTCCATCTCTGTCCTGAAAGCGGTAATCTAGAATCGGAGTTTTATGATGAGCAACAATCACCGCATTGATCGACGCGAATTCCTATCCACCGCCGTGGCCGGCGCGGCCGCCGCCAGCGTTGCCCGCCGGTCGCGAGCCGCGCTTCGCGATCGGCCGCCCAATATTTTCCTCATCATGACCGACGAGCACAACCACTCCATCGCCGGTTGTTACGGAAACAAGCTGGCGCGGACGCCGAACATTGACCGGATCGCCGCGCGGGGCGTCACCTTCGAGGACGCCTACTGCAACTCGCCGCTGTGCGTGCCTTCGCGCATGAGCTTCACCGCCGGCAAGTACATCCACCGCACCGGCGCCTGGAGCAACGATTGCTGGCTCCCGAGCGCGGACTACCCCTCACTGCCGCGCCTGCTGAACGCCGCCGGCTACGAGTCCTTCTTGTGCGGCAAGATGCACTACGATGCCACCCGCCGTTACGGCTTCACCGAAATCGGCGGCAACATGAACAAGCATCACAAGACGGGCCTCGGCAAGCGCCGCGCGGCGGACGATACCCGGGTGAACTGGGCCGCCGGGAAGAACCGCTTCGGTAAGTTTCACCCCGGCGACGATTCCAGCATACTTTCCCACGATCGCAAGGTCACGGCGGGCGTATTGGATTTCTTCTCGAAACGCACGCGCCGCGACAAACCCTTCTTCCTGGCGGCCGGCTACCTTGCCCCGCACTTCCCGCTGATTGTCCCCGAGGCCTACTGGAACGTTTATAAGGGGCGCATCGCGATGCCGGAGATCCCTGAAGGCTTCGTTGAATCACTGCCGCTGAACTACCAGCACCTGCGGCGTGGCTTCGGTCTGGTGAACGTCCCGGACGACACCGTCCGCCGCGGCCGGGAGCTCTATTACGGCCTCACCCAGTGGGTGGATAATGAGATCGGCAAGGTACTGGCCGCGTTCGAGAAGAGCCCATTGGCCGACGAGACCGTCGTTATCTATACCACTGACCACGGCGAGAACATGGGCGAGCACACCTTGTGGTGGAAGAACTGCATGTACGAGCAGGCCTCCCATATCCCGATGATCGTGAGCTGGCCGCAGCGCTGGAAAGGCGGGCAGCGGCGCGCCGGGGCTTGCTCAATGGTGGACCTGGTGCAAACCATCGCCGAACTCGGCGGCGCCAGAACGCCCGGCGACTGGAACGGCGCCTCAATGGTGCGCTGGCTGGACGATCCCTCTACCGCCTGGAAAGACTTCGCCGTCAGCGAGTATTACGCTCACAACATCGCCTCCGGCTACGCCATGTACCGCACGGGCAAGTGGAAGTACGTTTACCACAACGCACCGGACGCCCATCACCCGGCCGAGCGCGAACTCTACGACTTGACGGCGGACCCGATGGAATTCCACAACCTCGCCAAGGACGCGGCTCACAAGCCGCAGGTGGAGAAACTGCACGCCGCGCTCGTCAAGGAACTGGGAGAGGACCCCGAGGAGAGCGAACGGCGCTGCCGCGCCGATTACGCCAAAGGCTACGGCCGCCCCAAGAAAAAGGCAACCTGACCCATGCCTGCCCGGCCGGGTGCTGACAAACCCGGCGGAGGCCATCGCAGCCCGGCCGGACGGCAACCCGTGCCGAGAAGGCTTCAAATACGTTAGTATTGTCTGCAGGCTTTTTGGAGACCTGTCATGCGACGAACCCTGAAATACTTGGCTTTCCTTCTGCTGGTGTGCCTGGCGGCCCTCAGCCTGACCCGCGGCCGCGGCGGCCCGGATCTGACCAAGCAGCCGACGCTCTACGTGGTCGGCTATGCCCACCTGGATACGCAGTGGCGCTGGGATTACACCAAAACCATTGGGGAGTACATCCCGCGGACCATGCGCGACAACTTCGCGTTG